>JAXHSV010000149.1:0-7645 GCA_034190305.1 Planctomycetota bacterium | reverse complement strand
CAAGGGAGCGGACAGCAAGAGTTTCGCATTGGCATGACCGCTCCCTTGCGGTCACGGCTCGTTGACAGACCCCGCCGCTGTTTCTTCACTTCGATATTCGAAATTCCATGTTCGTTATTCGATGTTCTCTTTTCTGGCGCGAATCCTCGCGTGGCGGGTCAGGACCTGCCTGTCGGCTTGCCTACCGGCAGGCAGAAAGGGACCCACTTCGCAAAAAGTTGCATACGGGTGTTTCTACTATTGAGTGCCGTCGGCAATACACCGCCGAGCGCATTAATTAATTGCCGCCGGTATTACATAGTTTACAGATCGAACCATGCTTATTTCTTTACCAGGCGGGCCTCGCCTAAGTCCACGTGGTCGCCGGCGTCGATGCCGTCGGCGCCGAAATCAACCAGGATAGTCAGTTTCTTCACGCCGGTAACGTCGCAGCGAACCGGCAAAGCATCTTTTCCGCCGGTGAGGTTCGTCGGCTTGAGCAGTTCTGTTCCGTCGCCGAGTATTTTAAGCGTCGCGTCGCCTCGTTTCCCGCCGGCATTGTCGATGCCCGCCTCGGCGGCGAAGAGAATGAATTTCCCGTCGAGGTTATAGGTCAGTTCGCACCGGCTGTGCATTCCTAACCCCCTGGCGTAAGTCTTTTTCCCGATGCGCAACGGTGAGCCTGCGGAACTGAGGTCCCTCCGGTAAGGGAAACTAACGTCGCCAAACAGACCGGCCTGGGCTACCCCGGCGGGCTTAAGGCCGGACAGATAGACGAACCGGTCCGAGCGGAAGCGAATTTCAGCCACTGCCGGCAGATTAACTGCATCGCCTGTCAGACCATCAGCCATTACGGACAGTTTCGACCGGTTAAACTTAAGCGATGTGAAGTCAATAGCCGAACCGTCCCTTCCGATAATTCGGCCGGCTGGAGAGACCGATTTTTGCGAGATGCGGGCAAGTTTAATCACGCGGACAAATTCAAGACCGACGGTGCGGTCCGCCTCCTCGAATCGAAACGTAATTTTTTCAGGTTCAATAGTTTTCAGAACGCCCGGAACGGGAATCCAGTCGCCTTTTGTGTCTTCGGCGACCAGGTAATCATACTTTCCGCTTCGCAGGGACATTTCCTCACAGCGTTTTTCCAGTTCGTCGGGACGCTGGTTTCGCTTTGGAAGATAGATCGTCTCGACCGAGGACAACTCAAAGGCGGCATTGCCCAGAAGTTCGCTTTTAGTGGTAATTTTGCCACCATTCAGCCTTATGCTCTCAAGCCCCACCATTCCCCCTCCCAGAAGAGTTATGACCTTCCCGCCCGGACGCTCCATGAGTTCACCCGGCTGGGCAAACCGCACACGCCAGAGGTTGCGCATGGGGACCTTTCTGACACCGCCGGTGGTCCTGAATGTGGCCTCTGACTCGCCGATGCTCACGGGACCGGCGGTAAAAGTCTCACCGTCGATGAGAACAATCTCCACCTTCCGGGCCGAAGAAGTATCTCCGGAAGCGGCCAAGGCCAAAGCAGGAACGCCGACGAACCTTTGCCCCAAAACCGCCAATGCGGACAGGCACAGAATAAATAAAGATACCGAATATCGTAAATTCATAAGTTTATTCGGGTGCGGTCCGGTTCGACGCCAGTTGCCTGTAGTAATCACGGATCATTCCCCGGTAGCGTTCCGGCATTGTTTCTCTGAAGGTTTCCATGAGTTTTTTCTGCTCTCTGGGGGGGAGGCGTCCCCAGTCGTCAGTACGGTCGGAGGCGTGAACCTCGCGCAGGCCGCTGGGCGCGAGTGTCTCCCCGCCCACCAATTGGCTGACCGTCGCACCCTGGGTCGGTATGCCGATGCCCCTGGGCGGGCCGGACTTCTTTCCCTTGCCCTGGCCTTCGCCTTGACCCTCACCTTCGCCTTCGCCTTCGCCTTCGCATTTACCCTTGCCTTCGCCTCCGCCGGCTGACGGGGAAGCATTTTCTTCGGCAGTGGCGATCAGGTCGTCGAGCATGGCGACGATTTCTTTCTGTCTGGTCTGGGTAACCCGGCCGCTGTCGATTGTCGAAAGGCGTTTTTGAACTTCATCCATCTTACCGGCGATGGTCTTGAGCGGGTCTTCGTAATCGGAGGCGATTTTTTCGGCGCGAACGGCCAAATCTTTTGCAGTCTCCGAGTCCAGCAGTCCGAAACTGTCCACCCACAATCTATACAACGTCATCGCATAATATAAACGGTTCAGGCTTTCATAGGTTCTTCCCGCCCGCAGCAGCGCCAATGCCGAAAAACTGAACCGGTCAGGCATGGTCTTGACCAGGTCGGCATAGGCATCGACGGCGTCTTCGCTGCGCCCTCTTCCGGCAAGGGCTTCTGCCAGGCAGAACCGCTTGGCTGCGGCGAAATAACTGGTGTCGCGTTCGCTGATGAACGGTTCGATCGCAGCGATAACGCCCTCGTGGTCGCCGGCGGCAAGGGCTGCATGGACCTTCCCGAACCGCTCATCCACCACTGCGAAGGCCCGACTGATACGTCCGGCGTTGTCTTCCCATGTGTTTTTCGGCTTGTCGAAGAGGACCTTCAACGCAGCGTCGGTCTTGTCCGGATTGAAATTGAGTTTCATGTCGCCTTTTATTTCGGCGGCTACGTGCTCACGCTCCATCTCCAGACGTCGAAGGCGGGCCTCTTCTATGAATTTCTCCAGTTGTTCCGGCGTCATCGTAAGACTCATCATGCCCGGGTCGGTCGAATCCGCGGGTTTCTCGCCAGGGAGAATCTGTGCGCCGGCCGAACCGGCCGATGTCAGCAACACCAATACCGTAATTAAAATCTTCTTGTTAATCATGATCCTCGTCCTTTGTTCCGCTAAGGCGTTTCTTGCTTCGGACGCCATGAGATTAGGACCTGTCCGAAAAATCAGACATCGTTTCAAAGCGATCAGCATTCAGCATTCAGCATTCAGCATTCAGCGTTCAGTGTTCAGCGTTCAGCGTTTTTTTGTCTTTTTCCGACTGCTGACTGCTGAAAGCTGACCGCTGATTGCTGAACGCCTGTCTGAAATAGTTTTCAGACAGAGCCTAGTGTCTTAACTTTTTGTTCAGTTCCAGCGTTGTCTTGACCAGGCGCGACTCTCGTTTGGCGATAATTTTATGTTGAATTTCCAACTCCGCCCTGGAGGCTTCGCCGCTGCGACTGCCGGCGTCCAGCGCCAGCGTCCGTTTGTTAATCTGTTTTTGGAGGCTTCGCAGCATCTTCAACTCCGCCACCGGCGGCACCAGCGGAGGTTGTCGGCCCCCGCCGCCACCACCGCCCGGCGGCGGTCCGCCTTTGTTTTTGCGGCGGCGCATCTCTTTCTGAAGGGCATCGACCAACTCTTCCAGGCTTTCGGCAATCCCCTTCTGCACCGATTGCGTCAGCGGGCCCGCTTTCTTCTTAGCCAATCGGTCCTGGACGTTGGAGAGGTCTTCGTGAACCTCATCCAGCACCATTGGAAATACGGCAGTGGTGCCTTCGGCGCGTATTCTGGCGAGGGCGCCGTTGATTTTTTCAGCCAGTTCGCCCTCGCCGTCGGAAAGTTCCGCCAGTTTCAGCACCTGGGGTCTTTCATATTGGTCGCCTTTGCGCTGTTTGTAAGTCTTGTCTGTTAATTTCGTAATCTCTTTCTGTCGCTCAAGCGCATCGCGGAGTATCTGCTTGATCTTAGCAAGAGTTTCTTCCTGTGCCGCCGCCCGCGCCTCGTCGATAGCGCGCCGGAGTTCTTCGGCGGCTTGTTTAAGTTGCTCGACGGCCTGACCCTGCTGACCACAGGCGGCGCAGGCGTCGCCCTTTCCGAGGCTTCCGGAAGCCTGCTTCATCGATTCAGCGGCGCCGGCAGCCGATTTCCGCCCCGGAGTGGGCTGACCTTCGTCGGAACTTTTTTTCATATTTTGGGCGGTCTGATCGGTCTGTTTGGCGGTGGCGTCCTGGGCCTGCTTTTGTCTTTCCAGGTCGGCGGTTCTGGCTGCCTCTTCCATCTTCCTTTCCAGATCGGCCAGGCGCTTTGCCTCTTTACGCATCTGCTCCAGCGCCTTTTGCTGTGAACCGGCTGCGGCCTTTTTATTCTGCTCGCCGAGACTATCGGCCGCTTTGCTCATATGCCCGGAGGCCTTATCAAGGTTGCTTTTACCGCCGGACGAACTTTTTGAGTCCGTACCTGCCTGTTTCTCGGCATCCTTTACCGCCTTTGACAATTCGGACGTTTCACCGGCCAGTTGTTTTTGCTCGGTCGAGAGGTCCGAAGCCTTGCTCGAAGCGCCCATCTTCTCGATGGCATCGGTAAGTTTCTTTTCGGCTTCTTTCAGGTCGGCAATGGCCTGTTTCTGGTGCGGTTCGGCGGCGCGGGAATTGGTGGCAGCGAGTTTATCAGAGGCCTTGTCCATCTGTCCCGCAGCCAGGGCGGTATCTTTGGCTGCGGATTCAGCAGCCCTCGCCGGTGTGCCGGCGCCCTTACCGAGTTTCTCCAACTTTTCGCCCAATTTATCGGCGCGCGCCTTAAGATCCTTCTGAGTCTCCGAAGCCAGAAGCAGTTTTCCTGGCGTAGCCTTGGCGCTGGCCCTGGCGAGTGCTTCGGAGTCCTCGATTAGTTTGCGAATCTCCCGCCTGGCCTCGGCAAGTTCCTCGATTGTCCCGTCGCCGGCGGGAAGACCTTTGGTCTTCTTCAGCGTGTTTTCCTGACGCCTGATCAGTTCTTCCAGTTTTTTCCCAAGTTCTCGAAATTGTTTGGCCAGTTCGGCGCCTTCGGCAGCGAGGTGAGCGTCTCGCTGGTGAGCTTGCTCGCGTTTTGTCAGAGCGTTGATGTCTTCGAGAAATTGGCTCCATTTGCGAACCTGTTCATTCATCGCCTCGGCGCTGAGCGGGCTGCTCTGGAGCGTCTTCAAAACCTTCTTGAGTTCTTCCACGACGCCTTCCTGTTCGGCGCCGGCCATGCTGGCCAGGCCTTTTTTGAGGTACGATATGACCTTTTCCATGTCATCGTCGATGAAGGCTCCCTGCGCCTGAGCAACCGCCATCTTGATGGCGCGGGCTGACTCCGGTTCGGTTTTGACCAGTTCGTCGGCTACCACCAGCATCATCCGGGTCAGTTTGCCGAACTGTTTCTTGAGAGACTGTTGCCGGTAGATTAATTCCGTGTCAACGTCTTTCTTTTCCGGTTCGGTAATCGTCGTCTGGGCAAGAGCGATATTTCGCTCGCCGCCGCCTGTGGCGACGAGTAAAAACGCCCCAAACAGCACCACTGTCAATCCGACAATTCGTTTTGTCGTCATGTTATTTTTCATTTGTCTTTCCCCGGCTGAGTTGTTGTGTCAAATATCGTTCCGGTATCCTTCTTTGCCTTCAGGCGGATATCGTTGAGTATTTTCGTGCCCACTTTGATTACAACCTTCAGGTGGTTCTCCAGTTCCTGCCGCCTTATTCCCTGATCCATCTCTTTGTGTATCTTTTCCAGAGTTTCGTGGAACGCGCCAAGCGTCTCCGCGGCGGGTGTGGCGATCCGGCCCACAACCACGGCGTCTGTTTCTTTAGACGCACGAGTCAGCGATGCGACCATATCTATCATAGGTTTTTTTGAAATTTCCAACAGCGGCTTGATGATCCCTGCGGACAGGCGTCGCTTATCGATCGGCGTTCCGATGCGATTGCAGTTCATCTCTTCGAGGATGTCGCCGAACCGCTGGGCGGCGACGGCGCACTGGGCAGCCACCCGCCCCTGAGCCTTTGCAGCCACAGCCAACTCCCTGCGAACCTCCGCATCCAGACCCATGGAATTGAGCCTGTCGCACGTGGCGCGAACCTTATCACGCACCTCACCCTGAAGTACGACACATCCGAGAAATTCCTGACTGGCCTCCTTCTGGAGACGGACCAGTTCAGCCATCAATTCCTCTTCGGAGACGATCTTGAATGCCTGAACTAGGCTTTGGCTTCTGTTGGGACCACCGAAGGTTTCCGGGAGCGTGTCGCTCACGACGGTATGGACGCGGACCACCGATCCGACTTCCAGTTTCATCGGTTCGACGTCCAGTTCATATGTAACGCGGGCTTCAGGGATTACGGGAACGCCCGGGACCGGAAATTTCTTCGTCGCCGGAGCCGTCGTCGTCATCGAAGGCGCTACAGGCGCTACACACACCTCAAATCCCGCCACGCCGTAATCGTCGCGTCCGTGGATAACCAGCGGTATCAGCGCCCGGGCGGTAACGTCCGCTCTGACACCGGTGCGATTCATGCTCGCCGAAGGCGGGCGGTCAGGCTCTATGCGTATGGCATACGCCGCCCCGCGCAAGTTCGTTATTCCCTCGGTGTCGGTCAGTTCAAACTGAAGTTTTACCGAGGATTTATCAGGACGCTCGGGAAGGTAGAAGTAACCTTCAATCCCCTTTGGACCGGCCTGGTCATACGGTTCGGACAAATCGACGGAACCGACCAGCCGTAAAGGCGCCGCTTCTTTGCCGTTCAGCAGCAGGCGGGCGCCGGCAAGGGGCTTGTTGGACCGCCCGGACAAGGCCACTCTGCTTCCCGGAGGAATCGACAATACGCCGCGCTCCACGTCCAGCGACGTCTGCGGACGCTTCATGTAGGCCGGATAATCAATCGTGAACTTCACGTCCAGAAGTTCCGGCGGGTCAACCACTGTTACATAACAGTTACCGGTCCTGTCGTCATTTCCTGTTACATAGAACTTAAAGGCTTCAGCCACGTTCTCGAAGGTTTTTATATAGACATTTCCCTTATCGCCGGCGCCGGTAACGTTCTCGGCCACCGCGCCCAGACCGGGAAAGTCCATGTGGTAGGTTACTTCGTTCGGAACGACGTGCTCATCATTGGCGCGGACCGTTACGTTCAGGTTCCTTCCGCGAACTACTTTGAAGACGAGTCGGCCATTAACCTCACGTCCGCCCTCGATGGTAAGGTATGTTTCCTGAGGCCAGGGAACATCCGCAAAAAGGACGTTGCGTTTGAACCACAGGCCCATCACCTGTGAATAACATGCGCTGTACAACATCAGTATGATTAGAGCCCCCGCCGGAAGGGACATCAGTTTCCAGGTTCGACGGGACTCCACCGGCCCGCGCGCATCTAGATCTTCCATCAATTCGCCGGTCTGGTCGGCCACTTTGCGAATAAGGATTTCCGATGCGCCCCGAGTACCCAAGCCGCCGGCGGCGAACTGCAACGTACTTATAAGGCGGTCGCCGAGGTCGCTGTAATGCTTCTCCATCACCAGCGCCAGTTCTTCGGCATCCATAGGTACGCGAAGCGGACGCAGAGCGAACCGCCACACCACGAAAGCGACGCCCCCAAGCGACAGGATCGACATCAACCCGCGCTGAGCGCGGTCCATGTGCAGGGCGTAGTCTATCCCCAAAGTCAGGAAAATCGCCGCCACCAGCGCCAAAACTATCCACGCCAGGGCGATTCCGAGAAGGTTCGCCCGCAACGTCCATTTCAGCGAGTTCAACTTCGCGCGAATACCGCCGGTTACAAGATCGTCAAACACCATCAACATCTCCACTGTGCAGTAGCCTGTAGCCTGTAGCCTGTAGCCTGTAGCCTGTAGCCTGTAGCCTGTAGCCTGTAGCCTGTAGCCTGTAGCCTGTAGCCTGTAGCCTGTAGCCTGTAGCCTGTAGCCTGTAGCCTGT
>JAXHSV010000148.1:0-7660 GCA_034190305.1 Planctomycetota bacterium | reverse complement strand
ATAACGCCAGACCCAGCCCAGCCATAGCCATGGCTGGGCTGTAATGTCCGCTCTTCGACCGATTTTACGAAAACCTGCGTTTGTCCGCTTTCGGAACTTACACAAAATACTTGACGCTATCGGGACCATGGAGATTATTGCGTCTGCGGCGAATAGGAATATAATCGCCGCCTGACAGGTGCACTTTAACTCAGGGTAAAGGGATTCAGAATGGCAGAGACTCCGTTAGTACCGAAAGAAATTTTCTTCACCAAGGGCGTCGGCAGGCACAAGAATCGTCTGGAGAGTTTCGAGTTGGCGCTTCGCCACGCCGGCATCGAGAAATGCAACCTGGTTCGCGTTTCCAGCATTTTTCCGCCGGCGTGCAGGATAATCTCCCGCGGCCGGGGTTTGGCGAAACTCCAGGCGGGACAGATAACATATTGCGTCCTTGCCGAGGTGTCCACGAACGAACCGTCGCGACTGGTCGGCGCCGGCGTGGGTCTGGCCGTTCCTGCTGATGGGTCGAATTACGGGTACATCAGCGAACATCACGGTTTCGGGATGACGCAACGACGGCTTAGTGACTTCGTCGAGGATATGGCTGCGACCATGCTGGCAAGCACGCTGGGCATCGCCTTCGATCCGGACACCGCCTACGATGAACGCCGCGAGATATACAAGATGTCCGGAAAGATAATTCGCACCCAGGCCACCGTTCAGACCGCGGAAGGCGACAAAAACGGGCTGTGGACAACCGTTCTGTCCGCTGCGGTGATGTTGCTTTAAAGGAAGGGATTAGGGACAGGGGACTTGGGATTAGGAAAAAGAAGAAGAAATATTGAGCGATTCAGCGGGCAATTTTCTCGACCTTCCATCCGAGTTTTCCGATCCGGCGACGGCGAAATATATCATCTTGCCCGTGCCGTATGAGGGGACGGTAACTTTCGGGCGCGGCGCCTCCGGTGGGCCGGCGGCGATAATCGCCGCTTCGCATCAGGTCGAATGGTTTGATGAGGAGTTGCTGGGCGAGTTTTACCACGCCGGTATCGCCACGCTTGAACCAGTCGCGCCGGCCGATACGCCGACAGAACAGATGGACCGCATTCGAACGGCTGCCCAGCCGCACGTCCAGGCTGGAAAATTCCTACTGACACTTGGCGGGGAACACAGCATCACTGTCCCGCTGGTCGAAGCGGCGGCTGACCATTATGGCGGAATTTCCGTTGTTCAAATCGATGCTCACGCCGACCTTCGCGACACCTACAACGGTACGAAACACTCACACGCCTGCGTGATGCGGCGCATTCTGGAAATCACAGACCGAATCGCCCAGGTCGGCATCCGCAGTTTTTCGCGGGAAGAATACGATGCCTGCACCGGCCGCGCTGCTGATTTCATAACGCCGAAAATGGCGGCTGATGGTTCGATGTCACTCACCACAGGCGACCCTGACTGGATTGATAGGGTTCTGGCGCTTCTGGGTGATAAGGTATATCTGACGGTTGATATCGACGGTTTCGATCCGTCCGAGGCCCCCGGTACGGGCACGCCCGAGCCGGGCGGACTCACCTGGCCGCAGGTAACGGGCCTTATCCGCCGTCTCGCCGCCGAAAGATCAATCGTCGCCGCTGATATTGTCGAGGTCAGCCCCGTCCCCGGAAGCAGAGTTACCGAATTCCTCGCCGCTCGTTTGGCGTATAAGATTATTGCATACACGCAGACGGACAGAGATTAGAGACCTGGGATCAGGCGCGAAACGGCAAGGATTTATTGTTTTTTTTGGACATATTATGATGAAAATCCGGTATTATATTGATGAAGAATCAGGACAACCGCATGTATATTCGCATGGTGTCAGCGAATCTGAAGTTGCAGATGTTCTCTCGGCGCCGGGTGAGGACCGTCGTGGCCGTGAAGGTGTGCGGGTTGCTTTGGGACGATCCCGAGCAGGAAGGTATCTTCGGGTCATATATGTTCCTGACGCGAAACCGGGGAGCCTTTTTGTGATTACGGCTTATGACCTGAAAGGCAAACCATTGGTCGCTTATCGGCGGCGCAGACGGCGGATAACAAAAATGACAAAAAGTCAGCGTAGAAAAAACAGGTTTCCTTCGGGGTGGGACGAAAACAAAGTGCGTAAAGTACTTGCGCATTACGAAAACCAAACCGAAGAAGAAGCAGCGGCCGAAGACGAGGCTTCGTTCAAGCGTCCTTCACAAACCATCATGAAGGTACCCCGGAGTTTAGTGCCTGCGGTCCGGGAACTGATCGCTTTGAGCAAGGAACATTGAATCGTCTAATCAAGCCCTTCCAGCATCTTCCGGCGTTCGGTTTGGAGAGTTTCGCGGGATCGACCCGAATCGATGTGATCCCAGGGCAGTAGTTCATCGACCGTTCTTTCACGGTGAGCGTAGAAGGCGGGGTCTATTCCGGTTTGATCGAACGCATCCTGCCACTTTTTATAATCGAAGTATTCATTCCATGCGTCGAATCGAGCGCCGTTTCGCCAGGCGGCCTCGATGGCGTCGGAGACCCGCCGGTCGCCGCGGGCGATTACCGCCTCCAGTATGCTCCGCTCGATCCGGTGAAATTTGAACTGCACCGGCGACCGCCGGGCAAGGTCGCGCAGACGGTTGCGAACGTACCAAAAATATTCAGCATCCCGCATGGCTGACCATTGCATCGGCGTGTGCGGGCGGGGGACCAGCCAGGAAACGGCGGCGGTGATATTGCCGCGATGTCCGTCAACTTCTTTGCGCGTATCCGACAGGCGGCGGCACAGGTTGAAGATGGCGTCAATGTCCACGTCTGTCTCGCCGGGCAGACCGGCGAGAAAATAAACTTTCACGCTTCGCCACCCCGCCTGCCATGCCGCCCGGACCCCGGCGAGCATTGCATCGTCGGTGATATTTTTGCGAATGGCCCGACGAAGGCGTTCGCTGCCGGCTTCAGCGGCGATAGTCAGTCCGCTCTTGCGGACTTTGCTGGTCAGTTTCGGTATCACCGCCAACTGGCTGTCAACACGAAGCGAGGGTAAGGAAATTGAGATGTTGCGAGAGACAAACTCGGCGTTCAGCCGATCGATCAGTTCGCCGAAATGCGGGTAGTCGCTGGTAGAGAGACTCAGCAGCGAGATTTCCCGGTAACCGGTGGCGTCGATAGCCCGGCGGGCGATGTCGAGGATTTCATCGACGCTCCGCCAGCGGACGGGTTTGCGTGTAGCGCCTGCCTGGCAGAACCGGCAACTGTGAGGGCAGCCTCGCATAATCTCGATTGATACGCGGTCGTGAACGGCTTCGGAAAGAGGGACCAGCGGGGCTGTAACGGCCGGTGAGTCCGACATCCTTACAATGTGCGCCCGCGAGATACGCCCGGGTATATCGGCGAGTGTCGGTTCCAGCGCCGCGAGTGTGCCGTCGTCGTTGCAAACGGGGCGATAGAGTCTGGGGACATAAACGGCGGGAATGGTCCGCCCGGCCCGGGCGATAATATCGTCTCGCCCGGCGCCGCTTACTTTGCCCTCGCGCACAAGTTCGATCAGTGAGGCAAGCGGCTCCTCGCCGTCTCCGATACAGAACAGGTCTATGAAAGGCGCCATCGGTTCAGGTGAGTCGGCAATTGCGTTACCGGCGATAACCAGAGGGTCGCCTTCGCTTCGATCGGCTGATCGCAGTGGTATGCCCGCCAAATCCAGCATTGTAAGCACGTTGGTCAGGCAGCCTTCATGAGCGAGCGAGAAACCAAGAATGTCGAAATCTGCGACAGCACGTCGGCTCTCCCATCCGAACAGGGGGATGCCTTCGGTTCGCATTACGGTTTCAGCGTCCGGCAGGGGGCAATAGGTCCGGTCGCAGGCGACGCCGTCGATATCGCCGGCAAGTGCGTATAGCACCTGGCTGCCGAGATGGCTGATACCTATGGTGTAGGCGTCGGGCCAAGCCAGCATGACGGTAACTTCGGCGCTATCGAAATCCGCCCGGCGGGCGTTTGTTTCCAGCCCGATGTACTGGGCGGGCTGACGGACCCGCGGCAGCAAAGACCTGCTGATTGCTTCAGAAAGATTTCGCATCGGCTTATTCACGCTGTTATGATAGGTTCTGTTGCGTTTGGGTGAAAGGATTGCGCGATGAAGTCGAAAACCGAGTATCTTACTTTCGATACGAAGAAGCATCGCGAGTACATCAATATCACGGGCAGGGTCGCCGAAGTGGTGGGCGAATCCGGTATCCGTGAGGGGATGGTTCTGGTCTCGGCTATGCACATTACCGCCGGCGTATTCGTCAACGACGCCGAGAGCGGTCTGCTGGCTGACATAGACGATTGGCTTGAGGGTCTGGCGCCGTTTCGGAAGGACTACCGACATCATCGAACCGGTGAAACAAATGGCGATTCGCATCTGAAAAACCTCCTTGTTCATCACGAGGTGATTGTCCCGATTACCGGCGGCGGACTTGACTTGGGGCCTTGGCAGCAGATATTTTATGCCGAGTTCGACGGTCAGCGACCGAAGCGGCTGGTTATTAAGGCGATAGGGGAATAAATATGACTATCACTTTTCAATGTGAGCACTGTGGCAAGAAGATAGAGGCCCCCGACGCGCTGGGAGGAAAGCGGGGCAAGTGCCCTTATTGCAAGCAGTCCAATTATATCCCAGCCGTTGTTTCCGATGATGAACTGATTGATTTTGCACCCGAGAACACTGCCGAGGAGCGGCGCAGGCTCAAGGAGATACAGGCCCTTCGCAACCAGGAAAAGGGACTTATCGCCGAAATGGGCGGTAGCGAGACGCCGTCTGTTCCCCTGGAGAACCGCGAAAGAGTTAACCCTGAAGACCTTTATCACCTCGTGGTCAACTACTGCCTCGACCTGGCCGACAGCAAACTTGAGCAGGCGGGGGCGCACCTGGCGAAGTTGCAGGAGTTTCCCGTCGCTGCCGAAAAGGCTGTGGAAGATTTTATCTCCGGAAAGGCTATCGAGCCGGCGCTCGACAGGATACCCACCAAGGTTCTCAACGGTTTTCTTAAAAAGTTGAGCATAATGCTGTAATGGAACCGCCCCGCAAGGGACGGACCTCCAGGCCGCCTGGAAATTTCACGGGATTACGGAAGGATGAATATCTTCTCCGGGCGGAATTGTCCGGTGGTCTGGTCATGCCTGATTAGTCCTATTAAATCGCAGTTTTGATTGACCGCGCCGAGTAGTTTTTCCCTGCTGTCGGGCCTTCCGGAAAGGTCAATTGCCCTTCCATGAACCAGTTCGCAGGCCTGTTCGTCGGTAATGGTTATCCTGGCTTCTAGCGGAACGGCCTCGACGGGCGAGATAAGGAACCGCTCGATATTGTCCGCGTTGATTTGCTCCGGCCCGACCGCCCGGTCGGCGTCGAACGGCCCGACCGACTCGCGGATGATTTCCTCGCAATATCCGCTGACGCCGAGTTTGCCGCCGATATCCCGAACGAGTGAACGGATGTACGTCCCGCTGCCGCAATTAACCCGCAGCCGGAGACGGGGATACTCGTACTCAATTATCTCCAGCGAATGGATGACAACTTTTTTCACAGCCAGATCAGGCGTCTTTCCGCTACGGGCGATTTCATAAGCCCGTCGTCCTGCAATTTTTACGGCAGAGAAGGCGGGGGGGACCTGTTCAATAACCCCGGTGAATTGTCGAAGAATCTGCTCGACCCGTTTGAGTGAAGGTGGCGAGGTTACGTCGATTCGACTTATTTGCCCTTCCGCATCGTCGGTTGTGCTGGTCGCTCCGAGGCGCGCCAGCGAGGTGTAACGCTTCGGGTAAGAGTGAATGAGATCAGTCAGTCTGGTGGCTTGACCGAGGCAGAGCACAAGGATGCCTTCCGCCAGCGGGTCGAGTGTGCCGGCATAGCCGATTTTTTCTCCTCGCCCCACGCACCGACGGATTTGGCGGATCATGTCGAAACTGCTCAGACCGGGCGGCTTCCAAATATCCAGAAAACCAAACATTCTATTAATAATCACTTTATTTGTGGCGCAACTCAATAAGGAATCATATATGTCCGATGGAATACACTGTAAAGGGCCCGGGGACGGTCCCCTGCAGGCAAATGGTCTTATGAGCGATCTTATGTCCACCACAGCATTGGATTCATCCGCCCATATGGAGTTGCTTGAAAGTCTTCTCCGGTTGAGCGTGGATCTTTCAGCCGTCAGTGACCGGCAGAAGATGTTGGAGATGATTCTGACCGAGGCCCGTCGGATCAGCGGCGCCCAGGCAGGCACCCTGTATATCCGCCGCGGCGAGAATCTTGAATTCGTCGTTACACAGAATGATGTCATAGATGTCTCCACGCTGTCGCAGACTCTGTTCGGAAAAACGCTGGAGGTGGGGGGCGATTCACTGGCCGGTTTCGTCGCATCGACCGGACGAACCACAAACATCCCCGACGCCCATCATATTGCCTCCGGATCCCCGTTCCGAATTAGTCGCGATTGCGACGTCGCCACCGGTTACAGCACGCGCAGCATCCTGGCCATTCCTCTTAAATGTCCGGATGACGAGATTGTAGGCGTCCTGCAACTGATTAACCGCATCGACCCCGGAGGGGCGATCACGCCTTTTCCCGAACCCAGAAATCGTCCGATTATGTCGTTGGCTTCGATGGCGGCTGTCAGCGTCCAAAACGCGCTGCTGACAGACCGGCTAAAGCAGGCGCACCTGGACACCGTCATCCGCCTGAGCGTTGTAGCCGAATTCCGCGACCGCAACACGGCAAAGCATATTGAACGTATCAGCCGACTCAGCGTTTTAATCGCACAGGCCCTGGGGCTCGACAACAAACAGGTCGAACTGATCCAGTACGCCAGCCCAATGCACGATATCGGGAAGATCGGCGTCCCTGATTCAATCCTGCTCAAGCCCGGCTCACTGACGGATGAGGAGCGAAAGATCGTCGAGACGCACACGATTATGGGCGGGGAGATCCTCGGCAACTCATTAAATGAATTGATAAGCCTGGCCCGCGACATCGCCGTCTCTCACCACGAACGGTGGGACGGGACGGGATACCCGTATCGCCTGAAGGGTGGGAGGATTCCGCTGCATGGCAGAATCGTCTGCCTCGCCGACGTCTTCGATGCACTGGCGTCTGAACGATGCTATAAGGACGCATATCCCGTCGAAAAGGTCCTCGATATCATCCGGGACGAAGAAGGAAAGCACTTCGACCCGAAAATCACCGGAGCATTCTTCGACATCCTCGACGAAGTCTTCGCCACCTATGAGGAAGACTGAGCGATCTTGGGAAAGTCGGGATTGTTGAAAAAGTTCCCTGTACTTCCGCGCAGAACGAATCTTTCGGTACGAAGCGCGCAGGTTCGCCTGCCTGCCCGTACGGGCCAGTCCGGGCCGGTGGGGAACGATACGGAACGATTGGGAACGGTTGGGAAAGATTCGGAAAGTTTCGGAAAAATTGGGAAAGTTTAGGAAAGTTTGGGAAAGAAACAAAAAACTGTAACTCCCTACTACGCAAGCAATTACAGTTTTCGAGGTCATTTTTACGCCCGTTTTAAAAATCAGTCCACGAATTACACGAATTATTCCGGCGTATAACCTGTGTGCCGGCGGGAGATAAACGAGCCGCGACCGCAAGGGAGCGGTCATTCCAACGCGAAAGTCTTACTGTCCGCTCCCTTGCGGTCGC
>JAXHSV010000147.1:0-7773 GCA_034190305.1 Planctomycetota bacterium | reverse complement strand
GATGATTTTCGCCGATTCAGCCATACCGGCGCGGTGCTGGACCGCCCCGCTTATACCGCAGGCGATGTACAATGCCGGTCGAACGGTCGTTCCGGTCTGTCCGACCTGGTGGTCGTGGTCAACGTATCCCAAATCGACGGCTGCTCGCGACCCGCCGACTTCCGCGCCCAGGCAACCGGCCAGGTCCCATATCAACTGAAAATTTTCTCTGCTTCCGACACCCGCCCCGCCGGCGACGATGATTCTGGCGGCCTTGAGGTTGACCGCCTTGTCCTGCCGATGCGATTCGATTACCTCCAGCGGCAGGGCGAATCCGTCCAGAGCCGCCTGGCAGTCGATAACCTCGCCGCTCCTGTTTCGGTCCGGTTCCGTCATCGGCATGACGCCCTCGCGGACAGTCGCCATCTGAGGCCAGCGGTCGTAGTTGACGATCGTCGCGATAATGTTGCCCCCGAAGGCCGGGCGTATCTGGAGAAGGAGGTTCTTGTGTTCGGTCTTTGATATCGGGTCAGTGTGGTCGCCGATCTGAAGGTCGGTGCAGTCGGCCGTCAGGCCGCACTTCATCGCCGAGGCTATCGAGGGGGCTAGGTCCCGCCCAATGGGCGTCGCGCCGTACATGACGATCTGGGGGCGGTATTCGTCTATCAGGCCACAGATAACCTTTGCGTAACTGGCGGTCTGGTAATGGGCGAGCAAGTCATGCTCAACCAGATAGACCTTATCGGCTCCGTGCGCGATGAGTTTATCGGCCAGGGCGCGGACATCCTTACCGGCAAGAACCGCCGCCAGAGAAACTGACAACTTCCCTGCCAGCGACCTGCCCTTGCTCATCAACTCCAGCGGAACGTCGGAGAGTTTGCCGTCCTCTGCCTCCGCGAAAACCCATACTTCACCGTCTCGATTTACATCAATCATGTTTGGTCCCAGTTAATCAGTTAATCAGTTGATCAGTTAATCAGTTGATCAGTTGATCAGTTGATCAGTTGATCGGCTTATTTTCTTTCATTCAACTTTTCTTTATCGTTTCGGCTATTCTCTTACGCAGATACTTTATGTAGCCGTTAATCAGTTTGGTAACAGCCTTTGCCTGCAACCGCAGGTCGTCCAGGTGATCTTTCCTAAAATATCCTTCATCCTCACACGCATTCATGTCGTCCAGCAATTCGTTCACGCTTCCGCGGGAACGATACAGGTAACTTATGTTGTGCCTGTAACTTCTGCTGCCGTGCCCCTCGGCGATATTATTGGTTACCGACAAAGCCGCTCTTCTTATTTGCGACACGAGAACGTATTTCTCTTCGGCCGGTAACTGTCGCGCCAACTTCCAAACTTGCTGACGTAACACTCTGGCCTGCTTATAAACATCCAGGTCCTCAAATTCTCCCGGCATCGGATGTGCCCTTCATAAACCATTCCTGATGCTCTACTGTTCCCGATTCACTGATCAACTGATTCACTGATCAACTGATTCACTAATTTACCAATCAACCAATCGTGTGTTCTTTAATCAGTTCGCTTACCAACTCGCCAATGCCCTCATCGGTCGGGTCAATCTGTTTGTGCTGCCCACCGGTCAGGACAACCGACTGGATTTTGTGGACTTTCGTCGGGCTTCCGCTCATACCGCACCATGACAGGTCGGCCTCAATGTCATCGAGGCTCCACTGCTCGATGAGAAGACCCTTCTGCTTGAGTTTTCCGCAGTATTTATCCACTTCGCCGGCCTTCAGTTCGGCAGTGTAGTCTTCATAATCGCCTTCGAGCAGGTGCTCGGCTATGGCTTCGACCTCGGCGCGAGACATCGCTTTTTTGAACTTCATCATTTTTTTCGCCGCCGCCGGACGAGGCTGGTTGGTTGTGTCCATTACCGTAAGGAGAACGGGAAGTTCCGCCCGGACCACTTCGTATCCGTTTCCGACGTTGCGCCGGATGCGGATGGTTCGCTCCTCCAGCGAGATGAGTTCCTCCAGGTAAGTAATCTGCGTCATTTGGAGTTTTTCCGCCAGTTGAGGACCTACCTGCGCGGTATCGCCGTCGATTGCCTGCCTGCCGCAGAATATGATGTCGGGGGCGAGTTTTTTGACTGCGCAGGAGAGTATGTAACTGGTCGCCAGGGTATCGGAGGCAGCCGCCCGGCGGTCGGTAATCAGTATTACCCTGTCGGCCCCGCGGTAAAGCCCCTCGCGGAGGACTTCCGAAGCCGCCGGCAGGCCCATCGTAATTACCGTAACCGTCCCGCCGTGTGCGTCACGGACCGCCAGGGCCTGTTCAAGGGCGTTGAGGTCTTCGGGGTTGAAGATGGCTGGAAGGGCTGCACGGTTGACCGTTCCTTCTTCGGTCATCGCCTCGCCCGTAATTCGCTTCGTATCGGGCACCTGCTTGACGCAGACTACACAGTTATATCCCACGATTTGCTCCTGTCTTGTTTGTTCAGCGTCGATGCTCTGCCTGCTTATCGCAACTGTAGGCAGGGATGGGCAATTTAGATACTCCCGGGCCACAAGTCAAGGTTAGGTTAATCTGAATCATTCCCAGTTTCCGCCGCACACAGCAGATCGTCCGGCAGTATTGCCGTCGGCGGAAGGTGCGGTTTTTTGTAATACCACCGGAAATTATACTGGGCGCACAAAGTTTTTGCGCTTGCGAATAGGGACACAATGCACCAAAAGAACGGTTCGCATTACCATGAACGGTGTAGCCGTCAATCATCCTAGCGCCTTAACTTTGTGCGCCCGGTATTAATTACTCAAACTGAACGATTTGTAATTTCGCGAGGGTAATACGAACGGCAGTCAATTAATGCGCTCGCGTATAGTAGTCACGGCGAACAGATTGGGTGGGGACAGCGTTGCATGGGATGCGGGGATGCGGGGGATGCGGGGACGGAGCACTTAATTGTCTTGATGGAGGATAAGTCACGGCTCTGCCGACATGCCGGCCAGGTTCAGTTTGCATCCTCCTGTCCTTTGGGATTGCAATCGTCACCTGCACGACGCGAAGGCCCCCTGCATCGGGCCTATCGAGTACTGCCGCGATGGGTGAGAACCGGCGTCTGGCCGCGAGGCGCCCAAGTGCGTCGGACCAACGGGAGCATCAAAAAGCCCGTTTCATCAACGAAAACGATGTGAGCTCGCTTACGAGCGGCTTTTTTTTATACGCGGCCAGTCGTGATCGCCCCAGGTCCGGATTGCCTTCTCGTGGCGTTCGATGGCCCGCTTGGTCGGCTTCTGTGGGGTCAGGCCAAGGCTGCGAAGAAACCGAGGAATAGAGTCCACGTTATAGCGGACGCCATAGTGCTTCCGGATTAGTTGGGCGATTCTGGGACATGTCCACAAGTCCGTGGAGAATCCGTTGTTCTTTGCGCCGCGTTGCAATCGCCGAAGCAAGCCCCGCTTTTGGCGAGCCGTCAGTTTGGACGGTGGGCCTGTTGGCGGGGCGGCGTTCAACGCCTTTGGTCCTTTGCGTCGGTAGGCCTTCCACCATCGGTTCAAACAGAGGGCTTTCTTTTTGTGCGGCAGCGGGTTACGATTGCCTAATAGAAGAACGGTTCAAACATTTGGGGGGAGGCGACTGGATTGCCGAACACTGACAATTGCTGGTTTACCGAGGAGATCGGCAGCACGGGAGATTGGATGTTTCGGTGCTCACGGGTATTCTGTTCGACTCACCCAAGCGCCATGCGCCATCGGAAGTATGTACATGACTGATGGTGGAGCGACAGTATGACTTTGGACGGTGTATATCGAAGAAAACGTCTCGCGCTGGCTCATATCGCCAGGGACGAAGGGGGTCTGGCTCTTGCCGGCAATATGAACCTGGCAGGTGAGGCAATCGAGAAGTACCTTGCTGTATTCCGTGCGGCGTTCAATGAAAACGGCGGTTACACAAAGTACTCCGACCAAAGTATCGGATATCCATGGTGCTGCGCGTTCGTCTACTACTGTTGTCTCCAAGCAGGCTTCACGTTCCCGCCCAAACCCATCCCTGAGCATCGATGGACTCTCGGCGCAGTCCCGGTCTGGTACGATTGGGCCATTTTGCCCGAGAATGACTTCTACTTCCCAGCCGGTAATCGGCGAAGGACACCGGAGGCAGGGGACATCATCCTGTTCAACCGACTGATCGAAGACAAAGATCTGGACCACATCGGAATCGTTGTCGCCGTCAACCCGAACGGGGTCACAACGGCGGAAGGCAATTTCCACAACAAGTCAGGCCTCTTTGAGAGATCATTGGTGGAAAACGTGAACGGATACATCCGATTGGCCAAGTTTTAAGAGACGTACCCTTGCGGCGACGTTGTTAGCAGAACCTGGCGATCAAGAGCAAATTCAATTCCTGCGTCCGACAGAATGTCTCGATATACGGCCGGATTGCCACGTTCGGTTCAAGGTTCTGGAAATCGCCCCGACATTGAAAATGGGTTGGTCCGTGAGGGCCAGCCTTTTTCGCATTCCGGGCAATGGTCGAACCCTCGCCACGCGGACCAAACCTAATCGTTAACTGTCCTCGATGTCCGCGTGGTATTCCTGCAGGGCCTTGACGCTGCTGCCGCCGCTGCGATATGCGGCTATACCCTCGGCGGCGGCTTCGGCGGCGCTGAGCGTCGTGATGTACGGAACCTTGTACTTGACGGCAGACTTGCGGATGTACGAATCGTCGTACTGGCTTAGTTTGCCGATGGGGGTGTTGACCACGAGTTGTATCTCGCCGTTGGTTATGGCGTCGGCGATGTTGGGCCGGCCTTCGTGAAGTTTCTTTATCGCCTCGGCCTTGATACCGTTTTCGGTCAGGAAGGCATGGGTTCCTTCGGTCGCCAATATAGTGAACCCCAGTTCGGCGAACTTGCCGGCGGCCTTGAGCACGGCGGGGCGGTCGCGGGGAGAAACGGAGATCAGCACTGCGCCCTCGGTAGGAAGGACCTGTTTTGCGCCCTCTTCGGCCTTATAGAACGCCAGGCCGAACGAGTCGGCCAGACCCAGCACCTCGCCGGTGGACCGCATTTCAGGCCCAAGGACCGGATCGACTTCATGGTACATGGGGAACGGAAAGACGGCTTCCTTTACTCCGTAGTGGCCGATGCGCTTATGCTGAAGATTCATCTCCGCCAGCGTTTTACCGAGCATTAACTGCGTCGCTATTCGGGCCATGGGAATTCCGCAGACCTTGGAGACCAGCGGGACCGTCCGCGAGGCGCGAGGATTGGCTTCGAGGACATACACAACGTCGTCGGCGATGGCGTACTGCATATTCATAACACCCACGACCTTCAGTTGGCGTGCTATTTTTCGTGTGTATTCATTGATGGTCTTGAGATGCCTTTGCGGGATGCTGATCGGCGGGATAACGCAGGCCGAATCGCCTGAGTGGATGCCCGCCAGTTCGATGTGCTCCATGACGGCGGGGACAAAGGTGTCGGCGCCGTCGGAAAGTGCGTCGGCTTCGGCTTCGACGGCGTTGTCGAGGAACCTGTCTATAAGGATCGGACGTTCGGGCGTAACATCGACCGCGGCGGCGACATATTGCCGGAGCATCTGCTCGTCGTGGACGACCTCCATTCCGCGCCCGCCCAGCACGAACGAAGGTCTGACCATCAGCGGGTATCCGATCCGCTCTGCGATCGCCAGCGATTCATCAACCGTGCTTGCCATACCCGACTCCGGCATGGGGATGCCGAGTTTGTCCATCATTTTTCCGAACCGGTCGCGGTCTTCGGCCAGGTCGATGGTGTCGGGGCTGGTGCCGAGGATTTTGACGCCGGCGCCGGTTAGTTCCTGTGCGATGTTCAGCGGCGTCTGACCGCCGAACTGGACGATTACGCCTTCGGGCTTTTCCTTCTCATAGATGCTCAGAACGTCCTCAACGGTGAGCGGCTCGAAATACAACTTGTCGGAGGTGTCGTAATCGGTCGAGACGGTCTCCGGGTTGCAGTTGACCATGATGGTTTCCAGGCCTTCATCCCTCAGCGCGAAGGCGGCGTGTACGCAGCAGTAGTCGAACTCGATTCCCTGCCCGATGCGGTTAGGCCCGCCGCCGAGGACCATAACTTTCCGCCGGTCGCTGCCGTGTTCCCCAGCCGCGTTTTTTTGCGGTTGGGGGCCCCTGCTGTCCACGGCGTCCGTGGCGTTATAGGTGGAGTAGTAATACGCAGCGTCCTCGACGCCGCTGACGGGTACGGGATGCCAGCCTTCGACGACGCCCAGTCCGGTCCGTTGCCGGCGAATGTCAGACTCGGCAAGCACAAGTATCTTTCCGAGGTACTTGTCGGAAAAACCGTCCTTCTTGGCGCGGGTCAACAACTCGTCCGGAAGGGGTTTTCCCTTATACTTGAGAATCTCTTCCTCCAGTTCCACCAGCTCCGCCATCTGCTCTATGAACCACGGCTTGATATAGGTCTTTTCGTGAAGTTGCTCGACGGTTGCGCCTTTGCGCAAGGCTTCGTACATGATGAATTGCCTCTCGCTGGTCGGTTCGCGCAGCATATCCAGCAATTCATCCAGGGGGCGCTTATTAAAATCCTTCGCAAAGCCCAGGCCGCCCCTTCCGTTCTCCAGCGACCGGATGGCCTTCTGGAACGCCTCCTTGTACGTCTTTCCGATGCTCATAACCTCGCCGACGGCCTTCATCTGCGTTCCGAGTTTGTCCTCGGCGTCGCGGAACTTCTCGAAGGCCCAGCGGGCGAACTTGACGACCACGTAATCGCCCGACGGCGTGTATTTTTCGAGCGTACCGTCGCGCCAGTAGGGGATCTCGTCCATGGTCATCCCGCCGGCCAGTTTGGCCGAGACAAGCGCGATCGGGAAACCCGTCGCCTTCGACGCCAGCGCCGATGATCGGCTGGTGCGCGGGTTAATCTCAATCACCACGACGCGCCCGGTTTTCGGATCGTGGGCGAACTGTATGTTCGTGCCGCCGATTACCTGGATGGCTTCGACGATCCTGTATGAATAATCCTGGAGCCGCTTCCGGAGTTCCTCATCTATGGTCAGCATAGGGGCTGTGCAGTAAGAGTCGCCCGTATGCACGCCCATCGCATCGACGTTTTCGATGAAACAGACGGTAATCATCTGGTTTTTGGCGTCGCGGACGACCTCCAGTTCCAGTTCCTCCCATCCGAGGACGGACTCCTCCACGAGTATCTGCCCGATGAGACTTGCGGCGATCCCCCTGCTTGCGACAACACGGAGTTCCTCGACGTTATAGACCAGCCCGCCGCCGGTTCCGCCCATCGTGTAGGCCGGACGGATTACCACGGGGTAGCCCAGTTCGCCGGCCACCTTCTCAGCGTCGGCGACGCTGAAAACAGCCGTGCTGCGAGGCATCTCAATGCCGAGGCTGTTCATCGTGTTTTTGAATGCGATGCGGTCTTCGCCGCGTTCGATAGCGTCCACCTGCACGCCGATGACCTTCACGCCGTATTTGTCCAGCACGCCGGCCTTGTGAAGTTCAGATGAGAGGTTCAGCGCGGACTGCCCGCCGAGATTCGGCAGAAGCGCGTCGGGACGCTCCTTTTCGATGATTTT
Organism: Planctomycetota bacterium; assembly: GCA_034190305.1. Lineage (GTDB taxonomy): Bacteria > Planctomycetota > Phycisphaerae > SM23-33 > SM23-33 > JAUWNJ01. Next base: position 250 of record JAXHSV010000147.1, on the reverse strand, counting down.
CGTCATCGCTTCGAGCGTCAGCGGCTCGATGTACGTTACGTCAGCCATGCCCGGATCGGTCATAATCGTGGCTGGGTTGGAGTTGACCAGCACGATCTTGTAGCCGAGTTCTCGCAAGGCCTTGCACGCCTGCGTGCCGGAATAATCGAACTCGCACGCCTGACCGATAACGATCGGCCCGGAACCTATAATCATCACCTTGTCAATGTCAGCATGTTTGGGCATAGTCCTTTTCCTTGTTTCCTATTCC
>JAXHSV010000146.1:0-7800 GCA_034190305.1 Planctomycetota bacterium | reverse complement strand
CATCGGTACACACAGCGCCGAGACAAGGTTTTCGCGCTTTGCTTCGGCCTTGTACAGGACTCGCTCGTCGTTCCGCTCATCGGCGATATAAACGCAGTCGCCTTTGGTAAGAACTTCCTGGTCGATTCGACTGTCGCTGATGCGTATAGGCCCCTTGGATGTGTATTCGCCGCTTAGCCCGTAGGCAGCCATTCGCAGCAGCTCCGTCTGGTCCTCATTGAACACGCGGATGGAACAGGCGTCGGCGCCGGTTACGTTGACCATGGTCTCCGCCACCAGGTTGAGAATATCTTTCAGGTCTTTGCGTTCGGAAAAGGCGGCGGTCATACGGTACATCGCCGAGAGTTCCTCAACCCGGCTGCGAATGTGCCCTGCCTGTTCACAAAGACGAACCAGCACGTTGCGCATCAGTTCGACCATCCGAGTTTTTTCGATGATGTCGGTTTTACCGATAAGCGAGATTGTCCCGACGTGTCTGCCGGAAACGAACACCTTCGCCTCGGTCGGTTTATCCTTGTTGCCTGACTTGCCGGCAAGTGGCTCGCCGTCCGGCGAGAGTATCCGCACCGGTGAACCCGCCGCCGAGGAAAACATCCCCGCCAGCTGCTTCAGTGTCTCGGTATCAAGATATTCAGTCAAAGTCGCCATTGTTGTTGACACTATAAGATGAACGCAGTTTATAGGGAATAGACAGAGGTAAATGCAACTGCGGATTTCAGATTTCAGATTGTGGATTGAGGATTGTGGATTGAGGATTGTGGATTGCGGATTGTGGATTGCGGATTAAAAAAGAAGAAGCAGATGAAAATCTCTACTGGATGGAACTTCTGATAGCATCTGATTTTTTATGGCAAAGGCAAAACTCTCTTTTTATGATGAAGGAGTCCGATGAAATTCTCGCCATAGTGATTTCGTCCATCAACACCACGAGAGGGCGTAGTCGAACGTCTCACAAGCGGCAATCCGCAATCCACAATCCGCAATCCACAATCCGCAATCGTTACGCCGATTCTTTTTTTCTGGTCAGCGCCGCCTGGAGTGTGGGTTTTTTACCGGAGGTGATCATCTTTTTGGTTACGACGTATTGTTGTCCATCGGCGCCGGCTTCGGGAAGTTCGTACATCAACTCCAGCATGAAGTCCTCGATTACGTTTCTCAGTGCGCGTGCGCCGGTATCGAGTTTCATTGCACGGTCGGCTATGTGCTTCAATGCCGCAGGCTGGAATTCCAGTTCGGCGCCTTCCATCTCGAAGAACCGCTTGTATTGCCTGACCAGTGCGTTTTTGGGCTCAGTCAGGATTTTTACCAGCGCATCCTCGTCCAGCGGGCCCAGAGTGGTGATACATGGAAGACGTCCTACGAATTCGGGGATCATCCCGTACTCGACCAGGTCGTCCGGCTGGACCATCTCCATTACCCTGGCGTGTTCGGCGGCGGATTCTTCGGCCTGGTCTTCACTTCCGAAGCCGATTAGTTTCCGACCAAGACGTTTCTTGACAATATCTTCCAGGCCGGTGAACGTTCCGCCGCAGATGAACAGGATATGCTTCGTGTCGATCTGGATGTACTGCTGCTCGGGATGCTTTCGTCCGCCCTGTGGCGGAATGTTGGCGAGCGTTCCTTCCAGCATCTTCAGCAGCGCCTGCTGAACACCTTCGCCGGAGACGTCGCGGGTGATGGAGACGTTCTGCGAAGTTTTTCCAATCTTGTCTATCTCGTCGATGTAGATTATTCCACGCTGAGCGGCTTCGATGTCGAAATCCGCCGACTGGAGCAGTTTCAGAAGGATGTTCTCGACGTCTTCGCCGACGTATCCCGCCTCGGTCAATGTGGTGGCGTCGCCGATGGCGAAGGGAACCTCCAGTACTCGCGAAAGCGTCCTGGCCAGCAGCGTCTTTCCGCATCCGGTCGGGCCTATCAAAAGAACATTGGATTTGTCCAGTTCCACCGATGAATCCACATCTTCGGAATCGATGTGATTCAGGCGCTTGTAGTGATTATGCACCGCTACGGACAGGACACGTTTGGCGTGGGTCTGGCCTACGACGTACTGGTCCAGGAATTCTTTCAGTCGCCTTGGCGAGGGGACTTTATCCGGCAACGGAGCCAGACCTGTTGCCTGCCGGCGCTCCTGGCGGATAATGGTCTGACAGAGATCGACGCATCCGGCGCATATTCGTATGCCGTCGGGACCCTCGACTATAGGGCCCACTTCCCGCGAGCTTCTGCCGCAAAAACTACATACATCAGACATTCTTGCCCGGGGCGGGCGGGGATGATCGCTTTGGTCTGAGCGCTTTGCCATAATAATTCCCTGACTGTTGTCCCTTCCTGTATTTATAGACGCCGACTGAAAGTACATCGACCGACTGAAACAATCGCATTAGGCATTATCAAACTCAATGGAAAACCTTTATTTTTCGAGCCTGTCCGGATCATTCAGCCCCAGTGCAGCCCGGCGTGCTCGACGATATTCTTCTTCCGTCAGCGAGTTTTCGTCGCGAAGACGGTCTATCTGATCAATCGTGAAGCCTGTATTTCCACGATCGCTTTTGTTAAGGAGCATCCGTCGCAGAATAAAAATCACCACCACGAAGGCGGATACGGCGACCAACAGGATAACGGACCACACAACGGTATCCGTAAGACCCTTTTGACCCGTCCCGGCAATGACAGATGCTATCGGCGCCATCAATATCAGTGTATCGCAGCAGCGGCGAATTATCAATCATACCCATTATAAAACGCCTTAACCGATAATTAACCGTTTTACAGGAAAATCCGGCGTAAAAACCTTGCAATCGAAAGCTGGTTGAGGTATCATACTTTTAAAGGCTAGGTTTGCATTTGACTTGTGGGTGCATTTTGGGTTCAGTTCTAATAACGGCCTGCCGGGAAATGTGCTCAAAGAAAGAAAATGCGCAACGAAAAGTATGTTGTGTCGGGTCTTTGAATATGTCAGTTCTTTAATAGTCAATTCTGTGTTAAAGCGGTTTATGAGATTAGCGTAAACTGTGGAAAAGGGGAAGTGCTATGCAGGTGGTTGAAGTATTCTGTCCGGGCTGCGGCCAACTTTTGACTGTCTCGCGAGAGCATTTGGGCAAGAAAGGACGGTGCCGCGCATGCAAGAAGGTTTTCGTAATTAAAGAAACCGACTTGCTTGATACTTCGGTTGATCTGGCCCAGCCGGGTTTGGCCGACACGAGCGTGGAGGATATTCTTGACTGGTTAGGCAAAAGCGACCAGCCCGTATCCGCTAAACAGTCGGCATCTTCGCAGACCGCCGTTGCCGCCGGTCAGTCCGATGCGCCTCGTCCGCATCAGCAGGCAAAGCAAGCCAAACCGTCTTCCGAACGGAAATATTATGATGTCCGACTGGGACACGTGGACGATATGGGCGCCTTTTTCCTTTTCAGTCCCGCGCTGCTCTACGATGAAGATTTTCGCAGCGCCTTTCCGCAGAAGTGCGCAGTATGCGGAAAGCAGCGTCATCTGTCGGTTCACCTGGTCGTCTGGGCCAGCAAACTGCCCGGACGGGGCGAGATCGGTGCGCGTACCTCCTATTCCCGCAGTGTTATGGAACTTGACAAACTGGGCGGGGTGTCGGGACGCGAACTGCTGGCGGTGCTGGACCCCATCGAGAGCCTGCCTGAGCCGTATTGTCTTCCGTTTCCCTATTACCTTTGCAGGGAATGCTCGCCCATCGGAGCGGTGGTTCCCGACGTTCGATTTGCCTCCGACGGGCGCACACACGAATGCGAACTGGGGATATTCTCGCTCAAACAGGCGGAGGAGTTTATCCGGATAATCGGCGGTCCTGATTGCTCGGCGCTGAAGGAAGTTCGTGAAGCAATGAAGAAAGCCACCAGCAACCCCTGGCAGGCGCTGCCGCTGGCAGTCAGAAGCCGGATTAAACAGTGGTTCACTTCGGATGAAGGTGAAAAATTCGTTGTCTATATTGCCGACGGGGATTTCTCCAAGACCGAAGCGGGTCTTGCCGGAATCGTGCTGACTGATAAGCGACTGGTGTTTCGCAAGTTTGCCTCGACGGTCGATATCCCGCTGACCGAGAAGATTTCCATTGAACAGGCAACCAACCCCAAAAGCGGCCTGCTTCAATTGCAGATTTCCAGCCAGGAAACCAAGCCGGCCCTTCTCGCCGCCGACGAGGACATTGCAGAGCGGCTCCGAATGTTCCTCCGCCAGGTGGACGCAAAGGCCAAATGGATTGCCGCAAAGTAGTTAAATTTGCAGCCACATCCATGCCCGGGCCTTTTCCAGGGCGATAGAAAAACGTTTGGTTTAAATCATTTCTACCGAATCGGACAAACCCATTTGGCCGGCCTTGAATCGCAATCCATTATCCGGCAATGGATTGCGAATTTCGCCCTGGACCTGGACCGGCCCGTTTGGGTTCCGGGTTGGTTACATCCTGCTATGTTGGTATGCTTGGAGTCCCAATGAAGGTGTACCTTGAAACAATGGGCTGTCAGATGAACGTGCTGGACAGCGAACTTATCTGCTCGCTGCTGCGCCAGGCGGGTATGGAAATGGTCGATGACGCCCGCTCCGCCGACGTGCTTTTGTACAATACCTGTTCGGTCCGCGACCGCGCCGAAAACAAGGTCCACTCTCGCCTGGGATGGGCGTGTCGGCACAAGGCCGACGGCGTGAAGGTTATTATCGGCGTCCTTGGCTGCATGGCCCAGCGACAAGGCCAGGACCTTATCAAACAGCACAGAGGCGTCGATATCGTCGCCGGGCCGGGGCAAATTGCCCGACTGACGGATATGATTCATTCTGCTGCCGCCGGCGCAGGCCCGCAAATTGCGCTTGATTCGCCGCGCAGCAAAACAAAGGCCGATGATGAAGTCGAATTTCTCGACCAGATTCGTGACCCGTCGCAGCATCATCTTCCCCGCCAGGCGTACGTCCGCATAATGCGCGGGTGCGATAATTTCTGCTCCTACTGTATCGTCCCCTATGTTCGCGGGCCTGAACGGAGCCGCCCGCCTGAAGACATCCTCGAAGAGGTCCGTCGGCTCGCCGATGCCGGTGTTACGCAGGTAACGCTTCTGGGCCAGACGGTCAATTCGTATCGCTCCGGCGGGGTAAGTCTGGCCGACCTGCTGGCGCGACTCGACTCGGTGGTGGGACTTAGACGGATTCGCTTCGTAACGTCCTATCCGGGTAGTTTTGATCGCGCGATTTTCCAGGCAATGCGCGCCCTTCCGAAGGTCTGCGAGTTTTTGCACATCCCCGCCCAGTCCGGTTCGGACCGCGTCCTCCGCGCGATGAACCGCCACTACAGCCGGGGCGAATACGACGACCTGATTGCCGCTGCTCGCCAAACCGTTCCGGGCGTGGCGATAGTAGGAGACTTCATCGTCGGATTTCCGGGCGAGACGGAAGAAGACTTCGCCGCTTCCGCCGACCTTGTTCGCCGAAGCGAATACAAAAACTCATACATCTTCAAGTACTCGCCCCGCCCCGGAACCGCAGCGGACAAACGCCTTACCGACGACGTGAACGAGCAAACCAAGCGTCGCAGAAACCGCGAACTGCTGGCGGTGCAGAGCGAGGTATCACTGACGGGCAACCGGACGATAATCGGGCAGAGTGTCGAAGTCCTCGTCGAAGGTCCTTCGCCGCGTGCGGATAAACAATCAAAGAAGGGTGGCACGGCTTGCTTGCAAGCCGTGTTGCACGGAATACGGAAGGAACACAGGTTGCAAGCAACCTGTGCCACACCCAGGACGCAACTGGTCGGGCGGACGCGAACCGACCACATCGTCGTCTTTGACGGACCCGAAAACCTTGCCGGTCAATATACGAACGTGAAAATCACCGATGCGACGGCCCTGACGCTGTTTGGCCAACTGTAAGGAATGTTATAGAGGAGTTTCAAAGTGGAAAAGCATGTTGTTGCAGTTTGCCAGATAAATTGCGGCCCGGATTCCTGGCCGGCGGAAAATGCCGAGAAACTCCTGTCCTGCCTGCATCGTGCGTCGGCTGACGGCGCTCGTTTGGTCCTTTTTCCGGAACTTTGCCTTTCAGGCTATCCATCGGCGACCGAAGACATCTCCGAACGTCTCCGGGCCACTACTTCAGAACAGGTCGAGTCTATTCGTGCCTGTGTACAAAGATTGGAAGTCGCTGCCGTCGTCGGACTTTGCGAACAGGCGGACGACAATAAGGTCTATAACGTGAGTCTGGCAATCGCACCTGACGGCAGTGAGACTCGTTATCGAAAGATTCACATTCCGGGCAACGAGGGTCTTTTTGCTCCAGGCGATTATGGCCCGGCTGTAGCCGACTTCGGCTTCGTGCGTCTTGGTATCAGCACGTGCTACGACAACTGGTTTGGCGAATCGGCGCGAATGGCTTACCTGGCGGGCGCCGAAATGCTGCACATGCCATTCTACTGGCCCGCCGAATGGGAGGTGCGCGACGAGATAGAAAGCAAACGCACACCGATGGACAACAATTCAATATTAAAATCGCGGCGCGAGCGGATGATGAAGGTGTTCCCTGCCCGCGCAATAGATAACGGGATGTACGCGGTGATGGTCGATCAGGTAGCCATAAGCGACGACCTCGGCAAACACCTGCCGGGAAAATCAATGGTCTTCGACCCATACGGCGAACTGCTGGCCGAGACTAAAGGCTGGAAGGAAGAAACGTTATATTTCGAGTTCGTCCCCGAACGAGTTCAGGAATGACGACTGAATCCCTTCTTCCCGGGAAATAATCTGCGATTTGATGTTTACCGAAAACACCTCGTCGAAAACTAACGGACGAACCAATCCCGCAATACGTCACAAGCGTCGATCCTTACGAATATCAGCCAGGCGATGTTGACAGCCGTGATGAAGTCGTAGGGTATCGTCATCCGAGGCCAACGCCATAAGCGGATTTTCAGCCATAGGTCGCCCCTTCGAGGGTCGATTATGGGGGTCTTTCCGGCTATGACCGCCCTGGCGTGGAAAATTCTGCGAAGGGCCGTCAGCAGGGGCAGGAGCGCCTGCTGGAGGACCATGGCCGGGACGTTGTAGGCGAAGGTTCCGATGAGAATAGCGGCAGACCGCTCGCCGCGCTGCCAGTATCCGACGCTGCATGATTTGATTACGTCTTCGGCTCGGGCGCGGGTGTACGAGATCATGAATGCGTTGAAAAACGCCAACATGCTCAGGAAAACGAATGTAACGTTGGCCGGCGACCGGGCGGCGTAATAGACGGCGATGCCGGCATAGACGGCGAAGTCGCTGTAGCGGTCAAGCGTGCTGTCGAGAAAAGCCCCGAACGCCGTTTTTCGATTTCCCAGCCGGGCGACGGCTCCGTCGAGCATGTCGCAGGCGGACGATAGTATCAGCAACCCACCAGCCAGCAGGAGATAAGCGTTTGCGCCGGCGCGAGGGTCGAGCGTCCATGCGAACCTGCTGCCTGCGCCGATGGCGTAGCAGATGCCGGCAGCCGCGGTGATGACCATGCCCGTCAGCGTCAGTGCGTTGGGCGAGACGCCGATTTTCACCAGTCCCCGCGCGATGAAATCCCGCGCCGTCGAAAAACCGTTACCGATTACACGTCCGATCATGGCACGGAATGTATGCCAATCCGACTCCGTAAGCAAGAAGGGACAGATGGGTTGAATGCGTCGAGGTATGACGCGCCTTTAGCAACCCGTGGTGAAAGTCATTCTGGCTGCGGGCGGGTCTTTCACCCGGTACACTGCGTCGTAAAAACTCGACGAATCTCTCGGATTCGCCTGCGTTTTTGCTTCTTGTACCCGGGCGAAATCCC
>JAXHSV010000145.1:0-7808 GCA_034190305.1 Planctomycetota bacterium | reverse complement strand
GCGGACAAACGCAGGTTTTCGTAAAATCGGTCGAAGAGCGGACATTACAGCCCAGCCATGGCTATGGCTGGGCTGGGTCTGGCGTTATAACTTGTTCGTCATTTCTGTTGCCGACGCAAACTTACACAAAATATCTTACGCTATCCGGGGTCAGACGAACATTGACCTGTTCGCTCCTGTGGCCTAAACTGGTCGGGGCGGGTAAGCCACGGGATATGATGATGCCGAATAAAATGATAAGCCCCGGAAGGGGCGACAAAATCGCCGGGGTGGGATCTTCTGCCGCCCCTGCCGGGGCTTTGTAAGGTTTGGGGCGTCAATCCATTCCCAGCCCTCACGGACTGGGCTACAATTCTTTCGCCCTGCCGGGCTTCAAAATCGGTCAGGGATTCAGCCGGCGGCTACCTCGACATGTGCTGAGTATCCGAGTTTCTTGAGCAGTGTCTCGCAATCTTCCCACGTCAGTCCAAATGCGCGGACGTCGGCTACTCCAAGTCGAGCGACGACATCCCGGACATCTTCGGCGCCGTCATCCGCCAGATCGCCGTCCTGAATCGCGTTTTCCGCCCAATCCACCAAATCCACAAGCGTAAGTTGGTGATGCAGATAGGCGATGAGTTTATCGGCGGCTAGTTTTCCTGTGATCTTCATGATGTTCTTTCAATTCTTCGGTGCCCTTTATCTTCGGGATACTTTTCATGGACTTCCACCAGTTATCCCTTTTCGTTCCGAATTTCCTGGAAGAAACGAAGAGTGTTCTATTTTTCATCGGCTTCTTTGAGACGCCGTTCTGTCCATCCGTGACGGCCCGGCTCGTCCAGATATTAAAATGCTCTAAACACCAGCGCTGACGGAGGGGTGTTACAAATCTTTCGTCCCCAAGGGACTCTCATCAAATCGGTTGGCCCAGCTGCTATTTCCCCTGTTCGCTGAGTGTGCGGAAGTATTTTTGCAGGATTTCGCTGTACTCTGCTGGTAGTTTGGACTTCATGGCGTCGGAGATGTCGTCGCGGATTTTCTTTGGCATCTCGGCTGTTGAATCGGTGGTAACGTCAATCTGGCCGGTCAGCAGTTGGCGGGTTTGCTTCAGGGCTGACAGCGTAACGCCGCGTCTGCGGAGGGCGTTTCGATAGCGGAAATTGTCCAGGTCGCCCTGGAGACGGTTCATCAGCGTAACGGCGTGGAGGAACTGGAAATTGGAGTAATCTGTAACCTTGAACGCCGCTTGCAGACGCTGGGCCCGGCTCAGAAGTTGTGCGTGTTTGCCGGCGAGGCGTTTGAGTTGTTGTTTGACCGGCGGCGGAAGCGGGCCTTCAAGTCCTTCGGACCCTGCGCCTGATAATTTTCCTCCGCCGGTGGCTCCGCCGCCAGGCTCGCCGGACGAGTCGCTTACCTGACCTTTCTGGAACGGTTCGGGTGTCAGGCGCGTCGGCGTCCGCCGCCCTCCCTTGCCGACGGCCTTGTCCTCGACGTATTCGCCTGTGCTCTTGCCGGTCCGACCTTCGCCGCTCCTGCCGGCGATCTCGGAGGTGTTCGGCAACCGGTTGCCGGTAACGCCCTGGGCGTTCATGCTCGATATAGGCCCGTCCATCGCGTCCCATCCGATGCCCTTGTCGCCGCTCATCGTGTACTTTCCGGTGACGTCGTCCATCTCCTCGAAGAGGTCCTCTTCCTCCTCCAGCAGGTCGCCGACGAGGTCTTCAAGTTCTTTGGGCAGTTCGGCTTGTTCGATGTTCTCCTGACCGGCAGGGTCTTCCATGTTCCACTTGATGCGGTCAGGTTCGTCAGGCAGCCATTTTTCAATGTTGGCCGTCAGTGTTTTGGCGTTTTCGATTCCGTTGTCCTCGATGGCGGTGGCGATCTCGGCTGCCTGCTTGGTAAGGGCGTCCCTGGCCATTGTTACGTCCGACTTGATCGAGAGCAGTTCAGCGAGTAACGAGGGATTGGAAAAATCCTGCTGGGCGAGTTTGGAAAAATCGGCGAATGCCTCGTTTAGAAATTTCTCCCATTTATCCTGGGCTGTGACGAGTTCCTTGAGGAGTTTTTCGTCTTCGGTGGTGAAGTTGTCCACGGGTTTCTTGGCAAGGCGGTCTGACGCCTGGATGATCTTTGTTTGTTCGTCGATGAATTTTTTCAGGTCGCTTTTAAGTTTGGCGAGTTTTTCTCGTGCTTCGGGGGGCAGGTTGTCTCCGGCGGCGGTTTTTTCGGCTGCATCGGGGTTCGCCAGCGAAGGCAGTATAGCAAGGAGCATCTGGAGCGAGTGGATTATCCTGTTCTGCGTAGCCGTCAGTGTCCGGCAGGCGACGACAAGACCGGCCCGGTCGCGGGCATCCGGACCTGCCTGACCGGTAGGCAGGTCGGCCAGGACGCGTGCCTGGGTTACTGCCTCGGCGGCCTCATTGTTGGCCAGAAGCGCAAGGGCCTGCCGGATCGTTATCATTTCCGGCTCGAAGGGGAATTTTTCCACAATGTTGAGCATGTCGGCCCGGATGGCCTGTTGACCGACGAGGATTTCCCTGCCGGCGGATGTGAATTTCGTTGCGACGATCTCGGTATTGACTCGCTGGGTTTCCTGTGCGGCGAGGATTTTCATCAACCGGGCGCGGAGCATTTCGTACCGCCTGGCGCGTTCGGCGGCGACTTTGGCTGCATCGCGGACGATGATCTTGAACTTTGGCGTGGCGGCGGTTTGTGGCCCGCCGAGGTTGCCCAACCGCCGCCCGTCGGTGGCGCCGGCGTAATAGACGATCACATCGCCCTGACGGTATTCGTCGCCGATATTGATTGCATATTCAAGTTCAGCCGACGTTTTTCCGCGGGCCTGGGCGAAATCGCGGACCATCGGAAGCGGGGTCTGGTCTTCCCCGCCCATAAAGAATCTAACATTTTCCAGACCGAAATCGTCGGAGACCTTCAGCAGCGTGGCGAGTTTTCCGCCCGGCCCGACGGCCATATCGCTATTGGGCTTGACGAAGGCGATCTTCGGCGGCGAATCGGGAATTGCGCGAATATCATAGTAACCGTTCGCTATTCCTTCGGCTTCAGGCTCGTCGCCGCCGTTTTCGGGCAGTTGTTGAATTACTTGTCCGGCGCCGCCGGAAATGACAATGCGATATGCGTCGTCGTCGGTAACACGAAGCGTCGCGCTGAAGGCTTTCCCGTCCGAACCTGCACGCATCGGTGTCGATTCACCGCTGCGTTTTCGCAGTAAAGCCGTCAACGCCGCCGAACTGCTCCTTTTCAGCCGCAGCGTTACTTTCACCATCGTTCCCAGCGTCGCTTTAATAGGCCCGGCTGCATTGGTTACGGTATCAGCCTTGCGACCTGTGTATTGCGGGAAGGCGTACGCCAAATCCATCCCTTCGACTTCGACGTGCTGGATAACCGTGACGGCGTAGAAGGGTTTGTCGGTCGGGAACTTTGAATCCCCTATCCATACGGCGTATTGGACAGACTGCTCCAGTTTCCCGAAGGCGCAGGTGTAGGTTGACCGGTCCGCCGACGGAAGCATTATTATTTTTCCGTTTTCGGTTCCGTTGCAATAGAAAGCGGCTTGCGTTTCGTATCGCCGTCGCTGCGGATTTTCTATCTTCGCTGTGATAGTCAACTGTTCGCCGACGAAGCGGGTCGCATCGCCCGGTTCCATCGAGATCAGTTTTACTTTCGGGATTTCCCTGACGTATCCGGTCGGCCCGAAAACCGCCGAGACGCCTCTGGAAAGTCTTGGCCCCTGTAGCAGCGCAAAGACGCACAGCACACCCGCTGCAACAGCAGCCGAAATGCCCCACCGCTTCATGGCAAGCGTATCGACCGCCGAAACAAAAGGAACTTCAGCCGTCCGGCTGGCCGTTTCGCCGATGACGCTCTGGACCAGCGGACCGGAGACCTGCTGCGGGTCGTCGCTGAGTTGGACGGCGTTGATGAGGGCGTTGTCCAGCCCGCCGGTTGATTCTTCGACCATGCGGGCCGCCTGGCTGTAATTGAGCCGTCGGCGGATTAAACGAATCGCCAGCCAGCCAAGTCCAGCCGCCCACGTCGCCGCCACTGCCGACAGGAGCGCCCATCGCAGCGCCGCCGGAGGCTGACCGGGCCAATAACCCGCCAGGCCGGCGATTACCAGGGAACCGCAGACGACAACTACCGCCCCCGCCGCACAATGGGCGATCTGAACACGCCCGAATCGCCGGCGCACCGACTCCAGGCGAGCGATAATCGAATCCATTTTCTCATATCCCGCCGACGTGTTCATGGACACTCTCCATGATGCTCTATACATTTTAAACGCATTTGCAGGCAAAAGGACACGAAGAAAACCGATTTAAAAGATTCACTGCACCCGCTTTGGAACCAATATCTCGCGCTAATATGTGTCGAGCCTTCCCACATTTTGAATATCTTTAGCCATGTTCTCTTTTGTAATCATTCGGAATATACACAGGCCGTTGCTGCGTGCTTCCCAAAATTGTCCGAGGATTTATTTCTCACTGGTGTCCTGGTGCTTCGTTGAGGAAGTGTGCCATATCAATCACCACCGTCAATCCAATGCCGTGCCTTGGCAATGCAGCGGTCTAGCTCATCGCGAACTTGGTACACCCAGAACCGCATCACATCCCACCCCAACTCCATCAGTCGCTGGTTCCTGATCTGGTCCCGACGGCACAACTCACCATCCCAGTTTCGGTGGTATTGTTCACCGTCGATCTCGATATTGAGCCGCCGTTCTCCGTCAAGCACCGCGAAGTCGAGCACGTACTTCTCTACGGGATACTGTGGAATCGGACGAAGGCCTTCTTGATACAGCACTCGGTAGAACAGATGCTCCCATTCAGATACTCGCTCTGGATGGGAGACTGCTGGGTATTTGGGACCAAGGTCCGTCGCCGCTGTGGTACCAACCTGTTGGCCTCGATTCCCAATTTGACCAACATATTCCGCGAATCGGGCGAGGTAGTCAACGTTACAATTAAGTGCGGCGCCCTTATCGCCAACCACGATCAGTGCTGCCCGGGCACGGGTAATCGCGACGTTAAAAAGGTTGGGATAATTGCGAAGAAACCACAGCGCTCCGCGCGGTGTGTGATGACTCACTGTTGGGGAGAAAAACATCACATCCCGTTCATCTCCCTGAAAACTATGTACCGCATCCGACAGGAAATCTGCATCTCCTAACTTCGCAATCAGGTCGTCTCGCTGAAAGACAAGGTCCCGGATTCGATTGGCTTGTGCCCGGAACGGGCTGACTACGCCGATGCTGCCGCGGTAACCTTGGCCAATGAGTCGCTCGAGTTCCTTGACAACGGCTTGGGCTTCCATTTCGTTCACTGCACCGCCCGTGCTGGGGCGAACGGTTTTGCCCTTGACGTCCACCCAGCGAACGGCGGGCTCGTTGTTCCGAGGTGGGCGTAAGCGGTCATATGGCGTGGCCACACGAAGCGAAATACCCATGTGTTCGTAAAATTCGGCGTTTGAGAATTCGATGATGTCTGCATGTGAGCGAAAATGATCACGAAGCGTGACGATGTCTTCGCTCCGACAGAGGCTGCTCGCAAGATCGAAGAGTGACCTGACCGAATACGCCCATCCCGGATGGTCGTCTACCAAGCCGTGCTTGTCCAGCATCTGTTGATCCTGCTGCTTTGATAGCGTGCTGATGTGCCGTAGTTGCATCGGGTCGCCGATCACCACGACTTTGCGAGCCCGGTATAGAAGCGGTAAGGCGGAAGCAATGTCACACTGGCTGGCCTCATCGATAACCAGAACATCGAAGAAGTTCGGGTCAAACGGCACACGCCCCCGGGCTGATAGTGAGGTGACCGCCCAACAGGAGAGTATCGAGGTGATCTGCGGAAATAACTGGTAGTAGCGCCGGAACACACCGCGGCCAAGCTGGCGGTTCTGGTCGTTGGCAGAAACGATCATTTGCAGCAAGGCGCTGTAGTCGCCGAGAAGTTTCCGTTGTTCCGGTCCCATGCGTGAGGGCTGAAGTTGCAACCACGCCTGCCACAGCGCTTCTGAGTTTGCGGAGAGATCATCAGTCAGATTCTTTCGTTCCCTACTCAGTTCTTCGAGGGGGCGCGTCTCGGTGAGTGCCGTCAACCTCCCAAAGTACTGCTGCACCGCCATCACCTGTGATACGCGGACAGACAATCTGACGCCGTACTGAATCCACTCATCTATCGTGAGCTCATCGGGAACCGAAAGTCCGATGTACTGCGATGTTTTTTGGAACGCACTGGCCTCCTTCTCTAATTGTTCAAAGCGACCCTGACGCACAAGAGGCCACACAAGACGAGTCAAGAAAGGCTGCTTGGCCTTGTTCGCCCGGTCGATGGCAGCCTGAAACCGCCCCGCGGCTTGCTTCAAATTCTCCCGGCTGATGGCCCGCAGACGACGGAAGTTGTCATCGCCTACTTCGCGGCGGACATGTTCCACCTGTTGCTCCAGATGGTCAACCTCGTTGCGAAGGTTGATCAGCTCCTGAACTTCGACGTCGAGGGCGTCTGAGCGCTGCTGGAGTTGAGCGTGGATAGCTTCAAACTCGCGATACCGTTCGTGGTCATCCGCTGTTGCTGTAGCGGCAAGCAGCGAAACTAGATACTCGACAAGTCGGCTCTGGTATTGACTGGTCCCGAGGCGCAGCAGCACGGGCCTAGAACCAATCGCATTTACTCGAGTCTCAACGACGTCCACTGCCTTGTTGTTTTTGCTGGCGAACAGCACCGTCTTGCCCTGCCACGCCGCGTTCACTAGGATCGACATCACTACCTGCGACTTGCCGGTTCCCGGCGGACCGGTGATGACGGTGAGCGGGTTCGACAGCGACTGGCGCACCGATTGGCGCTGCTCACTGTTAAGCGGAAGAACTTCGAGCAACGGTTGCTGGTCCGCTGGCGGCGAGTCGATGGTTTGACTGTTGAGCCAAGCCCCAAGAGCAGTTCCGCGATACTTGCTCTCTCCGACAGACTGCAACATCCCAAGCTCGGATTCTAGCCCCTTTGTGTAGGGCGAACGTTCGGCGGTAATGAGAATGCCCCGGTTGAAGATGCCCTGCTGTTTGAGGCCTGACAGAGGCGTCCCGCTACTCATGGAGTATGGATCGATTTCCTCCTGCCAGTCCCAGTCTGAGCGAATCTCGCACAACCGAGTCAGCAGTTCGTCAAGGTCCGGTTGATCGTCACCCGCATTGCCCAGCCCAAGTTCCTCTGCCAACTGGATCGCTTCCTCCATCAGGTTGGTCTCGCCGGAGTTGGACAGTGAACGCAGTGCCCGGAAGTTGATCTGCGGTAAATCGTCGCTCAATGTGGGCGTGTTGTATCGACTCCGCATTCCCTCAAATGGGAAAAGCAGCAGTGGTTCAACGAAATAACCTTCCCAGCCCTTTGTGGACCGGTGCCATCTCAACCGAACCGGGTATCCCAAAAAGACGGTTTGACGGTTGCGATCGCGCCGGATTCTCCCGAGCAATCGCCGACCAGCCTCTGAATCGAATGGATCGTCACCGCTCTCGTCGAACATTGGTAGGGTTTCAATCTCAACGTAGTTGGGGTCGCCGTATCTGGACGCCGCGAACTCGCTCACGCCGCTGAGGTCATCATGGTTCAAGCAGTCAAGGTAGTAGCGGCAGAGTCGGGCCAATGGGGTGTTGAGTTGCTTCGGCCTTTGACCTTCGTGCTTTTCGACACCAGCCGCATCCTTTGGATACCACCGGTAGCTCTTGTCCTGCTGAACCTTGTTTCTCAGCCGCCCATGTAGTGCCGAGTTGACCAGCTTCCGATTAACGCCAAGCTGCGCAGCAAGATCCTTGGCCT
>JAXHSV010000144.1:0-7860 GCA_034190305.1 Planctomycetota bacterium | reverse complement strand
ATCCTTCCGGAGCAAGGACCATCAACGCGTTGCGGCGATAAACAGGGACAATGCGGATCTTGCCGATCAGATTGCTCGTGGGTACCTGTCCCTGCGGACGTCTGAAGCCCTGCCACCAGAACGCCATCTCCCCCGGTTCGGCAGGCTTGCCGGCGTCCGGGCTTGAACCGGAACTCTTGGATTTGCTCTGTTCCGAGTCTGGTTTCTGACGTTCTGCAAGTCCGCGATCAGCCCGCCGAATCCTGGCCAGCGTCCCGGGTTCGGCCAACAGGGCGTTCAGTTGCTCGCACAGGTCCTCTGCGTTGGCAAATTTCAATTCCACAAATTCCGGCACACCGGCCCGCTGCGGCCGGTCCAACTCCTCAATCAATTTATCTATCACCTCATAATTGGCGATGCTCTTGCTGTTGACGATCAGTTTGCTGGAACTGGGCAGCACCTGGAATGTGAACTGACCCAGAAGCCGCCCGACGGGCTTGGACTCTCTTCTCTGCGGGCTGAAATAGTAATCCCAGAAACTGCGCCGACCCGACTCGCTTTCGCTGAACATCTCGCTGAGCAGGTCTCGCATCTCCCCGGCATCGATATACTTGAGTTCATAGACCTTTGGCTTGACCTCGTCCGGATCTACAGGCGTGTCCTCCTGGCGGATGAGTTCTTCGATCTCCAGCATAGTTTCGGAATCGGTAATTACCGTAATCGCGTTGCGGCGTTTGTCCGGCACAATCGTAACCTGTGGGGCGTTGGGATCCCGCCGATAGCGGGTGGAACTGCCGCCGTACCATCCACCGTAATCGTACTTATAGTCCACATGCATCGCCGAAAAGAGATTCTCAATCCGCTCTGCCATCTCCTCGGCGTCGGCATGCTTGAGTATGAACGTTCTGCGAGTCCTCTTTTCCGCATCCTCGACGTCCAGCCTGGATAGTAGGTCCCTGACCATTTTCCGGCCGGTTTTGGAGCCGAAGACGATTAGCTTCTTCGATTGCCCGAACGGCACGACATGGGTGGTGTCGCGGAGCTCGGTACTCGGTAGGGACTGGATAGCCTGCTCGATCTGTCGCGCCACATCATTGATATCGGCGTACTTCACATCATATAACTCATAGTCTTTCTCCACCTCTCGCGGTTTATCGAGTTGTTTGACCCATATTTTGATTTGCACCATTATCTCGGCCGGCGCCACGGCGATGATCCAGTTGCGAGAGACGTGAGGGACCAGTGTAACGATCGCCTCGCTGGGCTTAATCTGTGTTACGCCGATTTCGACCTTACCGCCTTCGCTGTCCTTACCGCGCGACGGCGGAATTGACGACGGTCGGCCGCGCGACGGCCCTTTGCTTGATACGCCTGGCCGGTTGGAAGAACTTGAAGTCTTTGTTTTCTTTGTCGGCTCGCCGGTGGCGGTGGTTATGCCTTTTACGTGGATACCCATTCGCCCGGCGATCAGCCATCGCACAATGGCTACAATCTCCGAAGCATCTCCATGTTCAACCTTGATAATCTCCGTGAGCGTACGCTCGGCCATAGGCACGTCCATGCCTGCGATAATCTGCTCGATGCGGATCAGGTTTGCCACGGTGTCTGTGACTACGAGTTTGCGCGTATCCGGGTCGGCCATGATGTGGCCGAAACTCGGCTGCATGGGCTTGAGCACGTCCACCATCTTCTGCACATCGTAATGCCTGATGAAGAATTCCTTGGCGACGATCTGGATGGTGTCTTCGATTGTCGCCACCGACCGATCTGCCGGCACGCGGACCAGGTGCGCCTGCATCACCTCGCCGACCGGACGGATGCGGATAAGCGACGGTAGTTCCTCGACCATGATCTCCTGCGCCAGCAGCGCCTGGCGAATGAGTGAGATCGCTTCGGCTAAGGGTATCTTCTTTTTGCATATAATTGTGATCTTCTTGGCCTTGATGTCGTCGGTGATCAGGACAGGTTTTTTCAACTTCTCTGACAGGAACGTGCCGATTTTCTCTACGCTCATATCCTTGAAAGA
This sequence comes from Planctomycetota bacterium, assembly GCA_034190305.1. Classification (GTDB taxonomy): domain Bacteria; phylum Planctomycetota; class Phycisphaerae; order SM23-33; family SM23-33; genus JAUWNJ01. The sequence continues at coordinate 5,855 of JAXHSV010000144.1, read as the reverse complement.
CGCGGAGATTTCCTTGGAATCAGCCGGAGCGGACGACGGTTGAGTTGCCCCGGCTTTCGGCGCGACCGTGATCGAGGGCGCGGAGGGTCGGCTTTGACCGCCCGCATAGTTGGCCAGCAAGCCCGCGCAGGAGGCGGCAATGCACAGGAATTTTGTTGCTTGTCTCATTGATTCAACTCCTATCCGGTTAAAGCGCTTTCGCAAGTTTTTCACGGAGTTCCGCCGGCATATGTTTCAAGGCCCGTTCGCGTTTTTCCGGCGACAGGTTCTTAAACCTCTCGATCATTTCCGGCGTGAGTTCCACACCACGCACCTCGCTCCTCTGTCGCAGTGGTAAGCCACCCTGTCCTGTCAAACGCCGTTCCGAACTCGTAATGTGCAGACGCCTGGATGGACCGGGCGGGGAAGGGCCGCCGTTTTCTGACTCGAAGACATATACCTTTTTCACTCTGCCCTCGAACTCAATCTCCACCCAATCCGGACCGATTTCCTTTATCTTTGCCCCGTTGTAAATCTCTCCAACTTTCCAGCCCTTCTCGCCATCAAAGAACGCCTCATCGCCCAGTACACCGGTCAAATTCGGGAGTTTGTTCTGAGGTGGATCTTCCGAAAATACGTGCCGTTTGCAGATCCGTTTCACTTTTTCATCCTCAAGCGATTCGGTCTCGTTTGACCTTTTTCCACCGCCGGGTTTACCTTTACTTTGATTTTTCTCTTTGTCGTTGTCTTTTTCACTACTGTCCGCTCTGAACGTTACAGTGTAACGCTCGAGCAGATCAGTGATTTTCCGGTGGCTCTTGTTCCGATCCGCCAGAGCCATGGCGCAGGCAACCGTGAGCATGACCGCCAAAGCCAGCAGAACCATTTGGCTGATGCGCAATACGCTGCTTTTTCTAACTGTCATGATCCTTCCTTTTTCTGCTCGGCCAGTGTCGCCAGCACCATGGTTACTTCCAACTGCCCAGGTTTCTTTTCGTCGTTTGTGACCGAAATCCGGTCCACGATGACAAGCGTATCAGCCTTTCGCATTCCGGACAGGCACTTGACCAGTTGAGGCAGTTGGCACTTGCCGCGAACTTGCAGCGGGACAATCTCGACTCCAGAGATTTCCCGCAGGATTCTGGGTGGTCGAGGCTGATAGTCTGTTAGTTTGAAATCAGAGGTTTTCAAAACTTCCTGTACCTCTTTGAAGAGACTGACGCGGGCGGTTTCCAGATCTTCCAGCTGATTATTCACAGCCAGGCCATATGTTTCCATCAAGCGTCTCTGCTGACCCAGCACGCTCCTGATTAATCTTTCCTGGTCCCTCAATTGCTGCTGATTAGCGACGATCTGCTCGCGCGCAGCGGTCCAACTTTCTACCCATGGAATCACGGCGAAGTGTGCGGCGCAGATTACCACCAACCCCGCCGCGCCCAGCAAGAGGGCCCGTCGATCTCGTGGGGACAGCGTCACAGTTTACCTCCCTTCCGTATTCCAGTGGTCTGGGTTTCAGCGGGCCGACCGCCAGGTTCATCCCCAGCAGCAGCGGGTTTCGATTTTGGCTTGCCGGTCGGCTTTGTTGACGGTTCGGACGTTGGCTTTGTCGCCGGCTGAGTGCAGGTCGTCTCTAAGATCCGCCCCATTTTCAGGTGGATGTCAAAGCGGAACTTACCTTTGTCGGGACGACCACTTTTCCATTCCAGATCCCCCACCTTGCACAATCGCTTGAGCATAGCGAGGAATTCCTTTTCGTTTGGCACCGTTCCGCCTATCACCACCTCACCGCTGCGGTTATAACTCCAAGTAGTCAGAAGTGCCTTGGGGGGAATGGTCTCGGATATCCGGTCCAACACCTCCAGGGGCGTCGGCTCGCCTAATTCCAGATACCGGCCAATTGCCAACTGCCGGACGATACCGCCTCGTCGCCTGGTTTCTGTATGAACGTCCCGAAAGGTATCGCTCAACCTGTTGGCCTTGCTCCGATCAAGCCCGTAAAGTGTCAGTGCACCCGCCAACAACCAGGCAACGACCGCCACCCACCGCCATTTAAGTTGTCGCGAGGAGGCCGGTTTGTATTCGGTTTCGGGCAGCAGGTTAACCACGTCAGAGTCGGCCTCCATCGCACAGAGCGCAGCACCGATTGCCGTTGCCGAGCGATCAAAGTCCACCCCGTCAGCCAGCGACAGCCGCTTCGGGACATTCGCTGGTTGCGCCTGAAGTCCCAGAACGGATGAAACAAGCGACGGCAAGCCGGGCAACCGGCTTGACCGACCGAACATGATGCAGCGGTCCGGGCGAATCTCGTGCGGCATGCCCGCTACGCAGTGCTCGTACACCTCGCGGAGTTGCCGTGACCAGTCGGCTAAGACATCTTTAGTAATGTTACTGGACATCACGTGGTCGGTATCGCCTGCCGATGGTTCCTCCACATAATCGAGTTTTCGTCTCTCGGCCTCAGGGCAGGAGATGCTGAATTGTTCAGCGATTCGTTCAGTCCAGTAATCTCCTCCCAGGTCGATCACACCACATTGCAGTACCCGCCCGTCTTGCATCACTGCCAGGCTGGTGCAACGGGCGCCTATGTCCAGCAGGACAGTCGTCCGAGCGGCAGGCTGCGAGCCAACCCGATCCGTTTCGTCGCGCAACCACGTCCATGTCGTTGCCAGCGCGAGCATCGAGGGGACGACGCCATCCGCTTCACGACCCAGTCGTTTGCAGCCTTCGATCGGTCCCGCCATCGCCTCCCGCTTGGCTGCGCAGATCAACACGCGCTGAAAGCCGACTTTGTACGGGTCAGGGAACTCCACCCAGCCGGTAACAAAGTGTCCGACGTGGGTCGGTATCAGCACCTCTAACTGACCCGCCACCATCTTCTCCATCGCGCCGGGTTCAGCCTGCGGCAGCGAAAGCGTATGGTAAAGAATCAGATCATCCCTTACGCACGCAACTACTGCGTCGCCTATTTTTTCCGTGTTCATCAGCCCTACGGCTGTCGCCACGTTCGGCGCCCTTACCCATCGTTCATCCAACGGCGCTTCAGCGTACCGGTCGGCGCGATATCCTGAGCCGACGCGCGTCACACGGACCAGCCGGACGGTGCTTCCGCCGAACTCCACACCCCACACGACATCCTTTCGCGTTTTGCCTATCATTCGCTCTGGTGCCAATAAAGTATGGCCATGGGTTTAACGCCACGGTCCAGTACTGCGATAATCTTGTAACGAATACCCCACTTCGTGACGCCTGTGCTGCAAATCTCAAATACACTGCTGCGTACTGTGACACGTTCGGCGAACGCTTTAAACTGATCCTCGGAAATCGTCTCGCCGGTCAGTAACTCGCCCACGCTGTTGAAAGGACCCTCGCCGGCGCCTTGGCGGCGGCCTATGGCATCGGCTGTGGTCGAATTCATCTTAGGTAGTGTAAGCAGCACTTCCCGCGGCGCCGTATTGACATTAATCTTCCCCGGCAGGCGGTCATCGTCGCTCAATGTCAGTTTATCGAAATTGGTAGCCAACCACTTGACGGTGATTTCGTTGACCTTTTCCTCGTCACCGTCGGAACTGCTCCGGGAATCCTTTTTTTCGGCTTTCACCTTCAGCAGGTCCATCAGGCTGCCGAACCGGCTGGACTTACCATTTTTAGATTTATCAGTCCCTTCCGATTTTCCTGATTTGCTCTTTCCGGAGCCGTAGTTCACCACGGCCTCGGCAAGGGCGTCGGTAAAATTAAACTGCTGGATGAGTGTCTCCTTGTCCACGGTATTGACGTTAATACGTTTTTCGCCGTTTGCATCGCGGTTCCGTTCGTAAGAATAGACGGTTACAAGTCCACCGAGTCCCAGAAGTAGTTGACCGTCCCCGTCGTCGTCCGGCTTCGATGCTTGCAGATCATCTTCGTTTACATCCAGGACGCCGTTGAGATTCACATCTTCGCCGGCAAAGACGGCCCAGTCGATCCCTCGCACCAGTTGCAACTCGCTGATCGTCTGTAACGGTCCGTTTCGGATCAGATACGGATAATCCATGCGTAGATAAAACAGCGCCTCTGCCCCGCCGGGACGGGTCTGGTCATCCTTGTCACACCAGTCCAGGATGGAATCGACCTGCCAGTCAGCCAAGCCGCAAAGCGATTTCAACTGCTCATTGTCTGCGACGTTTATGTTCAGGCGGCCGGAATGGTCCACCAACCCGTATCGGGCCTTGCGAGGATTGCCCCATGGGCTCGGAGGCGCAACGACCGAGAACGTGCCGCCGAGAAGTTCCACTTTCTCGAACGAGTCGGCATTTGAATACCACGTATCCCACGCCCCGTCCACACCGGCATCATCGTCCGCCAATACCGCCATCGCCTGTTCCACTCCGGCGCGCGCCAGCCAGTAGGCTCGCACCGATTCCAACTCGTTATGCGCCATGGCCAGATTAGCCCGCACAGCCTTCTGGACGCCCAACAGCATCACCCCAGCAATGAGCACCACCCACATCACCGCGATTAGGGCAAAACCCTTATGGGCAGAGCGAGGTTGTAGTTTTTCTGCGATCATTCCTTATCCTGCTTGTCCTGTGTTGAGTCTTGCTCATTCTGTACCGGGCGGTGAGGAAAGTTCACAACTCGGCTGGTCGTCCAGACATTTCGCGTGCCGACCTGGGACGAATGTCCCCCAACATGGCGATTCGTGCTGGGAGCCTCGGTAACAGCCAGGCGGATGCGAATGGCCACGGGCCAACCTTTTGTCCCCTCAGGCCATTCGTCAAGCCACTGCCGGCCGTCGTGATAGGCCAGGTCCAGACCGAGAATATTCTCTGCCACACACTGCACGACCCCGCCCCCGTCAGGCTGCTTGTTCCGCGTCGGATCGAGTCGTTGCATGAGTGATGGCATCGCTTGGTCGGTCGGCTCATGCAGGAAAAACTCGCACTCCTTTACATCCGACTCCGGTTGATCCTGGCGAACCGTTCCGCGACTGATAGTGAAGAATCGCACCCTGTCGGCCGGCATCTCGCCCAGCCACCCGTCAGTGCCTTCCAGCGTTGCCTGGTCGCCGGTGGACCTGTAGGCGTTGCGGAGCGATGTGGCGACGGTATTGACGGCCAACCTCGTCTCCTGCTGAAGAGACATCTGGCGGTTCACTAGCCGCCGTGTGGCGGTTGTGCTGCGCAGAATAGCCACCGTCGAACCGGTAACCAGCACCGTTAGCATCGTGGCTACGACCAGTTCGGCGAGTGTAAAACCGCTTTGGCTGTTCGCATTGCTCATAGGTCGTCCCACCCCACTTCGCTTTCAGAGTCACTCTGCGGGTCGTTCAGCAACGTCTGGGCCTCGATGGACCGCTGCTCGCCACCGGGCGTTTGCCAGGCGATGCGAACCGTTACCTCATACAGTCGCCCCTCATGGCAAGGGACGACAGCGGCGTTCCAGGTGAAGCGATCATGAGGTGCTGCAAACCGGCCTTCAGTCGGCCCTTCGACCGACAACCGGCCTGGACCGATCGTGTCAATCTTCGTGAACACTCGATCCAGCAGTTCGGCAGCACGCTGGTAATCTCGCGCGACCGACAGCGACCGAATCCCGCTCCTGACGGCTACACCCAGCACAACGGCCGATAAGGCAAGGATCACCCCCGCCGCCAACGTCTCTACGAGCGTGAAGGCTCGCCTGCCCGATGCACCCGCCAGCAGTCGCCGGGCAGGCATGGGAAGCAAAGCATCGGAATGTCGCCAGATGCGTTTACTCATCCAGGTCCCGTCGGTCGTTTGGTAATTCGTTTACCGCTTTTTCCACCAGGCGGGCCCGCCCGCTGCCGGGCACCACCAGCATCGAATACGTACGCTGACCGCCCGTAATCTGCACGACAGCGGCGTCGGACCGGCCCG
>JAXHSV010000143.1:0-7871 GCA_034190305.1 Planctomycetota bacterium | reverse complement strand
AATGGGAACGTGAACGAAACGAAAAACAGGTGGGCATCGACTGGCGATTCACGACAGCCGACGCCAGGATTAAACTGAAACGGTTATATCCGGTAATATAGATGGGACAGTGTACTAGGTTCTGTCTGAAAAGTCAGACATCGTCTCAAAAGTATTCAGCAATCAGCGTTCAGCATTCAGCCCAAACTGACCGCTGAATGCTGAAAGCCTGGGGATGAAAGATGACTTTTCAGGCAGAGTCTGAAAGAAACAGGAAAAACTCAATCCCCATAATCATGTAATCCTTAAAATCCTGCTATTCTTTCTTCTTCTTTCAGCAAAAATTGGAATCCCTATAAGTAATCCCCCTAATTCCGCTATTTTCCTTCAACTTCCAGAGCATCACCCAACCAAAAACCTTTGACTTCACCTCCGGCGAAGGTATTATTTCCCTTGTTCCTAAAGGTCCAACGGGAGAAGTCCAGTGAAGCATGTCTATCTATCGACGATCGTAATGACTGTAGTCGGTTTGGTTTGTCCGGTGTCGGGCTTTGCCCAGGCGAAGGACTCGTCCTTGCCGAATACGATTATCGAGGTCCGCGTCGAGGGCAACAGGGTTCTGAGCGAATCAGCCGTCCTCGCCGACGTCAAGACCCGCCCGGGTCAGCCTTACAGCGAAAGAATCGTCCGCGACGACGAACAGCGATTGCTGAGAACCCAGCGCTATGATAACGTCGTCGCCACAAAAACACAGACAGATAAGGGCGTCATAGTTACGTTCACCGTCGCAGAAAGGCCGCTCATTGAGGCGGTAATCTTCGAAGGCAACAAGGTATTCAGGGATAGCACACTGGCGGCGGTGCTGACCTTCGGCAGCGGCGCCCCGATCGACCGCTTCAGTATAGAAAGCGGTCTGCGGGCAATATTGAGCAAATACCGCGCCGGCGGATACCACTTCGCCGAGGTCAAACTCAACCAGGCTGCTCTGCGCGACGCGGGTAAGGTGGTCTATGAAATCGTCGAAGGTCCAAAGGTCTCGATTCGGAAAATTCGCTTCCGGGGTAATTCCGCCTTCGGCTCGGGGAAACTCAAAGGCGTAATATCAAGCAAGGCGAAACTCTGGCCAGTTCATCCCGGAACGCTCGATACCGAAACCGCCGACAGAGACGTCGCGGAGTTGATAAACTTCTACCGGTCCGAAGGCTTCCTCGACGCCCAGGTCGATTGCAGGCGGGAGTTTTCCGCCGATAAGAAAAAAGTCGTGCTGGTATTCGTCATTGACGAAGGACCCCACTACTGCATCCGTAAGACCGTCTTCAGCGGAAACAAGGTCTTCGACTCCGACGAACTCCGCAGGGGCCTTAAACTCCTCGCCGGGGCGTATTACAACGGCCTGTCCCTCAATCGGGACCTGGCGGGCATCCGCAACTCCTACGGCCAGATCGGTTACATTGAGGCGAATGTCTCGGTTAAAACACAATACACCGACAAGCCCGGGCTGGTGGACCTTGTCTATACCATTGACGAAGGCAGCCAGTTCCGCGTCGGGCAGATTGACATCCGCGGAAACGACGTAACGAAGATGAACGTCATCCGTCGCCAATTGCGGCTGGAGCCGGGACAGTTATACAACGCTGTCGCCGCGGAGGAGTCCCGCAATCGCCTGATGGAAACGGGCTTGTTCGAGAATGTTACCGTTACGCCCTATGGGGACGCCCCCGGCGTCCGAAACGCGGTAGCCGAAGTAACGGAAACCAAGACCGGGCGGTTCCTTATCGGCGCCGGCGTCTCCAGCAACGCCGGGCTGCTGGGAAATATCTCCTTCACGGAGCGTAACTTCGACCTTTTCGCCCGCCCCGACCGGAGCGGAAAGCGATCTTTCCGGGGCGGCGGGCAGACACTCAGCATCAGCGCCGAACCGGGAACGGAATTCATGCGGTTCCATATCGACTGGCGCGAACCATACCTGTTCGACAAACCTTACTCGCTGGGAACCCGTGCGTTCGTGTTCACATCGGGCAGGGAAAGTTACGACGAGACCCGTTACGGGGGTGTTGTCAGCGTGGGCAGACGCTTCGAGAACCGCTGGTACGGCGAAGTGGCCGGACGCGTCGAAGGCGTGCGAGTGAGCGACCTGGACGACGATGCGCCCGGAGATGTTCGGGACGTCGAGGGAACCACGGCGCTGGCCGGCGTGAAGGGCACGCTGGTGCGCGACAGGACCGACAGCCGGTGGCTTCCGTCCGCCGGCGACCGCTTCAGGGTCAGTTACGAGCAGGTCATGGGCGATTTTACCTTCGGACGGGCGGATGCCGATTATCGCATCTACTACACCGTCTATACCGACGCGATCGACCGCAAGCACATCATTGCCGCCCGTGCGGCAGCCGGGGCCATCTTCGCAGATGCGCCCGTCTTTGAACGATACTACGGCGGCGGGCTTGGCTCGGTCCGAGGGTTCGACTTCCGCGGGATAAGCCCAAGGCAGGGGCCGGACGACGACCCCGTCGGCGGCGACTTCAAAATGTTCCTCGGAAGTGAGTATTCCTTCCCGATAATCGCGCGGAACCTCCGAGGCGTCGTATTCATCGACAGCGGAACGGTGGAAAAAAACATAGAAATCGGGGACTACCGCGTCTCCGCCGGCGTGGGTCTGCGGCTGCATCTTCCGTTCTTCGGACCGGTGCCCATGAGTCTCGACTTCGGTTTCCCCATCAACAAGACCGACGAAGACGATACGCAACTCGTCAGTTTCAGCATCGGATGGGTGTTCTGATTTTGGATTTTGGACTTTTGATTTCACGAAAAAACCATTGAGAAGGCGTAGTACTCCGTCAACTTTAAATTTGTCAGCAGGATGATGCAACACAGAGACGCAGAGATTCAGAGAATGTAATAAAGACCTCTGTTTTTCTATATCTCTGTTCCTCTGTGTCTCTGCGTCGAATAAACAACGCCCGGAATTGTTCATAGATTTAGTAATGACAGAGTAGTAGGCCCCAATCGAAAAATAAAAAAATCCATTCAAAGGTCAATAAAGGAGTATTTAAAGATGAAATTCCCCAGAACGCTTTTGGTTGTAGCGGTTCTTTTTTCGGCTGTTGTTGTGTTCTTCAGTCACAGTTCAGCCCAGGATGCGCCGGCCGCCCCGGCTGCGCGTGCGACGCGAGTAGCCGTCTGCGACGTAGCATCCGTCTTCAACAATTACCAAAAAGCCAAAGACCTCAACGAAAAGTTCGCCCAGAAGCGCAAGGATATCTCCGCCGAAGACGAAAAACGCAACCAGGAAATCCAGCGGCTCGAAAAGATGCTCGAAGGCGTCGAGCCGGGCTCCAAGATTCATGACAAGACATCGGAGCAATTGCAGGAACTGGTCATTAAGCGGTCGGTATGGCGTAAATTGCAGGAGCAGGCGGCAATCCGCTGGCACCGCCGGCTTACCGAACAGATGTATAGTGAAATCCTTACTGCCGTCGAAACAGTCGCAAAACGACGGGGGTGCGACCTGGTCATTTACCACGAGGACGTCCCCATTGCCAGCGAGACCACCACCGAACTGCTCAACAAGATAGCCCAGCGAAAGTGCCTGTACTACAATCCCTCCATTGACCTGACCGATGCGGTTCTTCAGTTTGCCAACAGCAAATACGCCAACCAACCAAAATAACAACAGCCCGCAGACGGAAAGTTTTGGGCTGGAATGTAATAAACTCGTGGCGCTCATGTCGCTACCCTTGTGGAAATTCCCTGGTAAAGATATGATGTCTTCTCAGCAATGGCCGGATTGAACCTTACAATCAGTCAATTGGCGGATCGTATCGGCGGGCGGGTTGTCGGCGACGGCAGCGCCGTTATCACAGGAATCGCCCCGTTGAGCCTTGCCGGCGCCGACGACGTTTCCTTCCTGGCAGACGATAAACATTCAGCCCAACTGGCCGAAACTAACGCCTGCGCCGTTATCGTCGGCGGTGGCACAGGCTTTCAGCCTGTGCATAACGGCACAGCCTCAAAGGCTGTGCCACCGCCGCTTATTCGCGTGGATAACGTCATGTCCGCCGTTACTACCGTACTGGAGATGTCAGCCGGACCCGAAGACCTCCCCCCGGCCGGCGTGCATCCGACGGCGGTAGTGGCCGATGACGCCGACATCGCCGGCGGCGCCGCCGTCGGTCCGGGCGCAGTGGTCGGAAGCGGGGCGAAAATCGCCGCCGGAGCCGTTCTGTGCGCCGGCGTTACCGCCGAAGCCGGCGTAACCATAGGCGAAGAAACGGTCCTTTATCCCGGAACGGTCGTTGTCGGCGGCTGCCGGATCGGGCGTCGCTGCCGGATAGGTCCCTGTGCGGTAATCGGATCGGTAGGTTTTGGATACTATTTCGCCGAAGGTCGGCATAACCGAATTCCGCACGTCGGATCCGTCGAGATCGGCGACGACGTGGACATCGGGGCGTGCTCCTGCGTGGACCGCGGTAAATTTGCCTCCACGCCCACACGCATCGGTGACGGGACCAGGATAGACAACCTTGTCCAGATCGCCCACAGTGTTCAGGTCGGCAGAAACTGTGCCCTGGCGGCTCAGGTGGGGATCGCCGGAAGCACGGTATTAGGGGATTACGTTATCCTTGGCGGGCACGTGGGTGTCCGCGATAATATTGTATTGGGAGCGGGCGTAAAGGCCGCCGCCTGTTCGTGCATCGCCCAGGACGTACCGGACGGCGCTGCGGTCTCCGGCATACCCGCCTTCGACGCGCGAAAATGGCTTCGGACGGTAAAGGTTCTGCCGGAAATTCCGGAGTTGAAAAGACAGATTCGTCAACTGGAAAAGAGGCTTTCAGCCCTTGAATCAGCAAACGATTAAAACCCAGGCGGACGTCAGTGGTCCGGCCTTGTTCAGCGGTATCGAGGCCAGGTTGAGGTTTCGCCCGTCCGAAGCGAATACCGGAATAGTGTTCGTACGAACCGACCTTCCGAATCCCGCCCGGATCAGCGCCACTGCGGCGAACCTCACCCCGAATCAGGACCGGCGAACCAGCATTCACGACGGGACTGTTTCGATAAACACCATCGAGCACGTCCTTGCCGCTGTCAACGGCCTGGGTATCGACAATATCCTGATCGAACTGGACGCCGAAGAAGTCCCCGGCGGTGATAGTTCAGCCGGACCGTTCACCGACGCGCTTGCCTCGGCCGGCATCGAACAACAACAAGCCGAAAAGAAGGTCTTCGTAATAGATACGCCCATTGCCGTTTCGCAGGGCGAGGCAATGATCGCCGCACTTCCGGGAGAGGGTGATTTCCTGGACATACTTTTCGACCTGGATTACAGCGACCTCAGCAAGAGCGTCGGTCGGCAGGTCCTGGCTTTCAGGCTTTATGAGGACGATTTCTCCGCCCGGATCGCCCCGGCCAGGTCGTTTCTTCTGGAAGAAGAGGCCAGGCTCTTCCAGTCTCGCGGATGGGGAAAACACCTGACGGAAAAGGATTTTCTGGTAATGGGTCCTGACGGCCCGGTGGATAACGAGTTGCGGTTCGCCGATGAGCACGTTCGTCACAAAATTGCCGACCTGGTGGGTGATTTGGCGCTTCTGGGCAGGTCGCTGCGAGGGCGGATAGTAGCATACCGGAGCGGCCACAGCCTCAATCACCAGTTGGTGCGGAAACTTACCGAGCAGGTTGTCCTGCGTGAACGGGCCGGTGCGCTTCTCCGTGAGCCTTCGCTCGACATCCGCCGAATCATGCGGCTGCTTCCGCACCGATACCCGTTCCTTATGATAGACCGCGTAATCGAACTTGACGGCGACCGAAAAGGCGTCGGCGTAAAAAACGTTTCGATAAACGAACCGTACTTCCAGGGGCACTACCCCGGCGAACCGATAATGCCCGGCGTGATGATTCTCGAGGCAATGGCCCAGATGTCGGGCATCCTACTGAGCCAGCGACTGGAGCATACCGGAAAGGTGGCTGTGCTGCTGAGCATGGATCGGGCAAAGATGCGAAGACCGGTCCGACCCGGAGACCAGTTGATAATCGAGGCCGAGGCGCTTCACGTCCGAAGCCGGACCGGGCACTGCAAGTGCCGGGCTATGGTCGGATCAGTTCTGGCCGCTGAAGCCGAAATAAAATTCATGCTTGTCGATGCCGAACCAATATAAAAGATTTTCGATTTTCGATTGAGAGGTGCATGGTTAGATTCTCCTGTTTCTTTTTCAATCGAAAATCGAAAATCGAAAATCGAAAATGACTATGATTTCGCCTAAAGCAATAGTGATGAATCCCGAAGCCCTGGCCGATGACGTTCAGGTCGGACCTTTCGCCTTTATCGGGCCTGAGGTAATCGTCGAGGCGGGAACCGTTATCGACAATAATGTAACGGTTACAGGCAAAACGCGTATCGGGCGTTCGTGCCGACTGCTGCCCGGCTGCATCGTGGGTTGTGAACCGGCGGGTGCATACGAAGCCGGCGGCTCCTGCACTATTGGTCCGGGTAATACCATCCGCGAGCATGTCATCATCGAGTCCGGCTCAGCCGACGGGGCAGGAACTAAACTCGGCGCCAATAACCTCCTGATGGTCGGGTGCTGCGTCGCCCGAGACGCCGACCTGGCGGGCGAGGGCATTTTCGCCAACTTCACCCGCATCGGACATCACGCGCGCATTGAAAAATACGTGCGAACCAGCGGATTTACCAGTATCGCGCCCTACGCCACCGTCGGGGCATACACCTTCACCACCGGATACTCCGGTATCGACCGCGACGCCCCGCCGTATGCAATCGTCCAGGGTTTCCCCTTCCGCGTTCGCAACGCCAACAAGGAAAACCTCCGACGGTGCGGTTTCGACCCGAAAGCAATAGATGCTCTTAAAAAAGCATTTCGCATGATATTTAACGGCGCCTCGGCCTTCCCGGTCAGCGAGCAACTCCGCCTGGCAGAACAAACCTTCGACGACGAACACGTAGCCGAACTTATCGCTTCGCTCCGGCAAAGCGCCGCCAGCCCGACCGGAAAACGCCTCCAGCCGAGTAAATAAAATTTCCAATTGGAAGAACGTCCGGTGAAACCACATGCCAATTGAAAATTGGAAATCGGAAATTGCAAATGGACCTGACAGTCATATCGGAGATTGCCGACGGGGCGAAAATCGCCCCTGATGTTCGTATAGGACAGTGTTGCGTCATCGGCCCTGATGTTGTCGTCGAATCCGGGACCGTGCTGGGCTGCCGGGTTACAGTTGCCGGACGGACTACCATCGGCGCCGACAACGTCATCCAGGACGGGTGCGTGCTCGGCGTCGTACCGCAGGACCTGAAATACCACGGCCGGCCTACGTACCTGGTTATCGGCGACCTCAACCGCTTTGGTCCCAACGTAACGGCCCACGTGGGCACCGAGGAAGGTGGCGGTCTTACCCGCATCGGCGACGACAATGTTCTGGAAGCCGGCGCGCACATCGCCCACGACTGTTTCGTGGACGACCGCACGCACATAGGACCGGCGGTCCTGCTGGCTGGGCACATTCGCGTCGAGACCGGAGCAGTGCTCGACGAGATAGTCGGCGTACACCACTTTACGACTATCGGACGTTTCAGCCGGGTCGGCGCGCGAACTCCGGTAACGCACGACGTCCCGCCGTTTGTTTTTTTCGCTTCGGACGGTTACTACAACTCTCCTCCGGCTGTAAAAGGCATCCACGAGCAGGGACTGGAGGCTGCGAACCTGTCTCCGTCGGACGCCGGGGATGTCCGTCAGGCGTTTCGACGACTCTTCGAGGATAAAAGGGGACGTATCGTCAAGGTCAGGGAACTACTCGCTCAAACCGACCAGGTCGAACCGGTCAGGATACTATGCGAATCGTGCATGCGCAGCCTAACCGGTCGTTTCGGGCGACACCGTGAA
>JAXHSV010000142.1:0-7905 GCA_034190305.1 Planctomycetota bacterium | reverse complement strand
GGCGAGACGGGCAATTCAGCCACCGATGCGACGGTCAAGCCGACCGATGAGATCGGCGCGCGGAATAATACTCGCACACTGGGCGGTCCTGAAGGCCCGGCTGGGATCGAAGATGTCTATGATTTCAACCGCGACAAAAAAGCCGGCCCGACGGACGAGATAATAGCACGCACCAACGGAACAAGTTCCCTGACGGCATTGAAATTAATCACCGTGCCGTAGCGCTTTTTCATGTGTACGGGGATTTTTACTCTTTCGACTCGTCCAATGCCTTCGGGGCGGTAAGGGTGGTGGTTTCCTTTGTGCCTATACGCATGTCCATCGGCGAGCCGAAATCGCGGTGGTCGAGATATTCGCCCGCTCCGCCGGCGACCCGCCCCAGCGCAAAACCCAAAAAGGCGAGGTCCGCCGCCCGTTCGTACGTCATCGACCTGTCTCTTAATCGAGGCCAGGCGATTCCCAACCAGACAGTCGCTATGGCTGCATCGAGATTGACGGCCCAGACCTTTGTTGCGGCACCGACCTCGCGCATCGCCCGGGCCAATTTGTGATAGAAATCGAGGAAGACATTGTAAATATCATTCTCTGACAAATATGCCGAGATGACCCGTTCGCGCGGGTCGAAATTAACTTCCCTGGTATTGAAGACGGGGTGTCCCAGGCAGGGAATGCGTTTGTAGTCCAGTCCTGCTTCTTTTCTGGCGTCCTTGGTCTTTTTGAAATCCCTGGCTGTTTCCATCGCCATCGCCTCGATGTCCAGGCCATGGTTCGGGTTATACGGGTCGTTCAGCGTCGTTTCCCTGAAGATGTTGGAGAGGAATTTGACTGCCAGTTTTCCGTTCCCGCCGTGGAATTCGCCGATTGACGCCAGTGTTGCGATCATGGCTGTATTCGGCGGATTTCCCGCCGAAGCCGACAGTTTCGCGCCCTGGGCCGATATTGTTCCAGGCCCGTTCGTCAGCGCGGCGATAAGGCACATCTCGACGAGTTTCGGCTCAAAGTCCCTGGTTGCTTCCTGACCGGTCCAATAGAGAATAATAGCTTCGGCCAGTGAGCGTTTCGCCATCAGTTCGGTCAAGTCGCGTCCGTAGATACGGGTAACTTCGCCGTCGTTCGATGACGCGTGCGAGAGGTTTCTCATAATCCGCCGGCTGGGACTTGCGCCGAGTTCGGACTTGATTAGCCTCTTGAACTGGCCGCCCCATGGTTCGGGAAGTTCACCCGGAGTGAGGATCAGCCCGGAGGGAATCCGCTTTTCCCAGTCGCGCATATTTACGAACCACGGGTTCAGCGCCATTTTCCGTTTGACCGGCGTATCTCGTTCTACGCCCAGCATACGGAATATCAACTGCACCGCCCCCGGTATGTAATGCAGGCTGCGAACCCGTATGCCTCTCTTCAGCGCCGAGACCAGTTCATCGCTCCTGCGGTAGCGTTTTTCGGCGTCGAAGGTCTCGATGCCGAAATATTCGTCGAACGCCGCAGCCTTCGCCGAGGCGCTTGTCGCGCCGCCTTCGACGACCGCTCCGGCATGCCCGAGGGACACCGATTTGCCTTCCAGTGCGCCGCCTGCGACGTACACCACCATCGGTTTGGTGAACCCGCCGGAACGGGCCAACTCCAGCGCTTCTGCCTCGTAAAGTCCGCCCGGTTCAATGTAAAGGACCACCAGTTTGGTGTTTTTATCCTTCTGCGCCAGGGTCAGCAGGTCGGCCGGCGGCGTCAGGATCAGCGCATCCTTTCCGGTTGAAATCCCGAAGGAGGTTCCTATACCGGACGAAGCCAGATATGAGGCGATGGTGTTGACCATGTTTCCGGAGTTGGAGATGATTGTCGCGCTTCCGGGGGTGAAACTTTCGTTCGGTTCGTTTCCGCCGACCGCCCCGACCCTAACGCGGTCGTGGACGTTGATGACACCCAGCGTATTGCATCCCAGGATGTCTATGCCGGCTGCATCGGCCAGATTGTGAATCTTGGCTGTTACTTCCACCGAAACGTTCTCGGTAATTACGAAAATGGTTTCGATTTTACCGGCACTGTAGGTAATTGCTTCTTTGACGTCGCCATATACCGCCTGCGGGGGCGAATAGACCACGACCTTATTGGGGTGTTTTTCCGGCGGAAGACCTTTCATCAGGTCGGCGCAGTTGGCGAAGACGGGGATGTCGTCGCCCTTGGGGCAGGCGATAACCTGCCCTCCTTTTCCCAGCGCCCATCCGCCGACGATATTGTTGCAGTAGGCCTGGGAATCTATCGAGACCTTCGACGCCTCCCGTCCGGTAACGTTGCTGACGGCTATCCGGTCGGATTTCTTCAACAGGTCCGAAAGTGTCTTTGCTCTCATAACTTCTGCTCCTGGCGTTGATCGGCAATATCGGCTAATCTCGCGGCGTACTCTGCTACAAGAGTAATAGGCGTATCAGGCCCGAACATCACGTAGGGGAGCCTGAGATCTTCAAGCGTTTTCCGCAGTGTGAGCATTCCCTGGACCAGTCTGGGCCCGCCGCGCCCGACGACGACCGGGATTTCCACCGGTCCGTATCGCTCGAAATAATCCTGCAGTGCGTCGGCGATTGCCTGGAAGGTAACGTCGATCAGCGTGTTGTTGGCCTTTCCGCCGAGTATCAGCAGGAGCGAGGCGTCTTTTAGTTTGTGTTTGAGGCATCGCTCGATCGTGCCGTACATTCGATCATACGGCGGGTTTCCACCGAAGTCGGACAGGAAAATCGGGTCGCCCCCGTACTCAAGGAGAGTCTCGATGATTATCGTGCTGGCCCCGCCGCCGAAAAGTATCGGAAGGACTTTTTTGCCGCCGAGATCGGCAACGTGCGCCTGCCCCCGGTGGCTGGCGGCGTCCCATTCAGCCATGTCTTCTTCCAGTTCCGTCCTTCCTTCGGGATATTCAGGAAGGTTCTGTCCGTATTCGCCGAACCGGTAATTGTTGTCGTCGAAGACACCCTTGAAGTCGCAGGCATATATTTTTCCGTCCGGCGTAATCCGCCACGGATTGATTTCAGCCATTTGCATCCCGGTGGTGATGAACAGATCCCAAAAACTCACGAACGTCCGTGACAGCAGGCTTATGAGTTTTTGCGGGCATCCTAAGGATTCAAGCATGTCGGAAGCCTGGTATGCGTCCAGCCCCTTGAATACGTCGATTGGTATGGTTTTCTTCTTCGCCTCGCCGATCTGCTCGACATCCACGCCGCCGGTCATGGAGATGGTCAGCGACGGTCCCAGCCAGCGCGAGTCGTAGGTGATGGCGGTATAAACTTCCTGCTCGGCGGGGATGAACTGAACGAGGTAAGCGGTTCTGGCGTTTTTGGTGTTGATTTCAGCAGCCGCTGCGAGTTTGAGTTTCCTCATCGCATCCTGCGCGCTGGTAACGACGGATATCTCACCGGCCTTTCCGCGCTTTCCGGCCAGGATGTCGGGTTTGACTATTCCCTTTCCGCCCCATCGCGCCAGAGCCGTTTTTATCTCGCCCCGCGTGGCATCGGCGGTGAGGTGCTCCGGGGTGGGAATGTCAAACTGCCTGGACAACTGTTCCAGGAATGTCATTTCGCCAATTTCGATAGGCATCGCTGCTCTCCTTCCTGCGAAGCCAAAGGCCACAGACTATATCTTTCTTTCACTAGCGGACAAGACCTTTTCGCAACATTTAATATAATCCCCTGCGTCAGGATTCAGGCCTCAAAAGTGCAAAACAAATCCTGCGTTCTCGTGTTTGAAAAAAGATGACGATAGAGCAAAAATACCGCAAAGCGGGTATGATGCTCCCGGAACATCCGGATTGAAAAAACTGTGATTATAATGGTTTCGAAGACATGACCGGAGACGCCAAAGAAGGAAAGGCAAGATGAAGAAAACACCTCTGGCCGCACTGATAATTCTGATTGCAGCTGTTGCTTGTGGCGAAAAGCCCGCCGCTGACAAACACTGATAAAATAAGGGACGACGACGGCAGGCGTTACCCCGAAGTTGGCGAGGAGATTACAGCCTTCACCTGGGCGCAAAAGGAACTCATTATCGAAAAAGGGCCCTTGGCCGAGGCTGAATTGAGTTTTTACGCCTATGAGTACGAAGACAATGCTTCACCGCTGTTCGTTGAAATCAACGGAAAGGTAAGCAAAATCCCTGCAGGCAAGACGCCGGGCGAATTCAAGTGGCTGACGGTGAAAGTCCCTGCCTCCGGTCTTCGGGCGGGGCGGAACGACATTGTTTTCAAAAGCGACTCGACCACTTTCAACTCCTGGGTATTGGGTATTTCCGCCCGATGTCATTACAATCGCAGCGCCAAAGGATACATCAACGGAGCCGTTTGGGATTATCACCGTCTTGGCCATGACTGCTCGATCAACGGTGAATACATGGTCAGGTTGGTTCTGAAAAGACCGGCACAGAAGCACGCCGGGAAACCTTCTCCTTTGAAGCCGTTTCCGGAACATCCCGCAGGCGCATCCACCGGGCCGGAATACACACTGGATTTAAAGGACGAAATCAAGAAAACGCCGAAGGCCTTCGCCGACGGCACGGAAGTCCCATTCAATCTGACTTTTTCCACCGAGCAGGAATTCGACCTCGACTTCAGGGACAGGGAGATTGACATACGAAGCCGTCCCAGTGAGGTGATTCTGGCCGACTGGGTGAACATACTGGATGAAACAGGAAATAGTTCGCTGACTGATAATACAAATAAGAACCTTCCGTTTCCTCCGGCGCGTGCGGACGACAGGATGTGGCTCAGGAAAGAATTGCTTGTCGAAGACCCCGACGTATTTGCGGCGCAGATAATCTTTTTGACCCACCAGACCCATATTCCCTCTCGCGGCACCAAAAAGGCGGTTCCCCTGGCCAAAGTTCCGCCGTTGTATATTGATGTCAACGGACACACTATAACTTTTCCGTCTCAAGTAAGTTGGCGAAACAGAAGTGGAATGGACTGGTTCGTTACGGATGTTCCCGTTAAGTATCTAAAGAAAGGCGTCAATAACATCGTCTTCAGAAGCGACAAAGGCAGCACCTGGCGGTTCGGTATAGAAAACTCTCTCATCCCCAACCGAAGCGCACAAAGCACCGACGGCGGAAAAACCTGGAATTACGACGCCTTGGGCATACGCGGCGACCATAACGGAGAATTCCTGATCAGATTGAGGCTGAAACGATACGCACCTTCCGGAAATATCACATCACCGGTAATAGACTTAGCTGAAGAAACATCCTCGGAAAAGATTAAAAAACAGATAATACCTAAAAAATCCTTCTTCAATGGGATGCCGACACGCCTAAAGGCGCTTCCGTGATTATTCGCACGCGCGCCGGCATGACGCGACTTTACAACCCAGCCACCTGGACGGAATGGTCGCAGCCTTATAAATCGGGTCAGCAGTTTAAATCACCTAAACTCAGATATATCCAATGGAAGGCTACGCTTGTTACCGGCTCCCCTAAGCAAACGCCTGTATTAAAAAGTGTAAAAATCAGCGGGTCAGCGATTACACGGCCCAGCCAGGACGACAAGAGAATAAAGATCGCCAAATATCAGAATGAGATGATTGTTCTGAGTTCCTGGCATTTTACATACCAAAGATGGGACGAGCCGAAGTTGAAGGTGTTGAGGGAAGAAAATAATCTGGACGAAATTATCAAAGGAGCCGGAACCGAGTTTGAGAAGTATCTGCGACTGCGTAAGTGGAGCAGCAGGCCCGGTCTTTGGAAGAGCAGTTGGTTCGGCGCCGATCCGGGCGAAGACGCACTGGCCATCCTTCAGTGGTGCAGGAAGAATCGAGGTCATTGCGGGCTAAAGGCCCATTCCTTCTGCCATCACTATGCCCACGTCTATAGCCAGGCATGCCTGGCGATGGGCTTGCAGGCCAGGACGTTGGTCGCCACGGGAGACGGACACGGGCACTGCTTCACGGAGGTCTGGTCAAATGATTATAAAAAATGGGTCTTCATTGATCCGGAACACGATTTCCACGTCGCCAAAGACGGGAAGTGGCGAAAAACTGCCGCCGAAGGCGTAATTCCTATCAGCACTCTGGAAAGACACGATCTAAAACAGGCCTTCCCACTTTACAAAAACATCGCCATCTGGCTGAGGAACGACATACTGTCTATTATGCCTCCCAATCCCCTCTGGGACGGCGGTCATCATTTTCGATGGGACGGCCGATTGTGGTGGCTGGACAAAAAATATCGTTTTCAGCCTGAGTTTACAAATCAGACAGACCGGGTGGCGGATTTTTACTGGACTTTGAATCAGACTGCCTTTGATCTGCAATACGGCGACAAGCCGGGCACCCTTTCGGTCAATATGGAAACAGTTACACCCAACTTTGACACCTTCGAGATAAAGTTGGACGATAAATCCTGGCGACCTTCACCGCCTGCGTTTACATGGAAACTGCATAATGGCCGAAACGAAATCCGGGCGAGGACCAGGAACAAGTTCGGCCTTGCGGGCATTGTCAGCCAAGTCGCATCGTTATACTCCAGATGATAAAAATGTTATCGACTGGTCCCGACGAAGCGCAAGCAGGATCGGCAAAGTAAAGGACCATCGAAATGGACAAGAAGGCGACATTCAAGGCCGGCGCGGGCAAGGTAAGGATAACCCCGCCGGTGGGCATTCCGGACGGTCCAATCGACCCGGACCTGGACGTAATCGCTTTCAGGGACAAAGACGACAAACCCATTGCCGTCCTGGTCAACTTTGCCTGTCACGCCGTCTCGTGCTCGCCGCCGGTCCCGAACCTTATTTCGGCGGGCTTTCCCGGTGCTGCCTGCAATCTGATCGAGCAGGCGACCGGCGCGACCTGCCTTTACACAGCCGGGGCGGGAGGAGACATTCGCAGTTACCGTTCAACTGCCGCCGGATTCGCCGAAGCAGGCAGGATCGGTATGGCCCTGGCATCGGGCGTACTGGCGGCGATGAAAAAACGCCGAACCGGTCAAGCAGCCCGATCTGAAAACAGCCGGTTCCATCGTGGAAGTCGAGACCGCAAAATTTCCTCCGCTCCGGGAAATGCGGGCCCTCTCGCTGGGAGATGTAACACTGGTTACCATCCCTAACGAAGTGAACGTCTCTATCGGATTAGACATCAGGAATTCAGCGCCGACGAAAAACTTGCTGCTGCTGACGATTACCAACGGATACTATTATCATCTTCTCAAGCGAGCTGAGTATGACGAGGGCGGCCACGAGGCGGGGCCTTGTTGCCTGGCGCCCGGGACCGGCGAGAAAGTTATAGCCGCCGTATTAAAACTCCTCGAAAACAACAACAGGTAACAAGCCGGGGGTTTGCACACTCCGAAAAACGACGGCAGCACCGACCGGAGAGACAAGGACTTGAACGATGATGAAATAAATTAACTAAAAAAGGGAGTAAGCATACGGCGGCTGTGTTAAAGAAGCCTGGAAAGGCTTATTACTCAAACTGACCGATTTTGTAGTCCCTTGGGGACAAAAGATTTGTAGCCCCGTCCGTAAGGGCGGGGTTTGGGACGCCGCCGATGAGATGTAAGCCCCTTTAGGGGCGGCAGATAGGTTTAGATGACGTTGTATCGCCCCTACCGGGGCTTGGCTGGAAGTGGGCCGATCTCTTCCCCGGCCCTCACGGGCCGGGCTACAAATCTTTTCGCCCTAACGGGCCGAAAAGAAAGAAGTTACAATAAATACACGACAAAATCGGTCAGTTTGAGTTATTAGATTGTAAGAAATACGGGGCGCTTTTTTGCCTGGGGCATTAAATAAGGATTATGTCATGAGCAAGATCAGAGCAATAGAGATGCTTGGATTAGTTTGTCTTTTATCTTTCTCCTATGCAGAAATACAGGCGGCGCCGACCAAAGGAGTAATCTCCGTCAGAAAGGACGGCAAAGGCGATTTCACAAGGATCGTCC
>JAXHSV010000141.1:0-8028 GCA_034190305.1 Planctomycetota bacterium | reverse complement strand
GCCCAAAGCACCCGCGATCATAACGGAAAGATATATGATTGTTGTTCGTCGCCCCATCACCTTCCAGATGGTGGTGATGGTGGCGGCATTGGTCGCCGGTCCGGTCATCAGGAAAGCAAAGGCTGCGCCGGGTGAAACACCCGCGACAATCAACGCATAGACCAGCGGGACCGAAGCCGTAGCACAAACGTACACCGGAATGCCCGCCAGCATCAGTACGAGAATCTGGAGGATCCCAGGTGGGAAGATGCCCGAAAAATAGTCCTTCGGAACAACTGCTGAAATCAGAGCGGCAAGCACCAGACCAACCAGCAGCGCCCTTCCGATATCCTTTGGCAATGTGTCGAAACCGTAGGTGAAAATCCGACGTATCCGGCCATGACCGTTCCTGGTGAAATAATCCTTGTGGGCGTCGGCGGAAACGTCGCCGGAAGTGCTGTTTCCGTCTGCGATGTTAACAATCGCTCCGCCGGCGATACCCGTTACCAGTGCAACAATGGGCCTGAAAATCGCGTACACCCCGCCGAGCAGGCCGTAAGTAACCATAATGCTGTCAACGCCGTCCTGCGGTGTGGCGATAAGGAAGGACGTCGTCGCGCCCTTACCCGCCCCATGCCGTCGAAGGGAGGCGGAAACAGGAATCACCCCGCAACTGCACAGCGGAAGCGGTACGCCGAAGGCGGCGGCCTTGACCACCGACACGATGCCCTTTCCGCCAAGATGGCGCTCGACCATCGCCGGCGAGACGAACACTGACAGCACTCCTGCCATGAGGAAACCGAAAAGCAGGTACGGCGACATCTCACTCAATACATCCCAGAATCCGACCGGTATGTCCGCCAACCATTCAGGCATTTGCCTATGCCCTGTCTTTCATTTAGTCGATTTACCCAATCTGACGTAATCAGAACGTTAACCCAATGCCGGAACGAACTGATTAAATTGTAAGAGCCCGTTTCCCTTGCAGACGCCCAAAAAACAATCAGGGATGCAGAAACTTCGACACAAAAGGCGATTCTCCCACGGTGCGACGGCGAAAGTGTCCTGACGGTCCACGCGCCAGGAACTCTGCGAACCATGCCTCGTGCTCGATTTCTTCGTTGAGAATCGCCAGAGCAAGATCATACGTCCTGTGGTCTTTTCCCGCAGTGATGTTGCAAATATGCGTGTAGCCTCGAACCGCACACTGCTCGGCCTTAAGCAGCACTTCGACGATTGCCCTGACGTCCGTGGGGTCAGAGGGCAAAGATGCCGGCGGGCAAGCCGACATGTCGTGAAATTCCTTCATGTTGTCGGGAAGTTTCCCGCCGAGTTCGTAGATGCGCGGAACAAGGGCTTCGAAATGGTTCCTGTCTTCGATTCTCGCGTCCTCGGCGATTTCTTTAAGCCCTTCGCCTTCCATACCAATCAGGTTCACCCGCAAGATCGTGTAATAATAAAAGGTTGTCAGTTCGGCAGCGGCGTTCCGCACCAGCAGGTTCAGCAGATCTTCCACGTTCACCCCATTCTTCTCAACCAGCTCTCTAGATACCAGTTTCATGACAGTTCTCCTTCTTTTCTTCTATCAATTCATCCCATTTCCGTCTTCAGTGACAGCATTATAGCGAATCGGATTATTACGCCCGCCGCAATCCTTTCGGCAGGTATCCCGATACTTCCTGGCTGTGGGCGCATCAATCCGCAACAAACTTTTTCGGACGTGATGAGAACGAAGAGTCGTCATTCTCGCCGTGCATAACTCCAGAAACTCCGAGAGGTCCATATCGCTGCGAATTCCCAGGCGTGTAAGGGCGAAGTCGTAGCGCACAGGGTCATCGGGCGAAATTCGCCTGAAAGCATCCGTGATTTCAAGTGCGGTGCGCATGTCCGCCGTCTTTCGTCTCGTAGCGCCCAAGGCCAGGCCTATCCTGTGCATGTGCGTATCGAGCGGGATGATAAGTTTTGCCGCCGGTATTGCATCCCATCCGCCGGGGTCAACCTCGTCGCAGCGAACCATCCACCGCAGGAAAAGATTAAGCCTCTTGCATGCGCTTCGACGGGAAGGGTCCGGCAGCAGGTGCCCACACCGCCCAACGCTGCCAAGTTCCTTCGCAAATGCCGACAGCGCCGGCAGGACCGTTTCGTCGCCGTCGTTCAGAGCGGAGGCAAAGCAATCCCGAAGCGATCCGTACCGTTCGATAACCCTCTTTACGCCCATCAGCATTGCAGTCAGATTCTCGCCGGTGCTGAACCGATGTCTGAAACCAACAAAATTCCGCTTCAGCGAATATTCGGAAGCATCCCGCAGGAAATGAGCGGGACTTGACTCCATACGCCGGAGGGCGCATTGGACACTTTTAAGTATCTGCACAACCCGGCCATGGGCCAGCGAACCGGCAATCAGACCGACGATTTCGCGGTCGGACGGGTCGTTATAATCATACAAAAACTCAAGCGGGTCGGGATGGACATATCCCCGTCGGTTAAGGTCGCAATACAGCCCTTCAAACATACCTGCATGTTCCAAAAGCGGCACCAGATTGCTCCTTTGCGCTCAGCCGATTTACCAGTTCTCGCCGAGTATCTCAAAATGCGCCTGCGGGTGTGCACATGCGGGGCACTCTTCCGGTGCTTCGGCCCCTTCGTGCAAATAGCCGCAGTTCCGGCAGCGCCATACTATGGGCTTGTCTTTCTTAAAAACTTTGCCGTCAGCGATATTATTTGCAAGGGAAAGATATCGCTTTTCGTGCTGCTTCTCAGCGACGGCAATCGCTTCCATAGCATCTGCGATTTCACCAAAACCTTCCTCGCGGGCGATCTTTGCGAATTCGGGATACATTTTAGTCCATTCGTGGTTTTCGCCCGCAGCGGCGGCTTTGAGGTTCTCGGCTGTGCCGCCGATTACTCCAAAGGGAAACGACATGGTTATTTCCGCCTCGCCGCCGATCATGAACTTGAACAATCGCTTGGCGTGCTCCCGCTCCTGTCCGGCAGTCTCTTCGAAAATGTCCGAGATTTGGACGTAACCTTCTTTTTTCGCCTGGCTGGCGAAGTATGTGTAACGGTTGCGCGCCTGCGATTCACCCGCAAAAGCGGACATCAGATTCTTTTGGGTCCTGCTGCCTTTCATGTCCATTTCTCACCTGCTTTCTTTATTTATTATTCTTGGCCTTCTTACACTTCGGGCAAAGCCCGACAAACTCCAGACGATATCCGAGTATTTCGTAACCAAAGCCTTTCCGTATCGCACGATCAAGCGCCGATAAAGTTCCAACAGGAAGGTCAGATACCTGCCCGCAACGGACGCAGCGGATGTGATAGTGTATCTTCGGGTTGCCGTCATACCTTCTTGCCGAACCGCCCAATTCAAGTTTTTGAATCATCCCCGTCTCGGAAAGAATCTCCAGGTTGCGATACACCGTCCCAAGGCTGATATTCGGAAGACGCCGACGAACCATCCCGTACACCGCATCGGCAGTGGGATGCGAAGTAACTTTCCTGAGTTCCTCAAGGATCACTCGTCGCTGGCGGGTCATGCGGAGCGGAATTCTGCGCTTATTGTCGTCTTTCTTATTCACAATGATAACCATTACTATATTCTTATACGCCTCAAATTTCTTGACGTCAACACGAAATTAAAAAATTTCCTTGCGCCGGAGCCTCTCAAAATCGCAGGCTGGGACTTCGATCCGGCGACTTTTCTCAGGTTCTTATTCAGATTCGGTCCACTACTACAATCGTCTGATCATCTTCCTGCACAAGACCGGCGCGGAATTCATCCAGAGCGTCCAGCGCTGTATCGGCAAGTTCATCCGGTGTATCGCCGGCGCTGTTGGAGACGAGATTTCGCAGCCGTTTCAGGCCGAATTTCTCACCATCGGGAGCCGATGTTTCAATAATGCCGTCGGTGTACAGCACCAGTCGCTCTCCCGGCAGAAAGGTGTGGCACATTTCTTCGCCGTCGAACTCTTCAACCCCCAGTAGTATGCTGGCGGAACCGAAGGGTTTGACGCCGCCGCCGGTCCGTTCGCATAAAATTGGTTGATGATGTCCGGCGTTTATGTAGAAACAGATGCCGGTAGGCAAGTCAACAACGACATAAAAGATCGAACACGGAACTACCGCTCCGATCCTGTCGCCCAGTTCTATCAGCATCTCGTTAAGGCCGGAGATGATTTCCGTCGGCCTGCTGCGTTTCTGGCGTCCGGAGCGAAAAAAACCCATGATTTGAGCCATCACCAGTGACGCCCGGACCCCATGTCCGACGACGTCGCCGATTACCAATGCGAATTGATCCTCGTTGAGGCGGAGGAAGTCGTAGAAATCACCGCCCACGCCGAAGCACATGCGATTTCGAGCAGCAGCCACCTGGTGCGGACAATCGTGCGGACATGCCTTCGGAAGCAGCGCAGCCTGAAGTTCAGACGCCAAGGCCAGGTCCAATTCATGCTCGCTTATCGCCTCGCTCGCCATTACCAAGTTCCACCGCGCCCCCAGGCCGGTTTATTCCTCCGGGGAAAACTGATCCTTCGAGGCCCCGCATTCCGGACAGACCCAGTCGTCCGGCAGGTCTTCAAAGGCAGTGTCCGGCGGAACGTCGTTTTCCGGGTCGCCGACGGCAGGATCGTACACCCATCCGCAAACATCACAAACGTACCTGTTCATATTACGCTCCTTTCATGTTTAAAAAGCATACCGCAGCGCGGCATAGACATTGCTGTTTCTTTCAAACTGCCCGAAAAATGTATGGTGGTACTTGCCGACAAAAACGTTTCCGCCAAGTTCCGCCGTCCAGTGGTCGTCAATCTTATAGGTGATTAAGGGTCTGATGTAAGTGTCTGAATCGGACGGACTATAGTAGGTGAAAAACGACAGGATCAGATTCTGGTTCATGAGCATCTTCGTTATACGCAATGTCAGCACGTGTCGGCGTTCATCGTCGGCCTTGGCGCCGCCCGGAAGCATGCGTAGATAGTCGTCGTAGTCGGTCATCCATTCCATATAATACTGCAAGCCCATCGTCAGGTCCCGGCTGATTTGCGACAACTCCTGTTCGTAGCCGAGAAGAAAGCGAAACTCGCTGTTTTTAACGAACGGATTATCCCCGCCGCGGTCCTGCCGCGAGTCATAGTATCCGATTTCGACATTACCGATTCCCCGGCCGATCTTGCCGCGAGTACTGGCGCCATAGACACTCAGTCGCGGGAAGATCGCCTTACCGCTCGCAGTGTCCGTCCCACCGGGGCTTTTCCAATAGCCCCAGTAACCGTAGGCCGCCAGCTCGTATCCGCCGACGTTCCTGAAAACTCGTGCAGCCCATTCACTGTCGTCAAACCATTCA
The DNA here is from genome assembly GCA_034190305.1 of Planctomycetota bacterium. Classification (GTDB taxonomy): domain Bacteria; phylum Planctomycetota; class Phycisphaerae; order SM23-33; family SM23-33; genus JAUWNJ01. The sequence continues at coordinate 2,708 of JAXHSV010000141.1, read as the reverse complement.
TCGTCTCGCCGGGCGTCTATTACGGCGTCTCTACCGGCTCGCCGAGCGAGCATAGAGTTGTAATACGATAATCTCCGGCCTCGAATAAAGCGGTCCGAGTCGAATCGTGGTGTAAAAACTACATCCATATTGGCAAGGTCGGTAAAGAAACTTATCTTAATAGCGTCCGACGGGGCCTTGAGGTATTCGACATCCCGCCCGATGAAAAAAGCCTGCCAATCCTTGGGAAACAAGTCGTTGATGAAAAGTAAATCCCCCGTGCCCCAGGTGAGTATCTGCCGGCCTGTTTTCACATCCATGAACTCCGTCGGCGACAGTAACACGTTTGCCTGGCGCAGGTCGATCCACCCCTGCCCGGTTTCAATATTAACGCTGTGGTGGTCAAGTACGGGGTCGTAAATAAAGTCCGAAACGATCCTGAAGGACAGTGTCTTCCAGTGTTTTTCCCAATCCAACTGAAGGCGTGTCTCGCCAAGGGAGGCATCCTTTTCGTATCGATCATTCTGCGTTCTGACACCGCCGCGAACTTCCCAAAAACCGGTCAGGTCGAACCACCCCGCCGGCGCCTGCGATTTTGCAGGCTTATGGTCACCCGGGGGCGGTGGCGGCGGAGGCGCCTCCTGCGCCAGGGTTGTCGCCTCATGCACAAAGACCAATACCCCAACCAGACAGAATCGTAATCTGCATGGACCGTTCAACCTTGTCATTTCAGATACCTGTACGGCGTCCGCTTAAGGAACCGTTCGGTGAACAGTTCTTCAGGAAGGTCGATATTGTATTTTACGTTCCTGTACTCCAGTTCGGTGTAACCGCCGATGTCCGAATCGTCCATCCTGGCCTTGCGAACCGTCGCATACCCGAACGTCTTGTCCCGCTCCCAACTCGACACGGAATAGGATCGATACTTCCTGCCGTTCCTGTCATAGTACCAAATGTGCACGGGGATAAATGCCTCCTTCAGTATGTACATGTCGTAATAAGCGAATTCAACGGTATCGGGTTTCTTCGGCGTGTTCCGCAGGACGTAATACGTCTCGTCGGTCTTGAGCAGTTCGTGCTTGTCGGATTCGATATTCCGGCCTGATACGTCCTCGTAGAAAAAGTGCGAGCCGACGAAACTGGTCCGCGTGTCTGTTGCGGAAATCCGTTTGACCAAATCCAGATTCGGCAGGTACAGCCAGCGGTCGTCGTCTTTTTCAAGATACTTCCAGACCAGAAAGGTTGTCTTGTTATCATCCGGGGGGCTTTGGAAATAGACATAGAACTTCTGGTCGCCGCAATTGAGCCGGTCGCTCTTTTCGTCCGGCGCCTTTTGCTTGCTCTTCTTCGTTTCGGGCTTTTCGTCGCCTTTCGCTTTTTCCTTTGCCGCTGGTTTGTCCCAACGGAGGATGGTCAGTTCCTTGTGGCGCTTCCCGCCCTGCTTGTCCACGACGGTCATCCGAACCTTTGCCCTGCCGTCAGCGCCCTGGTAGTAGGAAACGTAATTTGTCCTGTTGACGATCTCATCAACCGTAAGCGTTTTCTTCGGGGTTGCCGGTTGAGTCGCCGGTTGGGACTTTTGTGCAGGTTTCTTCCCTTCAGCCTTCTTGACAACCTCTTTAGCCAATCGCTTGGCCGGATTGAAATTCTGCGCCAGACCGACCGCAGCAGCAGTAAGGACGGTAAGGACCATTCCTAGTTTCAATGTTTTGTTATTCATGTTTCCGTCTCCTTGATTTGCGATTTGCATTTTTGCCTTCTCGAAAGAACACCGCACAGAACCGCCAGAATCGGCACAATCGCAACGGCCAGCCATGTCAACAGGCCCCATCCGACATGGAACTGCCTCGTCGCCATTGCTATAAGCACCGCCAAAGTCGTGGATGAAACGATACAGACCGCACAATTGCATCCGGCGCCGATGGGTTTCTTATCTGCGAACAGCCTGCCGGCAAGAAGGCGGACCATAGCCGGCAGGATCAGCAACGTCGCAGCCCCGCTGACCAGCAGGATCGTCGCCAGAAGGACCCCGACGGTCTTGTACGGCATAAGCGGCGCCACCAGCAGCGGAAGGAAACCGGCAGAAATCACTATGATATTACGTGTGATTGCTCGCGCCGGTTCGCCGAAAACGCCATGTGCGGCTGATTTCCAGCTGCCCGCCGTCTCATACATACTCCGGCTTCGAGCGAGGAAATGGATTGCAAAGTCAACCGCCAGGCCCAGCGTCAGGCTGGAGAGAATCGCCACCGGCATGTCGTAGTCCTTCCCGACTATCCCCACCACCCCGTATATCGCGGCAATCGTTACCGTCAGCGGAATCATACTCAGCACACCCCACAATGCCGAACGGAAAAGGATCGTCATCAGGAGAAACACTACCAGGAAACTTCCCGCGAACGCTTCGAGCATTCCCGTTACCATCTTGTCCTGCCAGATAACGTTGATATAGGTCAGGCCGAACCACTTGTGCTCCAGCGCCACCGGCGGCGGGTTATCCCGAAGGTGCGCCTTGACCGCTTCAGCAACGGCGGACATGTCCTTATTGTCGCCGCTTTTGAGTTGAACCCACATGCTCGCCGTCTGGTAATCGTCCGTGGTAACGAAGTGCGAGAGGTCCTGAGGGCGGTGGCTGGAGGTGAACTGCGTGGCCATATTCAAATTCTGCCTTTTCATCTCATGAATAAGGGTCACTACCAGCCTAGCGCCGGTGCAGCCGATAGGATGCC
>JAXHSV010000140.1:0-8099 GCA_034190305.1 Planctomycetota bacterium | reverse complement strand
CGAACGTCGCGCCTGCTTCACGGCGATATATGGGTAACGAATCTGCTGGTGGAGGCGGACGGGCGGGTCTCCGGCGTGCTGGACTTCGACCGCGCCTGCTGGGGCGACATCGAGTGGGATCTGGCGATTGCCGAGTATTGCGGCGTTACCGACTCTGTCTTCTGGGAAGGCTACGGCTGGCGGGTCGAAACGCATACCGGCGATGCCGCCGTCAGGCGGATGTTTTACCTCCTGTACGAGCACCAGAAATACATCGTCATTTCAATGTCCGCCCGCCGAGGCCGGAATAAGCCCCTGGCCCGGCGCTACGCCGACGACTGCCTGGCCGTCATGCACAACTTCCGACGAACGGGAAAAGCGGTGTTTTAAATCTTGTAGGGCGAACCGGGTTCCGGGGACGGAGCACTTAATTAGTCGGCTACGGCGGACAGAGGGGAGTCCGCCGTGCAAAATTCGGGGGCATGGTAACATTTCAGTGGTCTTTTTACCGTTTTGGAGCAGGCAGCAATATAAAAACAGAGCCGAACGGCAAAGCCAGCCTCGAGTATTGGCTTGGCCGTTCGGCTCCGTTTTAACTCATCATTCTGGCCGATTTCTATGAAACTTCCGCGCCGGGCGGGATTTGATCGTCCGGCGTAATCACGACGACCTTTCGCTCGTCGCCTTCCATATAAGATGCAGCCAGGAGCATTGCGTTGGATTCCAGGCCTCGCATCTTCCTCGGCTGGAGGTTGGTCACGACCACGACGTTCTTTCCCACCAGCGATTCCGGCTGACAGTAAGGTTTCAGCCCGGCGATAATTTTCCGCTGCTCGGTTCCCAGGTCGATGTCGAGGACAATCAATTTGTCGGCATTGGGATGGTCGCTGACGGCTGTTATCTTCGCGATGCGAAGGTCAAGTTTGCTGAAATCGTCGAAACTGATAATGGGCTTTGCCTGATCGTTCATTTTATGATTCCTTGTAAGAAAAAACAGTAGTCCACGAATTACACAAATCACACGAAATATTTTATTACTCTTCGTTTATTAAAGCAATTTGTGCAATTTGTGGATTATACCTTTTTGTTCGCGCCGTTCGCGGCTGCTTTATTGTTGCAGAAATGATTATCGGAAGTAGCGATGTTTTCAAGGCTATGTCGTATCATCGGGGGCCTACCGGTCCGAACTGCTCCACGCGTCGGCTGATTTTTTCCAGGCGGGCGAAATCGGCGGCAGGCGGCGTGGTATCGGAGATGCCGAGTATCAAATGATCGCCGCCGCCGATATCTTCGAAAAAGCCGTCGAGAAAAGCATCGAATTCCTTGTCCGGCATACTGGAAGCCAGCAGCGAAATCGACGGGATGCCGCCCATGATGGTTACTCTTGCGTCGAAGAATTCCCTCCCCTGCCTGAAGGACAGTTTCGTCATCGGGGCCGGGCAGATGGAGTCGGCGACGTCTATCTGCGATTCCACGTAGTGGTCCAGCAGGCCGGTGTTTTCGCCGTCCGTATGCGTCAGCAGATATTTGCCGCGTGCGTGCATGGCCTCGGCGAATTTCTTCAGCCAGGGTTGTATATGCTCGGCAAAGAACGGCGGATAGGTAACGCTGGCGTCATAGTTTGCGCCCAGGAACACCAGTTCCGCCGGACAGTCAGAGACGGTTTCAAGCAGTCGATTCCAGTATATGCCGATCTTTTCGGCAAGTTCGGCAAGTTCGTCGGCGTGGTCGTACATCTCGTAGAAGAACACATCCAGCGGCATCAGTTCGCGCTGAATCAGATGCATAGGCGATGCCGCCAGGCTTACGAAGGCGGCTGCAAGTCCGCGCCGGCCGATCTGTTCGGCATATTCGGCATATCCGGAATAGTTGGGTTCGACGCGGGCGTTTTCAAATATAAAACCAATTGCCTTGTAATCATCAGGACCCGTAAATGCATGCTTTTCGACGTGCGTGATGGTGATACCGGCCTTGCGCATGCTTTCATCGTAAAGCGTTACGGTGGTGATTTTTCCGGCAGGCGTGTCGTACTCAACGAATGTTCGGTCACCCTCCGTCCTGACGGTGCGTCCGACGTTTTCAATGACGGTCCGGCAGGGCATGCACCAAAGGTTGTAGATGCCCAGCGATCGGTCAAACTCTTCCGCCGGTTCGCGTAAACCTTTAAAATCCGGAACGATCGCATGCATACCCGCTTGCAACCCCTCCGCGATGTCGCCGAGGGAAGCATTGCGATATTTCGTCGGCAATGTCCCGGCGAGTTTGTTGGCTCTGTACCACAAATCAAGTCGCGGAGCCCACGGTATTCGTCCGGTAGGACGACCCGCTATTGCCGAGAGCATCTTCTGTTTATGATTTCCAGGCATAATTGAAATATATCAGCCGCTAACAGCACGAACAAAAATAATAAGATTGGAAAAGAAAAAAGTTCGCGCCGTTCGCGTCGTTAGCGGCTATTTTACTGTTGCCGAAACTATGATTTGAAGGAAACGACATGAGCGTATATCCGTACAAGTTCGAACCGGTATATAAAGAGAAGATATGGGGCGGGCGGGCGCTGGAGCGACTGTTCGGCCGGGCCTTGCCGGCAGGAGCGAAGATCGGCGAAAGTTGGGAACTGGCCGACCTGCCCGAAGGTCAGTCCGTCGTAAGCGGAGGACCCGATTTTGGAAAGACGCTCGGTTCGCTGCTGGCGGAAAAGGCCGACGAAATTCTCGGCCACGATATCGCGCCGGACGACGGGCGGTTCCCGCTGCTGCTGAAACTGCTGGACGCCAACGATATTTTAAGCCTCCAGGTCCACCCGGACGAGCAGTCTGCCGCCGAATTAGGTCCGCCTGCGAAGTTCAAAACCGAATGCTGGTACATTCTCGAAAGTCGCGGCGGGTATATCCTCAAGGGCGTCAGGCCGGGCGTAACCGAAGCGGATTTCCGCAAGGCAATCGCCGCCGAAGCCGAGGGCTGGGAAAACGCATTTGACGACCTTCTCGTGCGGTTCGACGTCTGCGCGGGCGATTTCCACTACCTGCCGGCAGGGACCGTCCACGCACTTGGCCCGGGCGTGGTAGTGGCTGAGATACAGACGCCCTCATACACGACCTATCGCGTCAGCGACTGGGGAAGAGGAAGAGAGGTCCACGTCGCCGAAGCCTTGAAGTGCATCCATTTCGAGCCAGGTCCCGACAGCCCACCCGGAGCCGGAGGTGATGTCCTTGTAAGCACGCCCTGGTTTGCCGTCCGCAGACTGGTTATCCCGGCGGGGGAGAGGCAAACGGACGCCGGCGAATGCAAAGCCTGGATGGCCCTGGCCGGCAAGGGACAAATCACCTGCGGCGAGCTCGATAAGCCCGTCTCAATCTTCACCGGCGATACAATCCTTCTCCCTGCCGGTATAAAAGAACCATCTTTGGCAGCCGAGGAACAGATGACGCTTCTGGAAATAACAATCCCGAAAACGAAATCTTGAAACAGAAGAAGGCGGGTTTATCGGCCCGACGAACCTTATCGCGCCTTAAGCATCGGGTTCATCTTTGCCGACAGCGCGCACATCTGCCTGCCCGTACGGGCCAGTCCGGCAGGCCCCCGGCAGTGTCGGTGGCTTGTTATTTAGGAAACGCCATACACGCACCCACAAGTTCACTGCCTACCTGTCTGCCCGCCTGCGACTAATCAACGCCAACCCGCCAAGGCCCAGAAGCGCCATCGTCGCCGGCCTTGCCACGCCGACTTGTCTCGGCGAAGCGAAGCGGAGACGGAAGCACCCGTAACCAATCACACTCGTTCACTTTTTTCGTCGTCGCAACACCGCAATCATACCCAGCAACAGTAACATCGCGGAGGCGGGTTCGGGAACAGACGACGAGGCAGGGGGATAGGTCCAGTTGGTCAGCAGCCAGTTCAGGTCCGAACCATCAACGGCATCGTCATCATTGAAATCGCCTTCATCCCATTCCGTTCCTGTGCCCCAGCCGGTCAGAAGCTGGTTCAGGTCCGAACCATCTACCTTGATATCCCAGTTGGCGTCACCTTTGATCCATTCAATCTGCGTCAGCGAGCCTCCTTCTTCCAGAACTGTTCCATCAATCTGACCCTTGTAGTAGTAAAGGTTCTTGCCGCCAAGGAGGAGCCAGGAACCCGTGTTGACAGTCAGGAAGTTGGTGTAAAGAACCTCGTTGTCCGCGCCATCGTCCATGTTGTCATAAAGGTCCCGAAGCAGGAGATATAAGTTATCATCGCCACCGACGATAAGCCTTTTAAGGGCGAAGTTGTTGGTCAGTCCCGCTACGTCTGCGCCCATGTCGGTTCCGGCCACCTCTAATGGGTCGATACCACCACTGCCGCCCTCGAAGATCAGCGTCAGATTCCCCAAACCGGCGAGATTTTCAGGATTGGTGCTGTTATTCTCAAAGGCCGATCCTGTCATGTGGATCGTCGCACCGGTCTCGGCAGTCAGTGTCGCATCCTGTTCGAGCACCAGCGCATCGCCGACTGTTGCCTGTCCGGCTGCGCCGATATTCAGCGTTCCGCCGCCCCAAACCTTAAGCGTCTCGCCCACCTCTACAATTCCGCCGTTGCCGATGGTCAATTCGCCCGTTCCACCGGAGTCGGTATTGCTGCCGCCGATGTAGAGGCTGCCGCCGCAGGTCCAGGCTGAACCACCGCCGGCGACTGTTACATTACCGGTGGAGCCGGAAGAATTACCGATGTATCCATAGGTATTACTGACGGCTCCGCCATTGGTGATATTCAACGTACCCTGACCATAGTTGCCGACGTAAAGGTAGATGTTGTTTGTCCAGTTCGAACCGCCGCCTTCGACTGTTACCACGCCGGTGGAGCCGGAATAACGACCAATGTAACCATAGGAATAATTACTAACAACCCCGCCATCGGTGATATTCAACTTCCCCTGACCATAGGTGCCGACGAAGATGTTGCTACTGTTATTCCAGGTCGAACCGCTTCCGGCGACCGTTACTAAACCGGCAGAGCCTGCCTCATAGCCAATGCAGCCAGAGACATTACTGACGGACCCGCCACCGGTGATATTCAACGTACCCTGACCAGAGATGCCGACGAAGATATTGCTGCTGTTAGTCCAGGTCGAACCGCCGCCGGCGACCGTTACCACGCCGGTGGAGCCGGTGTAATATCCGATGTCGCCACCGGAATTACTGACTGCCCCGCCATCGGTGATATTCAACGTCCCCTGACCATAGATGCCGACGAAGATGTTGCTACTGTTAGTCCAGGTCGTACTGCTGCCGGCAACCGTTACTAAACCGGCAGAGCCTGCCTCATAGCCGATGCAGCCATAGTCATTACTGACTGCCCCGCCACCGGTGATATTCAACATTCCCTGACCATAGTTGCCGACGTAGAGGTAGTCGCTGGAGGTCCAGGTCGAACCGCCACCGGCGACCGTTACCACGCCGGTTGAGCCGGGAAAATAGCCTATGTAGCCATTGGTGGAATTACTGACTGCCCCGCCACCGGTGATATTCAACGTCCCATAACCGTAGAGGCCGACGTGGAGTCCGCTGTAGCAGCCGGAGCCACAGCAAGTCCAGGTCGAACCGCTGCCGGCGACCGTTACCCCTCCGGTTGCATCAGGCACATAGCCAATGAAGCCGCAGTATGAACTCAAATCGCTGCCGAGATTGACCGTTACGCTGCCGGCAGCAGTCATGCCTATGTAGGCATCTGTCCAACAGTCTCCGCCGTTGTGCCACCAGGAATAGTCGGCTGGGTCAACGTCTCCGCCGGGCGTAATATCGGCCTGCAAAGGCGCCGCCAGAATAAGAGACAACAGAGAAACCAAAATCCATGCGAAACTGCGTGGACGAACCATTTTATTCTCCTTTTTTTCCCGCCAAAATGTGTAGGCTTACGACTTTAGTCCCACCATTTAATATTGAAATGCGGTATCACAATTCCCTTTTCCTGCGTAGCGTCAGGTTCGAAAATATAGATTGCAACACCTCCTTTCGATCAATAGTTGCAGAAATTACCCGAGCAAGGATTATATCATAAATTCAGGAAATTCGAAGCAAAAAACGGCATGGTTCAATTCAGAGGGTGCATCCCGTTTGAGTAGGTAAATCGTCGAAAGGGGCGAAAGACGCCTGTTTGGTGCGAGACCGACGGATGGCTATCCGTCGGCTTTGGGCCTAATCTACCTGATGAAACTGGACACATCCCATAAAAAGTACCTACTGAAATGGGATGCACCCCAATTCAGAGTAACACTTTTGATGCAAAAGATTTTCATTCGTTGTTTTGTAACAGGCCCCTGCTTCAGCGGGGGTGCAAGGTGGTCTTTCGTTAATCCCCATCCCCTTTTCTTCCTCGCCCCAAAAGGGCGAGGAAGAAAAGGGGATGGGGGGCGTGGAAGGAAAAACCTTATATACCCCCGCTGAAGCGGGGGCCTGTTACAAAACAACATTGGGAACGACTGTTACCCGGGAGCACCAGTTTTTGAACCAGATAAAAAAAGCCAATGAACATTTCGCCTTTTTGCCTGATACACAGCAACATATACCCTAATTCCATGATGAATCGCGGCAACGAACAACTGGGAAATTGGGCTGAAAAAGCAGAATACTCCCTTTAGCAGCCCGTGGGGAAAGTCATTCCGGCTGCGAGCGAGTCTTTCCCCCGACGGACTTCCAGCCTCCTTCAAAGAAGCCTACGTCAATTCTGCCGTGAGCGGTTTCTGTTTTTGGTGCTGAGAGACGCCGATAACGGAGAACCCCAGTATATCTCCCTCTTCATCAACGCGCTCCATAACAGCATCGTTATTGGTTTCGCGCATGAATCCGGGCTTCTCGGAGAAAAGAACTTCTAAGTAATCGGCCTCACCATCATACCACACTTTTATAGGCCTGACCACAACAGGTCTCCTTGCTTAACCGTATCCGTCAAGTACGCCGTGATTACAAAAGCATCATTATCCATGTATTTTACCACAACACATAGCCATTTGTCTCCGACAATCGTCCCATAATAATATCGGTAACAGAGGGCTACGCTTTCATCCATCCTGGACTGAACGACCTTTTGGGGGTCTCGCAGCGTGGCCTGCACCGCTGATTCCATGTCAGCCATCTCATGATGTTCCAGAATATGCTTTAGCCGCTCGTCGGTCAGACGGACAGACGGACAGAACGCCCGGAATAATCCTTCAGAACCTTCATAAAAATATACTCTACCCCGCCATACCCTCTTCCACAATCGCGATTATTGTAGAGGGCTGGGTTATCGGAGGAAATCGGCGGAATGGCGCCGGGCGAAAAGTCCTATACACCTGAACATTATCATGCAAAACGTACAGCAGATCGCGCCGAGTATAGCCACAGCCGCCGCAGAAATGAGGATGGATGCAATGACCATCGAATGAGCGTCCCGCGACGGAATCAAGGCTGCCAGTTTCCACATGCCTATTGTAACGGCGACAACCGCCAGAACCATGCCGGAAAACCACAGCAACAGGACCAGCCAAAGCATCATGAAATCTTCGGCGTATTTCCGCATCGCCCGTAAAGCGCCGGCGGGATTGAGCACTCTCCTCCAGCCGGGGCCGGTGAGCATGAGCAGCGCCAGGGGAAACAGCGGAAGCGTAAATATCGGAAGCACGTACACCGCCAGCAGGGCAAGTCCCTTCAGTCCCGTGGCGATGTTCTTCTTGCCCCATGACGCCGGAAGGCCGGGGGCCTTGTGGATATGCAGGTAAGTCTTGTTTATGACGCTCAGGAAGAATTGCAGGCAATATGCAAAGGTGAAAAATCCGCCAATGACGCACAGGCCTATCAACAGCGGCCTGAACGGGCTGAGGGCGGAAGGGAACGTCGCGAGCAGATGAAAGACGCCGACAAACAACACGTCCGTAGCCACAAGGAGCATGGTAATCAAATATATGCTGCTCTTGTTGGTAAGGGCGTAAGAGCCCGCCCTGAGGTAATCAGTGGTTAGCGAATCGACGGCATGGTTTTGCTCCCGGTCGGCGCCTGTTCTGACTGTCAGGGACAGAACCAGGCCGAGGACGAAACCACTCGTCCATCCCAGCGACGCCCCCACATAGGCTGCCGGAATCGGCGCCGCTGCGAAAAAACGTATCCCCG
>JAXHSV010000014.1:0-22395 GCA_034190305.1 Planctomycetota bacterium | reverse complement strand
GATCGGATGACTGATTCGACGGTAACGCTCATCGTGGGATTGTTTACCTTCGCACTTTTCTTTCCCTTGTATCTTTCTCTCTATTTTACCCAGCACCTTCTGCTTTCCGTCAAACGGCTTTGCGGATATTATTCTTGATAAGCAAGAGGTGAATGAATGAGCAGCAAGACTCAACAAATTCAATCGATTCCGACGATTCCCGACCGAAAAGGCGATGCTCATAAGGGCGATTTCGGACGGATGCTGGTGGTGGGGGGGGCGCGTGGGATGATCGGCGCGCCGGCGCTGGCTGCCAATGCAGCCTTGCGAGGCGGGGCGGGTCTGGTAACCGTGGCCGTGCCGGAGACGGTCCAATTAGCGGTCGCGTCGCTGTGTCCGTGCGCGACCTCGATTCGGCTGAAATGCAGCCGCTCCGGCGACCTCGCGCCACAGGCTGTCGCGCAAATGCTCACTGCCGCCGATGCATCCGACGTGCTGGCGGTCGGGCCTGGAATGGGAGTCTCAGGCGGGGCAGGAAACATCGTCCGCGCCGCTATTGAACAGGACAAACCCGTCGTCCTCGACGCCGACGGACTTAACAATCTCGCCCGAATCGACGGGTGGGCGGGTTTGCGCCGCTGCCCGCTCGTGCTGACGCCGCATCCGGGCGAAATGGCAAGACTGACGGATAAATCCGTTGAACAGATTCAGTCCGACCGCGAAGGTTCCGCTGTCGCAGCCGCTGAACAATGGTCCGTTTCGTCTGAAGATGCCTCGGAGGGTGGCACAGGTTGCTTGCAACCTGTGTTGCTTCGTAAACAGAAAGAACACGGCTTGCAAGCAAGCCGTGCCACCCTTCAATTGGAAAATAACAGAGCATTGGCAGTCGTCCTCAAAGGCGCCGGGACGGTCGTAACCGACGGTTTGCGTGTATTCATAAATAAGACGGGCAATCCCGGTATGGCCACCGGCGGGACCGGCGACGTGCTGACCGGGTTAATCGCCGCACTTATTGGCCAGGGTATGGATATTTTAGAGGCTTCGTGCCTGGGCGTCCACGTCCACGGCCTGGCGGGCGACCTGGCGGCAGAGAAACTGGGACAAACCTCGCTTATCGCCTCCGACCTGCCGGACTTTCTCCCTGAAGCAATACAAAAGACAGCATTAACATGAAACGTTCTGTGGTTTTAATCCTTACGTCGATATGTCTTTTCGCCGCCGGTGCGACGGGTAATTCGAATAGCGAGTTACCGCATCAGCGGATCGTCAGTTTCTCACCTGCTCTGACGAAAATCGTATTCGAGATGGGACTTGGCGATTATGTCGTCGGCGTAACGAGGCTTTGCCGGTTGCCCGAAGGCGTCAGTCGCCCCCGGTTGGGCGATGCCTTTACCATCAATACAGAGGTCGTTCTTTCAGTCAGGCCTGACGTAATCCTTACACAAACGGCGGCTGAAAAGTTCCAGGCTGTTCGTGATATCAACCCGTCTGTCCGTATCGAGTCGTTCCAGTTGGAGACGCTTTCGGATATTTCCACCGCGGTTGAGCGTATCGGCAGGATTACAGGCCGGTCGGACCTGGCGAAAAGGCAAAGCGCCGCATTTTCAGCGAAACTCGAATCGGTTCGCAGGCGTGTGGCCGACATGCCCCGCCCGCGCGTGATTTTCGTAATGGGCACGGACCGCCCAACGGTGGCTGGAGCGGATAATTTCATCGCCGACCTTATAGACGTCTCCGGCGGAGTCAACGCCGGGGCTTACGTTCCGGGCCAGACGCGGTGGCGCAGGACGCACATAGACGCAATTGCCCGGGCGAAACCGGACGTTATTGTCTGCCAGGTCTTCGACACAGCCCAGGCCGAAAACGCCCGTCAGTACTGGCTTGGGTGGAAGGACCTGCCGGCAGCGGCGGCGGGGCGGGTATATGTGGTAACCGACCCGTGCTGGTCGATTCCCTCGACACACCTGGCGGATTTGGCGTCGGATTTGGCGTATATACTCAGGCAGGATGTTACCTCCGTTTCCCAGCCGGAAATGTCGTTATGGCTGGCGTGGTTGCATCGTCTGCTGGCGGCTGCGATTGTGGGGGCTGCGCTGGCAGTCGGCGGGGCTGCGCTTCAGGGACTCCTGCGGAACCCGCTTGCCGAACCGTATATCCTGGGTGTCTCCAGTGGGGCGGGCGTCGGCGTGTTGCTCGGTATGGCGGCAAGCGCCTGGTACGCGATCCCTGGCTGGGCTTCAACGCCTGTGTTGGCCTTTGCCGGGGCGATGATTACCTGCGCGGCTGTATATGCGATAGCCCAGCGCCAGGGTCGGCTCGATCCGTACTCGCTTATCCTTTCCGGCGTGATCATCAACACGTTTAACGCCGCGATCATGCTGACGATTTATCTTTACGTTGATCCGCACCGCATAGCCGACTTCGCACACTGGGCGATGGGGCGGTTGCCCGATTCAATCGACGTTCTCTCACTGTCGGTCTGCGGCGCGCTGACCTTGACCGGCTGGATCGTGCTGCTTATCAACGGATCGGCCTTCAACGTGCTTGGACTTGGCGAGGCAGTGGCAGGATCTTCCGGCGTGGCGGTCAACCGCCTTCGGATTGTAACGTTTTTATGCGTGGGACTGATGACGGCGGCGGCGGTTTCCCTGGCGGGTCCTATCGGTTTTCTCGGCCTGATTATCCCGCACCTGTGCCGGATGGTCCTAGGCCCGGAGCATCGTCGCCTTTTTATCACCAGTGGTCTGGCCGGGGCGGTGTTCCTTATGGCGGCTGAAATCCTTTGCCGATACGCAGGCCCGTGGATTGGCGTCAGCCTTATCCCCGTCGGAATAATTACAGCCCTTTCAGGCGGACCGTTTTTTATCTTTCTTTTGAGGCGGCGATTCCAAGCCGAATCGACATGAACGGCGAAACGCACATTATCGAAGCGCGTCGGGTCGAGTTCGCCTATCGTGCCGACCGGAAGGTGCTCGACGGCGTGGATTTTACCGCCCGGGCGGGCCGACTGGTTTGCATACTCGGACCCAACGGATCGGGAAAGACGACGCTGCTGCGGTGTATGCTGAGGCAACTGAAAGTCGATTCCGGAAGCATCCTGCTGGATACCATGCCGGTCGGTAGTTACTCGCCGCGCCGCTTGGCGCGGATGATGGCCTACGTTCCGCAGTTTCCCGCTTCCGCCTTCGCCTTCACCGTTCGGCAGATCGTCCTTCTGGGGCGATACGCCCACATGGGCCTGATGGGTCTTGCCGGTGAGAAGGACCGCGCCGTCGCCCGCCAGGCGATGATCATGACCGAGACGCTCGACTTCGCCGATCGGGCGCTGGCGGAACTGTCCGGCGGGGAGGCGCAGCGGGTGATGATCGCCCGCGCACTCGCCCAGCAGCCTGAAGTCCTCCTGCTGGATGAACCGACAAGCCACCTTGATGTGAGGAATCAACTGGCGATTTATCGTATGATGGTCCGCCTGGCGCACGACTGGCCGATGGCGGTCATATGCGTAGGTCACGATATTAACCTCGCCGGTCGATTTGCAGATGAACTGATGTTGATGCGCAGCGGAAAGGTAATCGCACATGGACCGCCGGGTGAAGTCATACGCGCCGACGTGCTGAAAGATACATACGACGTGGAAGTGGAACTGATAGACACCGCCGGCGACGCGCCGATAGTCGTCGCACATTAGGCTCTGTCTGAAAACTATTTCAGACAGGCTTTCAGCATTCAGCGGTCAGCATTCAGGTCCTTTGTTCATTGGGTGTTGGCTGATTGCTGAATGCTGATTGCTGATTGCTGAATGCTGATTGCTGAATGCTGATTGCTGAATGCTGAATGCTTTGAGGCAATGTCTGACTTTTCAGATAGTGCCTAGGATTTTTATTTTTTTCTGATTTCTGACGGCTGATTGCTGACTGATATTCAATGGATTGGGAAATTATACAAGGTTTGGAAAAGGTTCCCGATTCGCTGCGCCGCGGCGTATTGACGGTGGGCAACTTCGACGGCGTTCACCTTGGCCATCAGCGGTTGCTTTCCGTTGCGGCTTCTCTGTCAGCTTCAGAGGATGCGAAGTTCTGCGTCCTCACGTTCGACCCTCCTCCGGCTGTGGTGCTCGCGCCTAATAGAGCGCCGGATTATATCCTGCCGGCGGACGTGAAGTACCGACTCCTGGCCGCCGCCGGCCCCGGCGCCATAGTGGTTGTCAGAACCACGACGGAGTTCCTTGCAGGCACGGCGGAGCAATTCATCCGCGACGTGCTGGTGAAGTATTTTGAACCGAAACATCTGGTTGAGGGGCCGAACTTCTTCTTTGGGCGCGATCGCAGTGGAAACGTCGAGACACTTCAGGAGATGTCCGGGCGATTCGGCTTCGATGTAACCGTTGTTGAGCCGCTGGAGGCGCGGCTTCCGAAAAGAGGTGCGGTGCACATTTCCAGTTCACTGGTGCGAGACCTTATCCGTGCCGGCGACGTAGCCGATGCCGCTTTATGCCTTGGGCGACATTTTACACTTTACGGAACTGTTGTTACCGGCTGCGGACACGGGCGGTTGCTGGAGTTTCCTACTGCAAACGTCGATCCGAATGGCCTGATATGCCCCGGCGAAGGCGTCTATGCCGCATGGGCTGATATCCAAAATGAACGATATTCCTCGGCTGTGTCGGTCGGAGCCAAACCGACATTTGAAATGCCCTCGTCGAAGACCATTGAAGTTCATCTGCTGGATGCCGCCGGTAATTTCTATGGTAGCGATATTGCCGTTACCTTCCTGTCGAAACTGCGGGACCAGCAGGCATTTCCCGACACCGGGGCTTTGAAAGCCCAGATTGCAAAGGATGTTCAGCGTGTGCGCGAGTTATGTGAATAATGATTTCCAAACCATCGTTGAGCGGCTTGGTTCGTCTGGGACGTTTCTTGTATTGACGCACGCACGTCCGGACGGCGACGGACTGGGGACAATTGCGGCGATGGCGTCTGCGGGCAGGTGCGCCGGGAAAATCGTCCACATGCTCGTTCCGGATACCGTCCCGCCGCGATATGAATTTCTCTTTTCCGGCGGCCTACCTGCCGGGGCCGACGAATTCGAGAAACTCGCCGACGAATCGGACCTTATCGTCGTCGTTGACACCTGCGCCTTTGCACAACTGGACGGCCTGGAGACCGGTCTGCACGCCCGGCGGGAGAAGGTCGTCGTTATCGACCACCACGCAACAGCCGATAATGTCGGCTCGGTCCGATGGCTCGACACGTCCGCTTCCGCCGTCGGCGTAATGGTTGCCGAAGTAATAGAAGCGCTCGGCTGGTCCGTCGATACATGTGCAGCCGAGGCATTAATGACGGCGATCGCCACGGATACCGGATGGTTTCGCTTTTCCAATACCGATCCGCGAACTCTGCGCGCCGCAGCGAAAATGCTCGAACGCGGCGCGCGGGCCGACCTGCTCTACGCAAAAATTTATCTGTCCGACCGGCCCGAACGCCTCCGCCTGCTGGAGCGGATGCTCGCAAGCCTCGAACTTCACTGTCGAGACCGCCTGGCTGTAATGACGGTTAGAAGGAGCGACTTCAACGAAACCGGCGCTCGCGCCGATGAGACAGAAGACCTTGTCAACGAAGCGCTTCGTCTCAAGAGTGTCGAGGTTGTGGTGCTTCTGGTTGAGGAACCGGATTGTGTGCGAGCGAGTCTCCGCAGCCGAGAGATAGTCGATGTGTCGTCCGTCGCTGCCCGCTTCGGCGGCGGCGGACACGCCCGGGCGGCAGGCCTGCGAACAGACGAAGAAATGGAGATATTAAAAAAACGGCTCATTGAAACCTGCTCTGCGGAGCTTGATTCGGCAAACAGATAATTTCATACTTTTCAGGATCAAGGGCGACTACATGCTTACGGACAATATTCTGGACCTGATAGGCAACACGCCGCTGCTGCGGCTGAAGGGCGAGCGTGTTTACGCCAAGGCCGAGTTTCTGAACCCCGGCGGGAGTATCAAGGACCGTGTTGCACTGGCGATGATCGAGGGCGCCGAGCGAGACGGTCGGCTCAGGTCCGACTCGGTGATTGTTGAACCGACCTCCGGAAACACGGGAATCGGCGTGGCGCTGGTGGGGCGGTTGAAGGGATATCGCGTTCGGATTGTCATGCCGGACGGCATGAGCGAGGAGCGCAAGAAACTGGTTCTGGCGCTGGGCGCCGATTTGATCCTGACCGGAGACAAGGAAGGCATCCCCGGCGCGGTCCGGCGTGTGGAGGAAATGGCTGCGGCGGATGCGAGAGTATTCGTCCCGCAGCAGTTCGAGAATCCCGACAACCCGCGCGCGCATTACGAGGAGACGGCGCGGGAGTTATGGCGGCAGATGAGCGGCGAGATAGCGTGTTTCGTCGCCGGCGTAGGCAGCGGCGGCACGCTCCAGGGCGTAGGGAAGTTCCTGAAGGAGCACAAGCCGAGCGCCAGGATCGTCGCCGTCG
Source organism: Planctomycetota bacterium (assembly GCA_034190305.1). GTDB lineage: Bacteria > Planctomycetota > Phycisphaerae > SM23-33 > SM23-33 > JAUWNJ01. Next base: position 15,951 of record JAXHSV010000014.1, on the reverse strand, counting down.
AGCCGAAGAACGTCGCAGCCCTGCTGGGTCACGAGCCGGGTCTGCACCAGATACAGGGCATCGGCGACGGCTTCGTGCCGCCGATACTGGACGTGTCGCTCGTTGACGACGTTGTCGAGGTTACGGACGAGGACGCCATAGAAACGACGCGCCAGCTCGGTCGCGACTACGGGCTGCTGGTGGGTATCTCTTCCGGCGCGAACGTGTGGGCTGCCCGGCAACTGGCAGAAAAGATCGACGGAAATATTACAACCGTCCTGCCCGACCGCGCCGAGCGGTATTTCAGCACTGCCCTTCTGTAATCGCATTCCGTCCGCCAGGCAGCAACTTATCAGCGCCTGTACGGAAAAACTGAACTGAACCACAAAGGGCACAAAGAACAAAAGAATTAGAAAGATTTTTCTTTTCTTCGTATTCTTTGTGTCCTTTGTGGTTAAATCTTTTTCTTTTTTGCCGATTTGGCACTTGACAAAACTGCGATTTTGGTTTTAATTACCTCTCGTTGCAGGTTGCCCCGCAGAGAGTCGGGGCTAAAAGGGAAGGCCGTGAAAATCGGCCGTGGACGCGCCGCTGTAACCGGCGATGAGAAGCCGCATGATGCCACTTTCTCCGTGCGTAGCGGGGATGGGAAGGCGCGGTGGAACGACGAGGTTCTCCACAAGAGAGCCTTGAGAGCCGGAAGCCAGAAGACCTGCCTGTGACCAACCTGGTTTGACCTCCGCGAGTCGAAGCTCCAAATCCCGAAAAACAGGGATTTGGAGTCCTCTCAATCGGTGGCCGGGATTGGTTTGAAGCAGATTTGCCCCGGAACCTCGGCTTGCGAGGACCGGGGTTTTTGCTTGGGCTGCTCGCGGCTGGTGGCTGTCGGAATTGCTCTGCTCGCTGCGCGAAAAACCCTCCGCATTTTCCCCATTTCAGGTTGCCGGTTGTGATCGCCTTGCGCCCGGGCGATTCGGCCATCATTCATTGGGGCTTACAAGGAAGGAGACTGCTGTCATGTCCGGAATAATCACAGGGGAGGTCTAGGTGCGATGTAGCGAGTTTTCCGATGGAAACGTACGAACCGCGACCGCAAGGGAGCGGTCGGTGGGACCATCGCCGTTGAAATGACCGCTCCCTGACGGTCGCGGCTAGTAAAAAGGAATCAGGCAACTATGAGTTGCCGTAATTGAGGAAGCGAACAGATGAGGACATTACTTACAGTTACATGTGTATTTTTGTTTGCGGCAGGAATAACGGCGGCACGAGGAGAATCTGCGTGGGAAACGATCTTTCAGGAGGATTTCAGTTTCGATCCTTCGACGAACTGGTCCTACGACGGCCGGCTTAATGTCAACTCGCAGCCGCTGATTCATTGGAACGGCGCCAATGGCAATCTGGATGCGGAATGGGACCAATCAAACCACTATAAGGATTGGGAAGGGGCCGCCGGCATTGATCCCTACCAGATCGAGCCGTCTTCGTACTCCCGCCCCTTGGGCAGGACACTTACGGACGCCGATACGTTCGAGTTTGGGGCGACTCTGCGGATCAGTTCGGTCGTGAATACCACGGAGTTCTACCAGGTCGCCAACTTCGGTCTGTACAGCCTGGCGGAGATGGGCGACGACCGCACCATGTCCGACAACTGGTCGGGCAATACCACCATCGTCAAAGACGGAAGCGATTTCGTGGAGTTTAATTACTTTATCCAGAACGACTCTTTCGGATGGAATCCGATGACTCAGTGCACGATTGGAGCGCATATCGAGGGTCTTACCGGCGATTACACAACCGGCTCAAGTGGAGATTCGCAGTTTCACGATACCGACATGGGGGCCGGCAACTGGCTGCCGACCGATACGGACCTGTACGTGGAGGTGATTTACCACGGCTTGACATCGCGGCGGGCCTACAGCGCAATATACGTCGATTCAGACAAAACGACCCTGCTGGAGGTCAACGGTGTCCAGCAGTACTACTGGGCCGTACCGCTGCCGTCGGACGACCACTTCACGCTGACGGACGCAACGTTCTGGAACTACGTAGGTACGAACTGGGGCGGGGTTAAAGGCTCCGGTTCCGGAACTTTTGATGATATTTACGTAATGGTAGAGGTTCCCGAGCCGACAACTGCGACGATTCTCCTAAGCGGTCTGGCGGTCGTTTCCACGGTCCGCCGTCGCCGTTTCGGCCGGTCGGGGCGAGTCTGAAGGGAACTGGATTTACTCGGTGCGGCGGGGGAGGTCGGCTGCGTCTTCCCCGCCGCGTCCGAAGTGCAGAAATCGCATGACGAACAAGCGTACAACTTGGCGGACTTCCCGGGCCGGGTTCACTCTCATTGAGTTGCTGATCGTGGTGGGCATAATCAGTCTGCTCCTGTCGATTCTGCTGCCTTGTCTCTCAAGAGCCAAGACGCTGACGCGAAAGACCGTCTGCGCCGTCAACATTAGACACCTTCATCAGGCCTTTATGCTGTACCTGATGGAAAACGACGGGAAGTACTTTCCGTATCAGGAAAACCTTACTGACGGCACGTTGTGGTACTGGGGGTTTGAACCGGCTGGGGCTAGCAGCGAGGAAGGCAGCCGGCCCGTTGACACGGGTCGCGCCAGACTCGCGCCTTACTTCCAGCACGCCGGCGCTATGCAAATCTGCCCGGAAGCACGCCGCATTTCGACTCATTTCAAGCCGAAGTTCAACCTGGCCGGATATGGATACGCCATAAATCGCTGCATGCTCCACGACGGCGCCGGCAACAAAAGATATGATCAAATAACCAAACCCTGGGAAACAGTCGCCTGGGCCGACTCGATGCAGATCAACACGTGGCAGGAGCCGGCCTCACCCTCGAACCCCATGCTGGAGGAGTGGTATTACCTGGATAATCGGATCAATTGCCCGGCTACGTTCCATTTCCGCCACGGCGGGTTGTGTAATTCCGCCTTTGCCGACGGAAGCGTACGTGAACTGTCGCCGTTCTGGCTGGATTCGCGATGTGATGGGCAGGTGGGTCGGCCGGAGCAGGCGGTTCCTCCGTCCAAAGTCTCGTATCTCCTCCAACTCGACAAATAATAAAAAAACATTGTTTTTTCTGTTTTTCACAATTCGCGTAATTCGTGGACTATTTTCTGTTATTTCTTCGACGGGGCGGGGAATGCCTTGTCGAAGTCAATTCCCTCTGCCCGGCATTGCTTGCTGATGCGGTCGGCGATTAGGGGAAAAATTTCCTGTCGCATCGTCGGGGTCAGAGCATTGTATAGATTGGACTTGGTTATGAGCGGAACGTTCAGCCCGACAGCGCGAGGCTGAACCAGCATTGTTACCAGAAAGTTCTGTTCGATCTTCCCGAAGGGGGGCGGTTTGAGCCGGGGTTTTCCAGCGGCGTCCTTTAGGAACTCGCCATAAGCTCGCCCGGCAACCGTCCTGAATCGCAGGTACTCGCCATGATTGCCCCCCGCCAGCGCGCGATAAGCGCTGCGAAGAGAAGAGGTCAGAAGGGCCCACCTCATCTCGATCGGCGGTGCGCCACCCTGACGCCGCTTCTCACGGATGAAACCGTGAAGGTCGAGTTTATAAATCTCGCCGGTAGCCTTCAGCGTGTTCTTGAGATCGTCGTAGTATTTTTTTGCCATGTCTTCCCGCCCGCCGAAATACATCTGCTGTATGGCGTTGGAAAGGTAAGTGATATGACCATCGCGGAGGAGGTTATCCGGCGAATCGAGTTCGCCCGGCTCGCCGGTGGGTTTCCTGACGAGTATCCTCTCGGCGGTGAGGTATTCCCTGTGAGTCGGTTCGACGAAACGCCAGTCCGGAAGGAAATCTACGTATGGTTCCTCCGGTTTATTCGGGTTATGGGTGTAATATATCTGCCCGGTCCGCGTCAGAGACTTCAGCCCGCCCAGGAAGGTTCGGTCGGTGTTGAGGGCGTTGATTTCGCCCAGGCTCTTGCCTTCAGATCGGTGCAGGCCCAGGGTTGACCAGTAAATGGCGTGCGCGTTGACGTTCCGCCAGTCGATCGGCCCGTAACGCTCCATCAGTTCGAGCATCCAGTCCGGGTCCATGCGATATTGTTCAACGAGCACCTTTCGCCGGACGAATGCCAGGACTTTTGCCCGCGCGTCGGCGAATTCTTCCGATCTCATAAGATGTGCAATTTGCTTGTCCTTCTCGTCGGTTGGTTCTTTCGTCATCCATTCCGGCGCCGAAACGGACGGGTCGCCGCTGTAACGGTTGTAGTACTTGGTCAGGAATATCTCATCGAGATTGACGCCGATGCTTTTAATGCGATCGACGAAATCCGCAGCCGATGCATCTGTCCTGAGTTCTGCGAGGGTTTTTGGGGCTTCGGCTATGAGACGAAATGCTTCAATAGCGGCGTCCGGCGAATCGGAAAATGGAGGCGCACCCAACACGCCGTGCATAATGCCCGCCCAGCGGCGCTTGTAGGTCATGTGCATCTCGTCGGAGTACTGACCCATCTTGGAAAAGAATATCCACGCCAGTTCCTTATGGAGTATCAGGTTATCCGGATTGTAGAAAAGCCCTCTGTCCCGCAGAAGACGGATGCCGTTGGATACCCACATCCATCGTTCTTCCGGCGTGTGGGTGGCTACGGAGATATTCCATGCCATATCCCACGCATGGAACGACCACACGCCCGAAAAGTGCGGCATAAGGTCGCATATCAGGTCGCGCTGTTGACGAGCATCGAAAAATTTCCCATCCTCCTTCAGTTGCTGTGATCGCAGCCAAAGATATGTCAGCAGCGGCGCACGCAACCCGCCCGGAGCGACCTGCAACAATGTGGTCTTGGGATCTTTACCGATGTTTTCGTCGGCTGTAACGTTTATCAGTTTCAGACGTCGGCGCTGGGATTCGATGGGCTTTTGAAGCATTACTGCACCGGTCAGAGCCGCTGCCGCCAATATAAGCATTATGAATTGTATCAGACGTTCTCGTAACATAACAAAGCGTTCAGCAATCAGTGTTCAGCATTCAGCAATCAGCGTTCAGCATTCAGCAATCAGCGTTCAGCATTCAGAAATCAGGTTACTCCCGCCAGTTCTCTTCGTCGGAATATCAACCAGCTGACAGCCAGCGCAAGTATTGTTCGCATACCCATACCGGTCTGTATTTCCAGGCCTATCATTTGCCATAATCGGCCGGAGTCGGCTCCGGATTGCTTGAATGTTATCAGATACTCCCTTATCAGCGTCCCCCATGGTATATACGTCCCATCGACCAGCGAATCGGTAGCCGATGTTGCCGAAAACGTCGGAAGGGCGACGAAGACTCCCCTGACGAGGTAGTGACTGAAGTATTCATAGGCAGACGGCGCGGTATGACCAGGCAACCGCGTAGCGTCATGGAGGAAGCTGCTGGTCATGCTGATCGTGAAAATTATCATAACTGACAGGCACGTAATCGGAAACGACAGGAAAACGCCGAACAGCACCGAAGCGGCGGCAAGGAACATCAGCCTCAGCAGGATCAGCAAACCCGCTCGGACGAGGTTGCCCTCAAAGCCGGCGATTCGCTGCAGGACGGCGATTTCTTCCGGTTCGATCTTTACGATCGTGTCGGGTTGGCGATTGATGTAAAAGACGGTCAGACGGCCTTGACCTGTAACGGCCCGTGGATCGACCATGAATGAGGAGGCGGTTTGCGTCGAATCGCTTCGAGGTATGAACCGGTTGAAACCGGTTTGCGGGTTTTCCACCTGCCAGGTGCTATGGAGGATTGTCGCGCTGGATTTGAACGGGTTGAGTTTGTACCGGACCTGTAGCAGAGGCCCGTCGGCCGGCGCAGGTTTCAGACCGGTGAAGATCAGCCCGATGGCCTTGCCGGGCCTGATTAATTTTACTTCGTCGAGAATTTGTTCACGAAGGGTGGACTCGATTTCCGCCATCGCTCTTTGGCGCGCGTCAATGTCGCTGAAAAGTTTTTCCGCCTTCGCCTTGTCGGGAACTCTTTTCTGTATGTGGCTGCGGATAAGGTTGTCCTCACCTCTTTCGTCGATAAGTTGCTTCATTCTGCGCTGAAATAATCTGTCAATATTGAACGGTTCGGGCAGATATGTTGCGCGGGAGGTGAATATCTCGTTCTCCACGCCGAGGCGATCGAAATCGGTTCTTTTTTGCTCCAAAATTCCGGCAGCAAAGTTTTGCTCCATTTGGGTCGGTTGTTTGCGAAGGTGCTGTGCGAGAAAGTAAATAGCACCCATAGCCGCCGCCAGCAGCAGCATGTTCAGCAGTACGACGCCGCACCATCGCCCCAGTACATACTGCCACCTGGCCAGCGGTTTGCTTGCGACGGTGAAGATGTACTTGTGGCGTATGTCGCCGGTAACGATGTTGGTGGTCAGGAAGATCGTTACCAGACAAAGCAGCAGTTGTGTCAGCGAGGTGCTATATGCAAGGAATGTCTGGATGCGTCCTTTGAGCGTTCCGTCGCCGGTCATTTTGAAACCGGCACCCAGAACGCATATCACCAGGAGGATGCCGAAGACGACGATAATCCGGGTGCGGGCGCACTGAAGGAAGGTTTTACGTGTAACCGCCCAGATGTTACGCATCGTCAGTGGCCCTCCGTGCCTTCGGACCGGATGAGATCATCAATTACGCTGCGATCGACTGGACCATTCTTTTGTCGCTCGGGCATGGGCTGCGGGGGCGCCTCTTTAGACGGGGGATGTGCCGGTTTTACTTTTTCTGCGTTGCCCAGCAGTTCTGTAATGACGCTGCTGTCCGGTTTTGTCCGGCTTGGCGGGGGAGCCTCCGGCTTCTGGTCCGGTTCATCCGACGGCGTTTCCGGCCCGGCGAGGAGTTCCTCGATTATCTTTCGCGGCGTCTGGTCCGGGGCGGCGCGGAGGAATTCTGCCACTTCGCCCGTTTTTACGGAATCGGACGATTGAAATCGTGTCTGCGCCTGGCGAACGATGCGAAGGAAAAGCGCCTCGAGTTTGTCTTTAGGACTCTCGACCGAAATAACCCGCTTGTCGGCCTGGACCAGAACCCTGCGGACAGCGGCGCTGGTTGTTTCGTCAAGGCGTTCAGTAACGATCTGGGTCAGGCTGGCGCGGCTGAGCAGGTCTTCCAGCGTCCCTTCGGAGCGAAGTTGCCCGGCGAAGAGTATCCCGACTCGGTCACAGACGTCTTCAGTGTCAGCCAGCAGGTGCGAAGAGAGGATGATTGTCTTTCCTCTCCGGCTTAGTTCCGAAATGAGATCTTTAAACTGGCGGGAGGCCAGAGGGTCCATCCCGCTGGTCGGTTCGTCGAGGATCAGCAGGTCCGGGTCGTTTATAAGCGCCTGGGCCATTCCGATTCGCCGCTGCATTCCCTTGGAGTATTCTCCGATCCGACGATAGGCTGACCCTGTCAGCCCGACCATATCCAGGAGCATTCCGATTCGCCGCCTGCGTTCCCAACGGGGCTGGCCGAAGAGCCTTCCGTAGTAGTCCAGCGTTTCATTGGCGTCGAGGAACGGGTACAGATACGATTCTTCCGGAAGAAATCCGATGCGGGCCTTGGTCCGCACGTCGGAGGGGCTCTTTCCGAAGACCGTTACCCGCCCGCGGGTCGGGTACAGCAGCGACAGTATAATTTTCAGCGTGGTCGATTTGCCCGACCCGTTAGGCCCCAGCAGGCCATAGATCTCGCCGGCGCGGATGTTCAGGTTAAGGTCGCGCACTGCAGCAACCTTCTCACGCAACCAGAAGTCGCGAAAGACCTTCGCCAGTCCGACGGTGCGAACGACGTCGTCGTTATCTTTATCTACAGGCATATCTTACCTTTTCCTGCTTTTCTGCTCGCCTGGTCCGGCCTTGAGCCTTTCGATGCCTCTTCGACGTCTGATCTCAGGGTCCTCGTTGATGCGAACGACAGTCTTCTTTCCCGGCGTAACGTAGTATTTCAGGATCGTCGGCGCTATGAGGATTTCTTCTTTTTTCTCTGCCCATAATCGCTGGAGCATCAGATCGGGTGTGGCGAGAAACTTGTCGATGAGTTTATCAAATCGCCCCGCCCGCGCCTCGACACGCTGTCGTATAGTGGCGCTGTATGATTTTGCCTCGTTTATGATGCGCGCAGCGCCCCCGCCGGTCTGATTTGACACCAGCAGTTGATTGATCTTTTGAAGTTCTTTAGCAGCGGCGGTTTCATGTCCTTTTTCGCGCGCCTTGGCGTAACTCTGGAGCAGGCCTGTATCGCCCGGCTTATCATGGTCTCCCGTCAGTTTCTTGTAACTTTCCCCCGCGGCGGCAGAGAGCATTTCATTGGCCTGACCTTTGGCTTTGTTTATCATCTTGTCCCGCTCCGTGGCGGCGCTGCTTACAGCGTCAAATGCGGCAATTGCCGCCAAGGGTACGGTGCTGTCGGGGACCTCGATCCTTTCTATCCTGATGCCGCTATTAAATTTGTTGAGACGCTGCTGGGCGATCTCTGCGACGGCGTCGGCAAAGTCCTTCTGACCGGCCGGATAGATCGATTCAACGGTGCGTGTGGCTGCGGCGCAGATAGCGGCGCTGCAAACGGCGGATTGCACCGTCTCGTCTGCGCGACGGGTTTTAAGGACACCTTCTTCATTGAGGTCCATTCCGGCGATATTGTGGATCAATTGCATTACTGCCGTCGGATCAGGGCCGCCGGATTGGGAGGTATCGGTTTTCTTTGTGGAAAAACTGTAAAAACAGGTTAGTTTCACGTGTACCAGTCCACGGTCGCCGGTCAGAAGTGCGCCATCCCACCCGGGACGGAGCCCTCCCTGCGGCACTTGGCGGTCACGGAGCAGCTTGAGGGCATCTTCGGGCGTTTCGTGGATCCAGAAATCGTAGACATCAACCTTTTGCTGGCCCGTGGGGATCTTCATAACTCGACCGATCGGTTCCGGCATGGACCATCTCAATCCGGGTCCAAGCACGCGTGTGTCAACGAGCGTATTTCTGTCTATGTCGCCCTGAATCCGCCCTAAAAGCAGTTTGACGCCGCATTGGTCCGTGTCAATCTGCGTCAGGCCGGTAAAGAAGAACAGAACCACCACGCCGATCATGAAGAATGACAGCAGGCGGAAACTCATCCGAAGTGCGTCGGCCAGAGACTTATTGGCTGTGTCCATTTTTTCTTCATCGGCCGGTATCGGAGGGTCGTGAGCAGGCATGTCGCGAAGGTTGTCCGGCTCGTTTTGTACATTGTTGTCTTTCATGGTTGCGCCTGTAAATTTTCCTTCTCTGTCGTCGGTTTCGTGGTCGTCCCGTCGTTTAGCGGCGGTAGCGAAGGGCCTTTGTTGAAGAAATCTATGCTATGCTGCACGGACGGGTCGAGCAGGAAGATGGAGTTTTCCTTCATTGTTTCTTGCAGGAAGTCCAGTTCTCGCAGAAACATTGCGAACTGTTCGTGTCCCTTGAACTTTTCGTAGAATTCGGCGGCGGCGCGGTCGCCCTCGGCGCGGATGCTCTTGGCTTCGGCGCGGGCGAATTCGAGTATCTGATCGCGGGCGGCTTCGGCCCGGCTGCGAATGGCGTCGGCGGCGGCCTGACCGAGACCCTCGTAAGATTTAGCCACACGGTTGCGCTCTTCCTGCATGTTCTCGATGACTATTTCCGTAACGCTCTTGGGCAGCCCAAGGCTCTTGATGCCCAGCGTTACCACTTCGATACCGTAGTCCTTGGACGCACGATCCCGAACCGACGGGAGTATCTCCTTTTCCTCAATTCGGGGAATGAGCATCCTGGTCGGATCTGTATTGATGAAATCTTCCAGTCGGTGCTTGCCGACAACCTGCTTCTTGGTGTCGCGAACCATGCTGCGGATGCGCGCTTCAGCCTCGGCGATGGTGCTGATGCGGCGGATGAACAAGTCAGCATCTTTGATCCGCCATCCGCAAAAGACCGTTACGAGTACGTTTTGTTTGTCGGCGGTCTGTATCTGTTCGTGGGTGTCCTCGAAGATAAAGGTCCGCGCGTCATAGCGAACTATGCGCTGAAACGGCCAAGGCCACTTCAGAGACCACCCCGCTTCCTTGTAACCGTAAATGGCGTCCTCGGCCTTACCGAAAGTCTTGATGATGACTATTTCATCGAAACCGACCTTGAATAGAACGGTATAACAAAGCATTCCTAATACCACTATCAACAACAGGAAGATGATCCAACCATGTTTTCTCATAGCTTTGCTCCTCATTATCATCTAATCAATAGATTTTAAATCCCTTGTCCCTGATTTTGGTCCTTATTGATTTCCCAGGGGGACATCGCTCATTGACTCTTGCGGTTCTTCCAGGTTCAGCCAGACCTCAATTCTGTCCCGGTCCACTCCCAGAATGTACTTGCGCCGCTTTTGAAGACCTTCGGTCAGGACGTTGAGGTATTTATCCAACCGGTACAGTGACGGCGCCGCCTGGAGCCCCATCAGGTGTGCGCTGAAGGTTTCGGCCCTGGCCCGTTCGCGGAATTCCGTTTTCCATCTGTCAGCCCTCGCACGGGCGATGGTTACGGCGGCAGTACCGCGGATGTCCTTGAAAAAATTGTCAATCTCTTCGTGCATCCCGGCGACCTGGCGGGCAAGGTCGAATCCGCCGGGGTCAGACTGTATTTTTGTCAGCAGGGCCAGGTGTTTTTTCTGGCGTTTCAGCAACTCCTGGGTGACCGTTGACTCGTTGGGCTTGTGCCGGCCCAACAGCATTTCGGTGTGAATTTGCTTTTCCAAATCAGCGATTTCGTTTTCGATGCGTTCAATTGCCCTCTTTACGGCGGAGTTCACGTCGCCGCCGCTCCGCCGGGTATTTACCATGACCTGTAGTTCCTGGAGGGCGCTGATGGCCTGGGCGAGTTTCAAGGCTTCGTCTGGGTCGCCCGCCACATCGGCCAGAATCTTGTTGGCTTCGGACTGGGCCTGGTATCGATATTTGTCCTGCTGGCGTTCGGCGGCGATTACTCCCTCGAACTCCGGAGCGGCCTCTTTGGGCGGATGGCAACTCAGGAATTCCACATCCACTATCTGCACGCCCAGATCAAGTTTTTTAGCGGCTTCGGCGATGCGGGTCTTCAGGTCTTTCGCCGCCTTGGCCCGACCGAAACTCAATATACCTTGAGGGCGGGATTGCCCCTGGTCGGCAGGCAGCGGTTCGTCCAGCGTGGCCGAGGCTGCATAACTGACCATCTCGCGGTAGGCGATTGCCTCCAGCAACTTGTGCGCATCGCTGAAGGTGTAGCCGAACCTGTATATGTCGTCGTCCTTGTCTCCTATACGGTAATAGACCGAGACGACCATCTTGATGATACTGACGGATGGGGCCTTTTCGTGACGGCGTTTGCCCTCGCCGGGCGGGATGGCAACCAGTGTATCAAGTTCGGCTCGCCGTCCGTGCTCTTCCGTCCAGAGATAGATCCTCTTTTTGTTGACAAACTCTTCGGTTCGTTCCTCGCCTACACCGAGGGTAATCTGGTTTATCCGGTCGGTTTCAAACTTCCGCGCGGTGTCGATGGGCCAGGGCCAGATGAGGTACGGGCAGCGCCGGGGCTTCAGCACCCGCTGCGGGTAGCGCTTGCCCCAGTGCAAAACGGTGTACTGCTGACCTTCCTCCACGACTACCACCGAAGTCATTAACCATATGAATATCGCTCCGGTCAGAAGCAGCGGTACAAACGTCCTCTGTAGCAGTTTATAGAACCACGTTCCGGAAACCTCGAAACCGAACTGGTAATTCAGCGCCTCGGCAATGGAATGCCCGATGCTTTCGGGACTGGCGATAAGGTTCAGCAGCCGGCTGTCGTAACTGTAACGTGTCTCGCTGTCGGGAAGTCGCGGGCGATACAGGTCCAAAACGAAATTCAGCACCAGTTCGGCGCCGATGACAATAGCGAAGACGGGAAGGACATACGCGATTACTACTCCTAAGACCGGCCAATCATAGTGTTCGCCGGCCAGGGCGCAGGCCAGAAGGACCATGACCAGAGAATTAGTAAAAAGGTATGACCCCGGCGCCCGCAGCATCCGCCATGAAGGCGCCTTGGACATTCCAACGGCGTATCGGCTGACCAGAAACGCTGCGAACGCTCCGCCAACGGCGAAGAACATGGAAGCCGCTTTGCCGGCAGGAGATGATACCTCCCCGATACCGACGACCCACTGAAGAAGGAGTATTCCGACGACGGCATGGCAGGCGGCGAATACCAGCGTAAAGGCATGGACCATGTACCGCTGCATCCATTTCAGGCGATTGTCGGCGGGGCGGAGATCGCCGTCCTGATCCCGAAAGATGCTCTCGGTTTGACCCGGACGCTCGGTTAGTTGTTGGATTTCCTCTGCCTCACGCCGCTGAAGCCACTGGCAGTAGAACATCAGCAGCGTTATTACCCACAAAGGCAGCGGCAGGATTACCAGCCACAGCACCGCCTGCGCCGCCGGAGAACCGGTTGCGCGCAAAAGTAATGCCGCCAGCGCTACCAGCGCCAGTTGTACTATCAATCCGAAAATCGCCACTCTTTGTCCACGCTTGCTTGCCTGCATGAACTTCTCCTATCCATGTCCGCGAATATCCCACGAATCGAAACAGGTTTCGTAAATTATTATTTTTCTTTCCAAAGAAACATTCGTGTAATTTATGTCGTACTAGAGTTTAATTCTTTTCAGTTTGTGTAATTCGTGGAACACTCATGAAACTGTTTGCAATAGCCAGAAACGCTTTTATCGAAGCCATTCGTCAGCCGGTCTATGGCGTTCTGATCCTCGTAACCTTCACGGTGCTCGTGCTGGACCTTCCGCTTTCGACCTACACGATGGGTGAAGGCATAGCCGAATACCAAAAAACCGACCAGCAGATGTTGGTTAACCTTGGTCTTTCGACGCTGCTGATTTCGGGGCTTCTGATTGCCGTATTCAGCGCTTCGGGCGTCCTCAGCCGGGAAATCGAGGATAAAACCATCCTTACGGTGGTTTCCAAGCCCGTCCCCCGTCCTATGGTTGTGCTTGGTAAGTTTGTCGGTGTGGCCGCTGCAATTTTGGTTTCCTTCTGGCTCTGCTCGCTTGTGTTTCTGATGACCGTCCGGCACAAGGTAATGCCGACTGCTTCCGACCCTTACGATCTCCCTGTTATCGTTCTGGGTTGCTCGGCATTTGTGGCGACCATTGTCGCGGCTTTGTTTTGTAACTATTTCTTCGGCTGGAACTTTGCATCCGCCGCCGTAGGCTTCGGGGTAATTCTGCTTTCGCTGGCGATGGGGGCAATTGCCTTCGTTGGAAAACAATGGAAGATTGTTCCTTTCGGTGAGGACATATCGCCCGATTTGCTGATGGCTTTGGGTTTGATGTTGTTTGCCGTTCTGGTTTTCGTGGCTGTGGCTGTGGCTGCCAGTACGCGCCTGGGTCAGGTGATGACGCTGCTGGTGTGCTTTAGTTTCTTTTTCCTTGGTTCGACGAGCCATTATTTTTTCGGGCGAGTTGCCGACGAAAGTTCCGCTGCAAAGATCGCTTACCTGCTGTTTCCAAACCTGACATTTTTTTACGTCATGAACGCCTTGATGGCCGACAGGCCCATCCCGGTCGGTTACGTTGGACTGGCGATTGCCTACGCCGCATGCCATATCGCCGCCATCCTGGCTATTGGTATGGCCCTGTTCCAGAGGCGTGAACTGACCGCACAGGACGGCAGCGGTTCCTCGTCCGCTCCGCTGCCGGTATCGATCCTTGCCTGGACCGGAAGGGCCGGAGCGCTCGGTGCGGGTATGCTTGCCCTGACTGTTTCCAACGGATTTGGGTCGATAAACGCGATCGTTTTTACGGTGGCCTTGGGCGCAGCGGCAGTTGTCGGATGGGTTTTCTGTGGCTGGTTCGGGCGGGGCGTAAAGTGGACCTGGTATTTCGTGCTCGTTTGTGCGGTGCTGACAATAATCCTGGTCATAGCGATTGGCTTCGGCTTGTGGGCCGGCTTTTCGACACCGGTATTGTATTCCGTCGCCGCCGCCGCCGGCGGCGTGGTGCTTATCCTGTTGCTGCCCAGAACCAGATATCACTTCGAGATTCTCCGAAAAACCTTTTAATCGCTAATAAGTAACCGATTGCTGAGTGCTGTTACGTTGCCGGAACGGCTTCTAATCTTGGCCGGGGTTGTTCGGCTTCGGCTGTTGGTTTGTGCAATTCCTCGCCGAATCGCACCAGACGGGCGCTGTTGAAGATCACGACACAGGCGGCTATAAAGTGAAACACCGCCCCAAGAATCGGTGTTATCCATCCTGTCGCACTGAGGATCAGCAGCACCACGATGAAGCCCAGCCCCAGCAGCAGATTTTGATGAACTACTCTTATTGTTCGCCGCGACAGTCGAATCAGGAACGGAAGGCGTTCCAGGTCATTGTTCATCAGTGCGATACTGGCTGAATTAATTGCTACGTCGGACCCTGCCGCTCCCATTGCCACGGACAGGTCGCCCGCAGCCAGTGCCGGTGCGTCGTTGACGCCGTCGCCGACGACCGCTACAGTTTGTTTTTGGGCTTTCAGCGCCGCGACGAGTTCCAGTTTGTCGGCGGGAAGCACCTCTGCCTGGACTTCGGTGCACCCCATTTCCCTGGCGACCCTTCGGGCAACCGACCACTGGTCGCCTGTTACCATAACCAGTTCGCCGATACCCATCTGGCGCAGTTCCTTGAGCGCATGGCGGGCTTCCGGACGAGTGCGGTCTTCCAGACCGACCCAGCCTAGCACCTTTCCGGCGCGGGCTACATACAATGCAGAAAGCCCTTCAGGTTCAGCCATGGTTTCGTCGGATATTGCAGACATATCTACACCTTGTTCGGTCAGCCAGGTTTTTCGCCCGACGATAATTGCCTGCCCATCGACTTTTCCACTGACGCCCTTACCGGCGAATTCCACAAAATCGACCGGTTCTGAAGGAGTTATTCTCGCTTTCCGGGCGATCTTTACGATTGCCTGGGCAACGGGATGTTTCGACATCTGTTCCAGGGTCGATGCCGTTTTGAGAAGTTCTTCTCCGTCGATTCCGGGTACAGGCTGGAGGCGAGTAACCGCCAGTTCACCGGTCGTCAGCGTTCCGGTCTTATCGAAAACAATGGCCGACAGATTCTTAGCCACTTCCAGTATGGAAACGTCCTTTATTAGTATCCCCAGCCTGGCGGCGCATGACAGGGCTGCAACCATTGCCGTGGGGACTGCGAGAATCAGCGCACACGGACAGGCGACAATAAGCATAGTAATGGCGCGTTCGACTCCTCCACTGTTTCGGGTGAAGAACAGCACTATTCCGGTGATCATAACGATTGTGGGGGTGTACCATCCGGCATAGCGGTCAATCAATCGCATAATGGGTGTTCGTGTTCGCTGGGCCTGGATGATAAGGTGGCGAACCTTACCGAGAGTGGTATCGTCGCCCGCCCGGGTAACCTTCACGTCAACAGCGCCGCTTTGATTGGACGTTCCGGAAAACACCTCGTCCCCGACGACCTTATCGACCGGAAGGGATTCGCCGGTAATGTTTGCCTGATTGACCGAAGTTTGCCCGGAGACAATTACCCCGTCGGCCGGTACGTTGTCGCCGGGGCGTACGCGCACTGTATCACCGGCCACAAGAGCCGTAGGATTGACCAGTTCCTCGGTGCCGTCGTCTCTGATGCGGTGGGCCTTGGTGGGGGAGATACGGATGAGAGATTCGATGATGGCCCTGGCGCCCAGTGCGGTGCGTGTCTCCACCAGGTTCGCCAACAGCAGGAAGAATGCAACGACCCCGGCGGTGCGGTAATCCGCAGCCGTCAGCGCGGCAATGACAGCAAGGGCGACAAGTTCGTCCATATGGGCGTGGCCGTGAAAGAGTCCCTTGACCGCGTGGACGATTATGGGAATTCCCAGCAGAACCGCTCCAATCAAAGCCAGACCGTCGGCGAAGATATTCCATTCTCGCCCGCCGCTGGTGAAACTTACGCGAGAGAAGATAGGAATCAGCGGCACAATGTACGAACAAAGCACC
>JAXHSV010000139.1:0-8179 GCA_034190305.1 Planctomycetota bacterium | reverse complement strand
TATTAGGCATTCATTTAGCATCTATCATTTAGCATTCATCACTTGCCGCCCGCTTCCGCGAACTGACCGAAACGATCAATGCCGTCGCCGCCGACATCAGCAGCAGGGAACTCCCGCCGGCGGAAACGAACGGAAGCGACACGCCGGTCGGAGGAGCCGGCGGGATGTTAATTGCTATGTGCAGCGCCGCCTGAAAGGCAACGAGAAATCCCAACCCCCCCGCCAGCAGCGCGCCAAATCGGTCCGGCGCCCGGATCGCAATCCTGCAGGCAAGGCACAACCACAGAAGCAGCAGTCCGATTACGAGAATAGCGCCGAGCATTCCGAGTTCATTGCAGATGTTGGCAAATATGAAGTCTGTATGACCTTCCGGAAGGTATCCGTACTTGGCGACTCCTGCGCCCGGCCCGGCAGGTTCTGCGCCGCTACCTATGGCAATCAACGCCTGCCTGGGCTGATAAGTGGCCGGATTGGCGGTATCGGTCGGATTCAGCATCGCTTCGATCCTCGCCCAGCGATGCGGAGCGCCGACCACAAACAGATAAAACGCCCCCGCGCCGAACGGCGCAAGCCCCGCCAGATAATACCACCTCACTCCGCCGGCCAACAGAACAGCCACAGAGGTGACGCCGATAATCGCAGCGGTGCCGAAATCTTCCGTTACCACCAAGCCGACAGAGACACCTATCATAATCACAGCCGGGACGAAGGTCCGCCCGAAACTTCGCACCGCCGCGCCATCCCGACCAAGGAAAGCCGCCAGGATTATCAGCAGGGCGATTTTCAGCACCTCCGAAGGCTGAAATCCGATCGGCCCGAAGCGTATCCATCGCAGATCGCCCCCCACAGCATGACCAACGCCCGGAATAAAAACAGCCGAAACAACAACCAGAGCCAGGATAAATATCACCGTCGCCGGAGACAGCCAGCACCAGCCGCCCAGGCGGCGATAATCCATTCGCCAGAGCAGACAAAGCAATGCCATTGCCGCGGCGGCGAATATCGGTTGGCGGATATACGTCCGCTCATACCAGGCCGATGCCCCTGCGCTCACAGCGGTTGTGCTGAAGACCATCACCACGCCAATCGACATCAACGCCAGCGTAGTCAGGATCAGGCCTTGACCGGTAACGTTTTCACGCAAAAGCAATCGTTTGAGTTCTTCACCTTCCATGGCTTAACCAGAACGCGAATTCGCACGAATAAAACTAATAACGCGAATAACAGCATTAAATTTTTCTTTTTGACATCACAATTCGCTTTGTCTGCAATCGTCTTTTTCCGAAGTCAATCAGCATCGCTAACTTCGCTCCGCTTGCCTTTAAATAGGCATATGCTTGCGAAATGTGATCGTCGCAAATATCGGAAACTGCCTTCAGTTCAAGTACGATGCGATCATCGACAAAAATATCCACCCTAAATTTACCGGCGATTGCATCCTCATAATAAACCTCGAAAGGCGCTTCCGAGGCAAACGGTATCTTCTGATTCAGCAATTCCCGGCATAATGCTCTTTGATAGACGCTTTCGGGGAAACCAGGCCCCAGGGTCGTATGTACGCGCTGAGCGCAGCCTACAATTTCGTAACTGAGCTGCCTATAGACGATTTGATCGTTTTCTGTCATCCGAACTCTTTGAATTCTTTTTTTACATTAATTCTATCTGTTTCTATTCGCGCCATTCGCTTTATTCGCGTGAATTCGCGTTATCTCAGTTTTAACGTCGCCAGCGCCGCTGCGGCGAACAGCGCGCCCAGCAACCAGAACCGCACCACTACTTTGGATTCCGCCCATCCAAGCAGATGGAAATGATGGTGGATTGGCGTACAAAGCCATATCCTGCGCCCGCCGGTGGCCTTGAAGTACAACACCTGTGTTATAACGCTGGCTGCTTCCATTACGAACACGCCGCTGACGATAAACAATGTCAGCTCGTGACGTGTTACAACGGCGATGTATCCGATAAGCCCGCCCAGAGGAAGCGAACCGGTATCCCCCATGAACATCTGTGCGGGCAGGCAGTTGTACCAAAGGAAACCGATACACGCTCCGATCATGGATGCACAAACCACCGCCAGTTCCGCAGCCTGCGGCACGAAGGGGAGATGAAGGAAATCAGCCCAATTCTGATTGCCCGCCACCCACGATAGGATAAGAAAGACGCCGGTAACAAACACCATGCACCCGGACGCCAGACCGTCCATCCCGTCGGTCAGATTGACGGCGTTCGATGAACCGACCATTACCAGCACCGTGATAATCACATAGGCCAGAAGCCCCAGTTCCACAGGATCGGCCTTGAATGGAAAGTAAAAATTATGCGCCGCGTTGATCAACCTGCCTTCGAAGTCCACGTGCCCGCTTATCCTCCCGTAGTTGTAAATAAAATTGGCGATGAGCACGGGCAGGGCAATTTGAAAGACGAGTTTCTCCCACATCCTCAGCCCGTCCCGGCTTGGCGGGGCCTGGCCGTCGGAGCGTGCGGCGATGGAACCGGCTCGAAGTTTAAGCCAGTCGTCCACCCCGCCGACCCCCCCAAGCCACAACAGCACCAGAAACGACACCCGGACGTACATATTTCCGATGTCGGCGAAGAGAAGCACGCTTACGCCGATAGCCAGGACTATCAGCACACCACCCATCGTCGGCGTGGCGGACTTGTGGCGGGTCAGTTCATTGACGCCGGCATGGTCGAACTCCGGGCGATCGCCGAGTTTCCTTTGGATCAGGAACCGGATCATACGCGGACTCAGCATCACCACGATCAGAAACCCCAGCACAGCCGCACAGGCCATGCGGAGAACCAACTGCCTGCCGTCAAAAAGCCACTCAGTCAACACTTGCGAACCCTTCGCTTCTTCTTGACCGTCCGTCTGCCTTTTCGGGGCCTGGCGAATGCCGCTTCTATAGGTCCGACCAGACGCTCCATCGCCATCAGCCGCGAACCTTTCAAAAGCACCACGTCGCCTCGCTTGAGCATATCGGGCAGCCCTTTACAAGCCAGCCTGACGGATTTTATTTCTTCTGTTTCGACGTTCGCCGCAGCGGCCCCGGCGGCGATATGTCTGCCCATAGGCCCGACGCCGACAACGAGATCCACACCGACCTTCGCCAGCGCCTCGCCGGTCCGGCGATGCAGCGCCTCGCTGTCCGGTCCTAATTCGAGCATGTCGGCGGCGACAACCACGCGCCTCTTTCCGGAAAAAGACGCCAAAGCCTCCGCCCCCGCCAGCAGAGAGGCGGGATTGGAATTATAGGCGTCGTTAATAATCGTTACCCCCCCCGCCTCGATCTTCTGGAGGCGCATCTCCTGTCCGGTAAAGTCGCCAATCGCCGCAGCGGCGGATTCGATAT
Organism: Planctomycetota bacterium; assembly: GCA_034190305.1. Classification (GTDB taxonomy): domain Bacteria; phylum Planctomycetota; class Phycisphaerae; order SM23-33; family SM23-33; genus JAUWNJ01. The sequence goes on along the minus strand of JAXHSV010000139.1, from coordinate 4,826 downwards.
CCAACCCGAACCGCCTTGCCACCGCCATTGCCGCCAGCGCGTTGAGCGCATTGTGCCTTCCCGGAACGGCCAGGTCCACCCATAACCATCCGTTCAGTTCAAACCGTCCTTTTCCGGGATCAGGTTCGCCCGCCCGCTTACCGCAGGCGGGCAGGTAACGGGTCAGCCTCAACTCAGCCGATTCGTCCGCTCCGAATCGAATCACCCTGGCGTCGTAAGCCCGCATCGCCGCCGCCAGCGGTTTGCTGTCGGCCCAGACAACGCCAATCCCGCCGGGCGTTAGCCCGCCCAGCAAAGCCGCTTTTTCGGCCGCAACGCGCTCGATGTCGCCCAGTCCGGCCAAGTGGGCGCAAGCAACTGACGTGATGACCGCTACGTCCGGGCGGACTATTCTAACCAGGTCCGCTATCTCGCCCGGCGCATTGGTTCCGACTTCACAAATCACGTAATCGTCGCCGGCATCGGCTGACAGAAGCGTAAGCGGGACGCCGATGGAATTATTGTAACTGGCGGGCGAAGCAGTACCTTTGAGACAACTTGAAAGGATGTGATGAATCATCCCCTTGACCGTTGTCTTTCCGTTGGAGCCGGTAACGGCCACTATCGTCGCGGCCAGGCCGTTGCGATAGTATGTCGCCAGGTCGCCAAGGGCTGTGGTCGTATCGGCTACGCCGATAACCCCGCCTGTAAAACCGGACAGAACATCTTCATCCAGCGGGGCGTCCCGGTTCACAATCGCAGCGATACATCCGGCAGCGGCGGCCTGGGCGAGAAAATCATGCCCGTCAAATTTCTGTCCACGAATAGCGACGAACAGGTTTTCCGCACCGGCTGAACGGGAATCGATGGAGACGCCTTCAGCCGCCACAGGCTCACCCCTCCGGTGCCATCGACCCTTTACCGCCCCACGAATATCTTCCACCATCAAACGCTTCATTTTATCAGCATTCAGCAATCAGCGGTCAGCAATCAGTTTAGCCGTCGCCGGTACGGCGACGAATTTAACCCTATTTACCCAACAGGTTCTCGACGATTTCGGCATCGTCAAAGTGTATTCTCTCATCGCCGATAATCTGATAGTTTTCGTGCCCTTTTCCGGCAATGAGCACAACGTCGCCTGCATCGGCCAGGTCGATCGCCAATTCGATGGCAGAGCGGCGATCCGGTTCGGTCTTTACTTTTTTCCGTCCCGGCGCGGAAAATCCCGCTAAAATTTCCTCCATAATCGCCGTCGGTTTCTCACTGCGCGGGTTGTCGGATGTTACGATAACGGCGTCGGCCCATCTTTCGGCTGCACGCGCCATGCGCGGACGCTTCGAGCGGTCCCGGTCGCCGCCGCAGCCGAAGACGACAATCAGCCTGCCGGAAGTAACAGGTCGAAGCGCCGAGAGAACCTTATCCAGCGCATCGTCGGTATGGGCGTAATCCACGAGCACCTCAAAAGGCGTCTCGGTCTCTATTCTCTCCAACCGCCCCGGCACGCAGCGGACCTGCCCAAGTGCTTCGGCGATAGTTTCGATATCCACGCCCATTGCTCCGGCTGCCGCCGCCGCCGCCAGACAATTATGAACATTATGTCGCCCGATTAAACCGGTCCGGACATTTATCTCGCCGCCGCCGGACCGCAACAGGAACCTGCTGCCTGTTATGTCTATGCGGTCGATTCTGGCGGATATATCTGACGCAGACGACAGGCCGTACCATACGATCGACGCAGCGGTCGCCGACGCCATAGACTCGCTGTGGGTCTCGTCGCGGTTGAGCACAGCCACGGCATCGGCTGAGAGGTTTTCGAACAGCCTGCGCTTAGCAGCGAGGTAATTTTCCATCGAACCGTGATAGTCCAGGTGATCGCCGCTAAGATTGGTAAAGACGACCACGTCAAAATCTATCCCGTCGGTCCGGCGTTGTTCCATCGCGTGCGAAGAAGCCTCCATAACCAGGTGCGTCCCCCCGGCGGCGACTATCTCGTCCATCATATCGGCCAGTTCGACAGCGCCCGGCGTCGTAACGGAAGCGGGGGCGGAATTAGTAATCGTATCGTACGAAACTGTCCCGATCATCGCTACTTTCCTTCCGAAAAGGTCGAGAATACGCCGCAGAAGATAGATGACTGTCGTTTTTCCGTTGGTTCCAGTTACGCCGGTGATGGTAAGTTTTCGACATGGCCATCCCAGGGCGGCCTGCGCCATCGGTCCGGCGGCGGATCGGGAATCGGCAACAACGGCGCAGGCGACTCCCTCCGGTGCAGACGACGCGTCCTCACAGACCACAGCTGTGCACCCCGCTGCAACGGCTGAAGTGATATAAAGATGCCCGTCCGTATTCGGGCCACGAACGGCTACAAAACATCCGCCCGCAATCGCCCGGCGAGAGTCCGTTACAACAGCCCGCACATCGGCGTCGCCCCGTCGAGAAGTTACGCTCAAATCGGCCTCGATACACAGTTGTGAAAAACGCATCGCACTCTCATTGTAACGCAGGTGGTCAGTAGTCGGTAGTCAGCAGTCGGTTTGCCGACCACTGACGTATCAGGAAAAAAATCCGAAATCCGAATATCAAAATACGAAACAATATAGAAATACAAATGACCAAAATCCGAAACATAAAAAAACAAAAATTCGTTTCCGGTAACCTGTGTTTTGAGCATTAGAAAATTCGGATTTTGAATTTGTTTCGAATTTCGTATTTCGATATTCGGATTGCGGTTTGACTACCGACTATCGGCTACCAAGTCCTTATCAGGCGGAATGTCGAGATACGCCAGTGTCTTTTCCAGCACGCCTCGCACGCATGGGGCTGCTACTTTTCCGCCGGTGTACCCCCTTCCGTAATCAGGGCGGTATATGGAAATCACGCAGACCACCGCCGGAGCGGACGCCGGGGCGCCGCCCATAAACGTGGCGGTGTACGCATAATCTTCATAACCGCCGGGTCCGCCGATCTGGGCTGTGCCCGTCTTGCCGAAGACGCTCCAGCGGTCAAGTTGGCATCTTTTGCCGGTGCCGCGCCGGACAACTTCGACCAGCACCTTATCGATGAACTGACGCGAAAGTTCGCTACTGAGCACCCGCCGGACGCGATGCCGGCGATTCTCGAACAGCACTTTCCCGTCGGCGTCGATTACACGGTCGATAATCCTGGGACGGAGCAACTCGCCGCCGTTGGCGATAGCGCTGAAGGCGCCGGCCAACTGAACGGTTGTAACCATAACAGGCCCCTGCCCGAAGGGCATGCGGCGCGTGGCGTATCCGGTCCATTGTCGCGGGTGGACCAGCCTGCCCGGGCACTCGCCGGGCAGGTCGATTCCGCTTTGATCCCCGAACCCGAACGCCGAAGCAATGCGGCAAAGCGATTCGTTCCCCATGCGTTCGCCAAGTTTTGCCATACCGATATTGCTTGATTTAATCAGAATCTCCGACAATGGCGCCCGACCCAGTCGCGTGCCGGTAAAGTCCCGAATCGTCCCGCCGCGATGCGCCCTGTACAAGCCGTTGTGACAGTAAAAGACCGTCTCAAGCGAGACCTGACCCATTTGCACAGACCCTGCGGCGATAAAAGGCTTGAAGACGCTTCCCGGTTCGTAAGGGTCAGTAACGGCCCGGCAACGACGCCGCTCGGACGGGGTGGTGCGGTACTGGTTCGGATCGAAGGGCGGCGACGACGCCAACGCCAGAATAGCGCCGGTATTCGGGTCCATAACTACGCCCATAGCCGCTTCGGCGCCGAAACGTTCAGCCGTTTCGTTAATCGCATCTTCAAGAAAGCCCTGGACGGACACATCCAGTGTCAGAATGACGTTTTTCCCGTCAACCGGCGGATGATACTCCACAACGGCGGCGTATCTCCCCCGCCGGGCGGCGTCGCAGCGGATGACCTTTTCTCCGTCCCGACCGGCCAACCAGCGGTCGGCCTGAAGTTCAAGCCCGCCGCCGGCCTGACCGTCAATCAGTCGAAAACCAAGCACCTGACCCGCAAGAGAACCGCTGGGATAGTACCGGCGCCACTCCCGAACGACCTGCACTGCGCGAATGTTCAGTTTACCGACCGCCTCTGCCTGTGAATCGGTTACGTCCCGCGCCAGGTATGCAAACCGCTTATCTCGACGTTCGTAAATTTTGTCGTACAGTTCACCGGGCGGGCATCCGAGCACAACGGCGACTTTTTCAGCAGCCTGAGAAAACTGCTCCGAACCCAGCAGGACAGGGTCGGCAAAGATACTCGGTGTTTGCCCCGACCCCGCCAGCAATGTGTATCCACCCCGCGTTCTGGCGAAGATGTTTCCAGGCCTGGCCGGTAAGTGTATGACTCGCTGCTGCTGTCGTAGGGCGCGCCGGGACAATTCGGCCCCGCAGCACATCTGTAAATAAACGACACGACAGGAAAGAACGATCAGCGCCGCCGCAGGGACGGCGAAAAGAAAGCGAAAACGCCATTTGCTCAATTCAGGATTACTCATTCCGACAACAACGCACTGTCAGGCATTCGGCATTTGACATTTGGCATTGGTAAACGAGGATTATTGTACGTCTCATCTTTATAATTTTGCGACTTTGTTGAACCTGATAGTCAAAACAGGAGCAACCTTCACAAACCCTGCGCCACTAATGCCCAATACTTAAGCATTCAGCAATCAGCATTCAGCAATCAGCCAACACCCAATGAACAAAGAACCTGAATGCTGAACGCTGAATGCCTTTGCTGTAATCATAACTGTTGCGTCCATAAGGTATTAGGGCCGTTGGCCAACAGATGACTTTCGTTGTAGTATTAATGCCTCTTTTTTAGTCTCTCCGGACAACCTGGTCTCCAGCGAAAAATTCGCC
>JAXHSV010000138.1:0-8256 GCA_034190305.1 Planctomycetota bacterium | reverse complement strand
CGGAATGGGAACGTGAACGAAACGAAAAACAGGTGGGCATCGACTGGCGATTCACGACAGCCGACGCCAGGATTAAACTGAAACGGTTATATCCGGTAATATAGATGGGACAGTGTACTAGTGGGGCGTCTTGTCTGTAACTCCGCCTTTATTGGCGTACATCAGGATATTCCGCATTAATTCAAAGGCGCTTTCCGGTTGGTAGCCTCGCAGACCCCAGCAGGGATAGCCCACCAGACCGGCGGTCAAATCTTCCCGGCTTAAGATTATCGCCAACCGCCCCTTATACATGACCCCGCGCAAGCGAGGTTTATGCGGATTGGCTATAGAACCGCGAATCGCTTTTCGATAAGAGACTTTATCGATAACCGAGTCGGATTGGGTATAAACGGCATGATTGGAAAAAATCGGACCGAACCGGCCCTCCGGCAGAACCCTGGCGAAGGCCTTCTCGGCGGCTTCAGCGAACGCCTTGGATCCGCCGGCGGCATCGACCACCAACGTCCCTCCGCCGTCAATGTACTTTCGCAAGGCCTCGTTTTCCTCATCAGTAAGCGTAAACGCCGTGGTGCCCGTCATCGCGGCGACCGGTTGTTTTGAGGCGTCAAGGTCGGTTATCGCCGCAGGGCCGGAAACTTTTACCTCAATGCCATGTCTGTTGCCCATCAGGATCGAAAATCGCTTCCATGCCAGCGGCTCAGGGTCGTAATTGCCGGCATAACTGACCCGCGCGACCTTCAACGTCTCCTCCGGCGTAAATGCCTTTACGTTCGGCCAGGGACTTACACCGCGATTACGGAGAGAACCCTTGTCGGTAACGTAGAAATAGATGTTGGCGCCCAGTTCGAAGATGTCCTTTTTTGTGGCATAGGCGTTCATCTGCCACCCAAGCGACACCTCCGTCGGCGAATGGATCGCCAGAAGACGGACGCCGTTGGAAACACCCATCAGCGTTCGCCGGGCGATCTTGAAATGAATATCGTAGATCGGATGATTGCGGTCCAGGCGAGCTAGTTCGTAGCGCGGGAACATTTTGGCGTAGCACTTCTGCACGGCCATGTTGAACTCCCCCCTGTTGCACGCCGCCTCGGAAAATATCACCCCTCCCTGATTTACGAAAGTCCTAAGCGATTCGATGTCCTCATCGGTGAATTTAGGGTCAGTTGCGCCGGAGATATAGAGGATTGGCGCATCATGCCATTCCGCCACCGGTACGCCAAGATGGATAATCTGCCAGTTGACGGGCCTTTCGAAAGTGCGTGAAGTCCATCTCGTAAAGTTCGCCAAATCCCTTGGTCGGCAGTTCCATGATCCGGGATATTTGAGTTTGTTGAACAGGACCGGATGCTGCCCGCGGGCAAGAAACAGCAGAGCGAAAGACGTGTCAATGACGCCGTCCCAATTACCGCGACGACCCTGCTTTTGCAGCAGATTAGCGGTTCCCAGTTTGTACCAGTCCTGCTTCCCGAAATACTTGTAACCGCTGGCCAGTCCGACGCGCTCGACACCGTAGAGATAGTAGTAGTACCACGACCCGCCCCTGCCCGGATTTATAGTGGCGCTGAAATTTTTGTCCATCCAGTCCAAAGCGCGGACGATTGGTTGATAGTCGGTATTGGACCTGCACTCGATGAATTCCCTGCGATAGAGTTCGTCGAAGCAGATGAACATCGTCGCCAAACCGGCTGCGCTCATTGAACCGTAACTTCCCGAACTGTATCCCTTGTAATACGCCCACCCCCCATCGGCGTTCTGGTCGTCTTTCCAGTGATTTTCAATATATTCCCAATATTTTCGCGGAACCTCGACGCCGTTCTGTGTTCCTGCCCAGACTCCCAGCACGCCGAACTGGCTGTTGGAGTTGTCATACCTGTTACGTTTCCATTTGCGGGCGCTTTTACCGCTGCGGTCGCTTCTGAGGTAAGTATAGGTGTAGGTCCCGTGTGAATCGGCCGCTTCGACAAGCCACTCAACATCCTTCTCGAGCATTTTGCGGTATTGGCTCCTTCTTCCCAACATACCCCATACATTGGCCCGCAGCGCCCGCGCATAGGTTCCGATTATCTCGACTTCAGCCAACCAATTGAGTGTCTTTTTCATCCGGGAATCCTGCGGGCTTTCACCCGCAGCCAGGAGGGCGTACGCGCACAGGGATGTTACCCCGCCGTAATTTCGCTCTTGAGCGCCGCCGTCGCGTTTGCCCGGTTTGCCCTCTTCGGGCCAATGCTCGTCGGACCACTGCGACCAAAGATATGCCTTCGCATTTTCAATGGCCTTTTCAACCGCCTGGGCATCCCATTCTTCCGCCTGTTGGGCGTCGGCAGGGACGATAGCCGGCAAAAGTACACCAGCCAGAATACACCCCCTAAGTAAATGCCGCATACACATGATCCCAACTCCCGCAATCAGGGTGTATTCATCGCCAATACAGACTCGATAATTATAGTGTATCTATCCGCGATTTTACAGTCAATCGGGCAAGACCTGTTTGATAACTTCAAGTATAGGGTTAAGGAGATTTTGTGTTAGTCGCCTGCGGACATATAATGTAATAGCGGTTGATATGAACGCTTGCCTCTTTGGTGCGACATGGAAAAACCCGCCTCATCAAACGTACCCCGTCCCGTCGGCAAAGCCGAAAAGAAACGGCGGCGGTGGCGATTGCTGCTCATGGTCGTGCTGCTGCTGGCGACGGTAATAGTGTGGGCGAGCCCCTACCTTCTTTCCACAGGTCCGGGCAGAAACCTCATTGTCTCAATCATCAATAACCGGATTAAAGGCACCTTCCGCATCGGCGAGATATCGCTTTCCTGGCTGGGTCCATGTCAGGTGAAAAACCTCCAGGCCATGGACCTCGACGGGCGGGAGGTATTGAGCATCGAAAACATCAGCCTGAACGCCGGGCTTCTGGGGCTTTTGAAGAACGCGGAACATTTCGACCACGCTTCGGCTTCTTCTCCGCGCGTTATGTTGTACCTGAATGCCGAAGGCCTGCCCTCGCTGGCAGAGGCGCTGGAACCGGTCAAACCTTCACCGAGGCAGGTCGCGCCTGAGACCAGGGGAAGCATTACTGTAACCGACGGAACAGTTGCGGTAATTCGTCCGGACGAACGTGAATACGAAATTAGAGGTATAAACGCCACGATCAGTCTTGATATGCCGGCTCTGGTCGAAGGTAAAATTGATTTCGCCCCCGCCGCCGGCGGGCGATTCTCGATTGCATTCAATCTGTCAGACCTGACTGAGGGGGGAAAATTTCGACTGGACGGGATGAGAGGAGATTTTCGCCTCGCTACGGACGAACCGGCGCCTCTTTCCCGGCTCGTGGAATTCGCCGGAAGCCGGACCGAAATCGACGGGGCTGCGAGGGTAGGACTGACGGGAAATATCGCGCAGGGGCAGATAACGTCGGACTTCGATTTATCCGTCTTTGCTCTGCGGTCGGGCGGACCTAAGCAGTCGGCTCTGCGCCCTATCGACCTTCATCTGGCCGGGAATTTCAGCGCCAAAGCCGGAAAGATAAGCGGAGAATGCCGACTTACCGGCGAGGCGGGAAACCTTCGGGCAATTTTTTCCTATGAGCCTTCCGATGCGCCGCTGCACCTGTCGTGGGAGAAACTTCTTACCGCTGCTTTCGGCGGCGAATCGATAACTCTGCCGGGTGTTTCGCTGGATATAACGAAGGCCCAGTTTGATCTGCCGAAACTCGCCCGCGCAGTCCCCTCACTTCTGAAGGTTCTTCCCGATGTGGAGATTACTTCGGGGACAGTGGTGGCCGAGGACGTCTCCATCCGCGGCGGGTCCGCCCCGTCGGTGCGGGGGCGAGTGGTCTTCGATAAACTACAGGCCCGCAAGGGACAGACGGAAATATCCTGCCGGCCTGTTTCACTGTCTCTGAATGCCGTCATAGAGAGGCAAACAGGCATCAGGATCGACACATTCGAATTCACGTCGGTCTTCTGCGACGCTGAATGCAAGGGGACAACCACAGACCTTGCGATGCAGTTCCGGATGAATCTGCAAAGATTCCATGAGGAACCGGGAAAAATCTTCGACATCGGTTCGGCGTTTCCTAGAGGGCAAATAGACGGGACTGTAAAACTGGCTCGCAGCCGGGACGGGCGCGTGGACTTTTTAACGAGCGGCCTGGTTGAAGATTTAGAATACCGCGCCGATAAGCGCACGCTTGACCTCGACAGTCTCCGTATTGCACAAAAAGGACACCTTCTGCTGCAAAAACGCAAATTACTCGAAGCGGTCATAACAACCGTCCAAATCAATCTGGCGAAGGAATTGAGCCTGGAGTTGGCAGGGCGCTATCAACACGATAAGAAAACATTTCAGTGCAACGTGAACGTAAAACAGGCTGATTTGCTGCCGCTGGAGAAGCGTTTCAGGAATAGGATACCCGCCGCTCTGCCGGAAATTTCCGGATCGCTGACCGGTAAAATCGCCGTCTCCATGCCCGCCGGCGAGAAACACCTTCTCTCCGACGGCGATGTGATTCTGAAAGACCTGCGTATTGACGGACGATTACCCACCGATGAGCCTGTAGGACTGGAATGGTCCGGGCTGAAACTCACCTTCGACCTCAGCCTCATCGACGTCGCCTCCGCCGGCCTGGAAAGCGAACCGATGACACTACTGGCAGAGAAGGTCCGCCTGGCGTTGGGCAAAGACTTTCAGGCGGATGGGGATGTCGCCGTCTCAGCGGACATTGAGGAATGCCTGGCAGCCGCCCATCTGTTCGTGAAATGGAAGAAGCCTCCCCGTATTTCCGGCGATCTGATCTGGCGGGGACAAAGCCGTTATGCCGACAAAGGCGTCCGCCTTTCCGGAAAAGGCATGATTAAAGAAATGAGCGTCGGAAGCGGACAGCGCACCTTCAGCCAGGAAGAGGTGGCTTTCGCCCACGTTACCGTCCTGGATCATGTCGGGGAACGGATAACGCTTGAGAAAACGGACGTTGTTTCCAAAGCGCTTTCGCTGCAAATGGGCGGTGCGATCGACCGGATCGGCAGCGAATGGGTGCTGAACCTTTCCGGTTCGTATGAGGGATCGTGGGAAGACCTGACCGCCATGCTGCACGAACTGGCGCCGGATACAAAGGCGAAAATATCGTTCACCGGGAAAACGGGCGGGAAAGTAACCGTTACCGGACCTGCGCGCAAACCCGAAGTGCGCCCGGCCTTCCGGGCAGTTACGGCAAAGACAACGCTCGGATGGGCGCGGGCCGACGTTTTAGGTGTCGCTCTTAACCACGCCGAACTGTCGCCTGTCCTCAAAGACGGGCAGGTGCTGATTCCCGAAACCGTAATCGCCGCCGGCGACGGAAAAGTGCGCCCTTTCGGAACGCTCGACATGCAGGGCGAATATTCGGTCCTCCGCCTGCCGGGAAAGGTGCGTGTGCTGGAGAATCTGAAAATCACCCCTCAGATGAACGAGGATCTCCTGGCGCGGTTCAATCCGATCTTCGCCGAACTTGCCGACTTGGAAGGCGAGGTCTCCCTGGACACCGATAATCTCGTCCTTCCCCTGAGCAGTAAAATCAAACATGCCGGCAGAGGCGCCGGACACCTCGACCTGCAAAAACTGAAGGTCCGCCCGAAAGGAATCCTCGCCGAACTCCTAAAATTGAGCATCTCTGATGTAAAGGGCCAGACGCCCCTGCAAGTGCGCGGCGTGGATTTCGTCATCCGCGACGGGCGAATTAACTACGACAATTTCACGTTGGTTTTCCCCGGCGGATTCGACTTGAAATTTTACGGCTCGGTGGGGTTTGACGACACGCTGGACCTGGCGGTGTCCGTTCCGGTCAGCGCACGGGTGCTGGAGAAATTCGGCGTCCGTGGCCCGGTAATTGATTATGCCCGTCTTCTGGCCGGTGCTCGTATAGACATCCCCGTTATCGGCACCCGACTGAACCCGCGACTGGATTTCTCGAAAGTCGATATCCGCCCGTTGATTAATCGGGCAATCCAGGCGCTTTTGGCCGAGCAGGCCGGTAAGATGCTTGAAGACGTACTCAAAGACCACCGGAAGAAAGATAAAGACCCGGAGGACAAAGACAACAACGAAGATGCCGACCCCCTGCTGGATTCGCTGCTTGATCTACTGAAAAAGCCCAAGCCTGCGAAACCGTAAAACCGGCATTGAAAAACCCGCAATTCCCTAGATAATTGATGACTGACAAATTTTTATATGGAAAGGGGATGAAAATGCAAACGCACATCACAGGCAAAAGGACAGCGATCCTTGCGATGTTTCTGTTTCCGCTCGTAGCGGCGGGCTGTAGTACGAATCCCGCCACCGGGAAAAAGCATTTCATTTTCATTTCGCAGGAGCAGGAAATAGCCATAGGCGCCGAAGCCGCTCCCGAGTTCGAAAAGGAATTCGGAGGCAAGGTGCCAAATCAGGAACTTCAGGCGTACGTTCGGATGGTAGGCGGCAAGGCATCGGCCGTTTCGGAGCGCAAGATGCCTTACGAGTTCACGCTGGTGCAATCCAAAGTCCCTAACGCTTTTGCCCTCCCGGGCGGGAAGATATTCATCACCGCCGGGCTGATGAGCAAAATGACCAATGAAAGACAATTGGCCGCTGTACTGGGGCATGAAACCGGCCACGTCGCCGCACAGCACAATGTCCTGGGTATGCAGAAGCAGATGGGGATCGCCGTTCTCGCGGACATTGCCGGGAAAATCGCCGGAGAGGAAAAGGCCGAGTCGGCACAAGCCGCCGCCAAAGTCGTCGCCGGTATGGCCAGTCTCAAGTACAGCCGAGACGACGAATACGAAGCCGACGAACTCGGCATCCGCTACATGACCGGCGCCGGGTACAACCCGTGGGGAATGGTCGAACTGCTGACCGTTCTCCAAAATCTCTCGGAGTCCGAATCCGGGTCGCTGACAGAGATGTTCCGGACGCATCCGTTGACCAGCAAGAGAATTGCAGAAGCAAGAGACATCATTGAGGACAAACACAAGGGCTTTTCGCCGAGCACCGCCGATCCGAATGCCGCTCGCTTCTTACAAATGCGCAGCCTGTTATTGAACACCGTAAGCGGATTGACTGAAAAATAAGTTCAACAACACTTCCGAAACGGCAAGACGGTTTGGAACTTATTGCGCCCGACTCTTTTCAGCCTTGTTTCTGGCGGTTATTTGTTGGGCCCGCAGGAGCGACGCCAGCAGCGCTACGGCAAACCGCTTGAAGTTGTCCGGTTGGCCCAGTCGGGGGTATAGATCGGACGCCGGGGAGTGGTCGGCTGCCGATTCGTCGCCGCCCACCCAATGCTCCAGGGCGTCCAGATATGGTTCAAGTTCGTCAGCCCGACTCGCACCGTCGGTTCCTCGCTTCGGCATGCTCTTGCGCCACTTCCCGTCACCTATGCTTGAAAGGATGATGTCATATCTTCTAAAGAGTTTGTGATGGCAAGGCTGGAGGATGCTGTGGTCGTCCAAACGTATCATGTCAAAGGGCACCCTGGGCGGTGACTCAACCGCCAGAATATGCTCTTCCAGCGACCTGGCTGCTGCTTCAAGAGCCAACCTTCGAGGCCGACCCTGCCCCGGTAGATCGTCCAGCCAGGCTTCCAGGCAGATGCAGAACCGCTCGACGTAAAGCTCCTTCGCGCGGTCGCGTTGCCCGAGCAACTGCTCTATATGCCGTTGAATTATTCCCTGCGGGTCGCACAACTCCAACAAGGCGCGGTAGCCGGACACTGGGCGGACCGCAACGGCAAGCCATTGCCGGCAGGTGAGGTAATACGCCCATATCCGGCGCCATCGTTCGGGTGTTACTGTTGCGATATGGCCGGTTCCTTGTGAATCCGGTTGACCGCGGCCAATGATCGAACAAACCCGGGAAATCGTCTCAAACAGCGCCCAGTTACATATTTCCGGCCCGATTACCTGAGCGAGGACTGCCTGCTGCATGGGAGTGAGAGACCCCGCCGCCGCTCGAAAGGCATCGAGCCGATCCGTCTCATTTTTGGCTGCATCCTCACCCAGACAACGCCAGCGATGAGCGGCCATTACCTCACGTTTCCACTCTTCAGGTGCTTCATCTTCCATGGAACACTACTCCACGCTCGATTTCGTAATACCAAAGCAAGACGGAATTGCTCTTCGGTTCCGTAGCAGCCCGTGGTGAAAGTCGCAATACTTGAATACTTGAAGTATATCCAAAGGGGCTGTATCATGCCAGGGAATCGTTAGGGAGAATGATCGTCATGGCAATGGGCAAACGGCTGACGGA
>JAXHSV010000137.1:0-8363 GCA_034190305.1 Planctomycetota bacterium | reverse complement strand
GCGAATCAAGGCTCAAAAACCCCTATGTTTTAAAAATTTCAAAAAGGCGGTTTTGGGGACCCCGAAAATAGCTAAGTGTTTGCTTGGACGAGAGTTACGCAAAAAACGGTTTGGGCGCAATTGGGCGCAATTGGGCGCAATCGGGCGCAATTGGGCGCAATTGGGCGCAACTGGGCGCAATTGGGCGCAACTGGGCGCAACTGGGCGCAATCGGGCGCAGAATGGCTCGGCCTGGTCCGGGAAAGAGAAGCCGCCCGCACACGGGCTGTATTGTACGGGCGGCCAGGTGTGAACCGACTCATCTAATCTTCGTCGTCTTCTTCAGATCGATCCTTCGGCCTGTTGGGGCGGCACTTTTTGAACCGTTCCCTTCGGTGTCGGTGCAATTGTTCCCGCTGTTCGTCGGTGAGTACGTCTTCGACGATCTTGTGGAACGACTCCCTCATGATTTCCTGTCTCTGGGCGAACGTATCGGCCTTTGCGGCGCGTCGGTGTGTGGCCTTGCTAATCTCATTCATCTTGGCCTTCTGCTCGTCGGTCAGGTTCAGCTGCTGCAGGACTGCCAACCCGCCGGCGCAGCGCCGGCGATGCCAGGCGAAGGAACTGAGCTGAGGACCTCGCCTGATCGAGGTTTTTCCTAGCAATGGCAGTTGAAGTGATTACGATGTAGGACCTCGCAGGTACACAAGTACGGGAGCAAAGACATGAACGGCAAAGGCAAGTGCCCGGTCACGGGCATGACTCGCGGACACGCGGCCGCCATGGGCACTTCGAGTCGGGACTGGTGGCCGAACCAACTGAACCTGAAGATTCTCCATCAGCACACCGCCATGAGCAACCCGATGGGCGAAGATTTCAACTACGCCGAGGAGTTCAAGAAGCTCGACCTGGCGGCCGTAAAGAAGGACCTCTACACGCTGATGACCGACTCGCAGGACTGGTGGCCGGCCGACTACGGTCACTACGGGCCGCTCTTCATCCGAATGGCGTGGCACAGCGCCGGCACCTACCGGATGGGCGATGGTCGCGGAGGCGCAGGCTCCGGCAGCCAACGCCTTGCGCCTCTCAACAGCTGGCCGGACAACGTAAACCTCGACAAGGCGCGCCGGCTGCTCTGGCCGATCAAGCAGAAATACGGCTGCAAGATCTCCTGGGCCGACCTCATGGTCCTAGCCGGCAACTGCGCGCTGGAGTCCATGGGGTTCAAGACCTTCGGCTTCGGTGGCGGGCGCGTAGACGTCTGGGAGCCGGAAGAGGACATCTACTGGGGAACCGAGACCGAGTGGCTGGCCGAGAAGCGCTACTCCGGGGACCGAGACCTGGAGAATCCCCTCGCTGCCGTGCAGATGGGCCTGATTTACGTGAACCCGGAAGGGCCGAACGGCAATCCGGATCCGGTGGCATCCGGCCGCGACGTTCGAGAGACCTTCGCACGCATGGCGATGAACGACGAAGAGACCGTCGCGCTCGTTGCCGGCGGACACACGTTCGGCAAGTGTCACGGTGCCGGCCCTGCGTCGCATGTGGGGCCCGAGCCCGAGGCCGCACCCATCGAGGAGCAGGGCCTGGGCTGGAAGAGCAGCTTCGGCAGCGGCAGGGGCGGCGATGCGATCGGCAGCGGCATCGAGGGTGCCTGGAAGCCGAACCCGACCAAGTGGGACTCGGGCTACCTGAACATGCTCTTCAAATACGAGTGGGAGCTGGTCAAGAGCCCGGCCGGTGCCCATCAGTGGCTGGCCAAGGACGTGGCCGAAGAGGACATGATAGTTGACGCACACGACCCGTCAAAGAAGCACCGGCCGATGATGACCACGGCGGACCTGTCTCTTCGCTTTGACCCTATCTACGGGCCGATCGCGCAGCGCTACCAGCAGAACCCCAAGCAGTTTGCAGACGCCTTCGCCCGGGCATGGTTCAAGCTGACCCACCGCGATATGGGTCCCCGCTTGCGCTATCTGGGGCCAGAGGTGCCAGCCGAGGAGTTGATCTGGCAGGACCCGGTGCCCGTAGTAGATTATGAGTTGATCGACGCGCAGGACATCGCGGACCTCAAGGACAATATCCTCGCATCAGGCCTGTCGGTCCCGGAGATGGTATCGACCGCGTGGGCATCGGCGTCCACGTTCCGCGGCTCGGACAAACGTGGAGGTGCGAATGGGGCACGCATTCGTCTTGCGCCGCAAAAGGATTGGGAAGTGAACCAGCCTGCCCAACTGAAGGCTGTGCTGCAGACACTTGAGGGAATTCAGAAGGACTTCAACAGCGCACAGTCGAGAGGCAAGAAGGTCTCGCTGGCTGACCTGATCGTTCTGGGCGGCTGCGCAGCCGTCGAAGCAGCGGCAAAGAAGGCCGGTTACGACGTGGAAGTTCCCTTCACACCTGGGCGCAATGATGCCTCGCAGGCGCAGACCGACGTGGAATCCTTCTCTGTGCTCGAGCCGGTCGCGGACGGATTCCGCAACTACCTCAAGAGCAGGTTCTCGGTATCGGCCGAGGAAATGCTGGTAGATCGTGCCCAGTTGCTGATGCTGACGGCTCCTGAGATGACGGTTCTCATCGGCGGCCTGCGGGTCCTGAACGCCAACTTCGGCCAGACGCAATACGGTGTCTTCACCAAACGCCCCGGGACGCTGACGAACGATTTCTTCGTGAACCTGCTCGACATGCGCACGGCGTGGAAGGCGGCATCAAAGGCGGGCGACGTGTTCGAAGGTCGCGACCGCGCAACAGGCGAACTCAAATGGACCGGCACCCGTGTTGACCTCATCTTCGGTTCGAACTCGCAGCTTAGGGCCATCGCGGAAGTCTACGGGTGTGCGGACTCGCAGCAGAAGTTCGTGCAGGACTTCGTGGCGGCATGGAATAAGGTAATGAGCCTGGACCGTTTCGATCTGGCCTGATACCCGTGGGGACCGTGCCGATTTCAGACGAAAGCCGAGCGAAAGTGCGAAAATTAGTTTGAAGTATATGAATCAGTTTCAAAGCAGCTTTCACAAGAGGAGTTTAGCCGATGAAAGTCGTCGCCATCTCAGGCAGTCCCCGCAAAGAGGGCAACACGGCCCGCGCCGTCGAGTTTGCGATGGCGCCCCTTCGTGAGGCTGGCGTAGAGGTCGAAGTCATTTCCCTTGCGGATAAGGTCATTTGGCCATGCACCGCCTGCGGCAATTGCGCCAAGGCCGGCAAATGCACCGCACACAAAGACGACTTCCAGGCCGTTTTCGAGCGTGTCGTGCCGGCCGATGGATTGGTCCTTGCCAGCCCGGTTTACTTCGGCTGTGCCACAGCCTCCATCTGCGCCTTCATGCATCGGCTCGGCTACGTCGCCCGGGCCGGCGGTAATAATTTCCTCAGCCGCAAGGTCGGCGGCGCCATAGCCGTGGCACGCCGTGCCGGGCACAACGCCACCTTCGCCCAGTTGTCGATGTTCTTCGGCATCAATGATATGATCCAGGTCGGCTCGACGTACTGGAACGTAATGATCGGCCGCAACGTCGGTGATGTTGAGCGGGATGAAGAAGGTATCAAGACCATGACCCGGTTCGGTGAGAATCTCGCGTGGATACTCGAAAAGATACAAGCATAGCCTGTGTGTTCTTTTGCCTGGACTGTTCAGCGTCAGGCTGACCTCGCCGTGACCAAGCGGGCTTACTTAATTTTTCAGCAGCGCAATTATGAAGCGACCTTGATTGTAGCCGCCCCGGGAGGAACGTATCACATGCCGGTCGGTGGTGAAATTTGGCCGAAATGCTAAAACGCAAGATAATTACACCCCCCCCCAGCAAGCGGAGGGGCCGGTTGAATTTGCCGCAAGTGAACTTCAACGACTTTTCGAAAAGGCCTACCACGTTGAACTGCCCATAACACGCAGTGAATCGCTGGCAGGAGTGGAAATCAGGCTGTCGGCAGATTCCCGAAAACCCGGCGAGGAAATTGACTGTCGCACGATAGAAAACGACGGCTTCGCATACCTCGTCAAGGATGGAGATTTATCCATTCGTGCGGTCCAGCCACGTGGTGGTCGCTGTGGCTTCAGGATTGGGAGCCGTTCCGAAACGAACTGTTGGACCATTTTCAACGACGTGGCGTCGAACTGGACATCGGGGGGCATTCATATGCCTATTTCATTCGACCGAAGGAATTTTTCAAAAGGAAACCTCAATGGTACGCGCTGCACGAAGACAAGCGCGACCCGGAGTATGAATTTTGTCTCTCTCAGCCGGACCTCGTCAATACGCTTCTGGACAGGGTCGAGGAATATTACAAGAAGCATCCCGAAATTAGCCGGCTCACCATTCACGGCAACGATTCAAAATTCGTTTGCCAGTGCGATAAATGCAGGGACCGGAATCCGGACGAGATGATGTTTGGCTTTCACCAGCGTCTCCGCGAGCGATTTAGTAAGAGCTGCCCGCAGGTTACGGTTCAAAGCCATGCTTACAATGCCGCATTGCAGTCCTAAAATCTGGAATGCCACCCGTCCGCCCGAAAAGACCGTGCAATGCCTGTGCATTTCGCCTTCTGGGGGCGCGACTTTTCAAACTGGCTGAAAGACTCGCAACAGCCGGCGGACCGCCTCGCCTACCGGTGCCTTCGCGATTGGCTGAAGCCGGACAACCGGTCGGGAAAAAGGCAGGTCATCGTATTTGATTATCACGGCGCTTTCAGCCAGTGGCCCAGGGTATACCCGCCGCTGATCAACATCCTGCCCCGAGACATGAAACACTATAAGGAAATGGGTTGTGCGGGATTTATATTCCATACGTATCCGGACACCTCACATATCCAAAGGAAAGTCGAGTTCAATATCTACCTTGCCAACGCCAAAGGAAGTCACTGTCAGAATTACGGAGGATGGTTTCGTTAGGCAATAGCCATTCGCCAAAGTCATAACTCTGACTCCGAGGGGGGACATTGTCGGATATTGGCGACGGGAAACGCTTGACAAAAACCGGCCTACAGTTATTCTGGTTCCTCGCTCGAAAAAGGAGCCAGAGAATGACCAAGGGAAAATTCCTTTTCAATCCGGCAAAACTCCTCGACGCTTTTTACAGGAAGGTTTCACGATCCTGCAAGTTTGAAGCCACAGATAAAAAGTCTGCCCTAATCTGGCAGCGTCGCGCAAGGAAGAGGCTAGCTGAGTGTATCGGGTTTCTGGACCAGAAGAAGGTTCCGCTGGCACCTCGCGTCGTCAAGACGGTTGATCGCGGCCGGTACGTTCGCAGGAAGGTCGTCATCCGCACGACGGCCCGGTCGCACATGCCCATGTACGTGCTGATTCCCAAGGGCGTCTCCCGGCCGATGCCGTGCGTCCTGGCGTTGCACGGCCATGGTTACGGAGTCAAGGATATAGTCGGGTTATGGGAGGACGGCACCGAGCGGTTCACGCCGGACGGATATCACAAGGACTTCGCCTGCGAGCTGGCTAAGCGTGGGTTTTTGGTAGTGGCCCCGGAGATAAGCTGTTTCGGCGAGCGACACAACGACTGGAAATACGACGTGAAGGATATGGGTACAACCACCTGCCACAACGTGGCGACGTACGCGATGATGCTGGGCGGGTCGGCCGTGGGGCTTCGCGTGTGGGACGGCATACGGGCGGTGGACTACCTGGCCGGTCTCAAAGAGGTCGACATGTCGAGGCTGGGCGCCATGGGCATAAGCGGCGGCGGGATGCACGCTTTTTTCTCGACGGCCATGGACCAGAGGATAAAAGCTGTCGTCATCAGCGGCTACTTCTGCGATTGGAAACACAGTATTCTCGCGTTGCCACATTGCACGTGCAACTTCGTGCCCGGGCTATTAGCTCTTGGCGAGCTGAGCGACCTGGCTGGCCTGATCGCCCCGCGGCCATGCCTGATTGAAAACGGATCACAAGATTCGGTCTTTCCCATCGAGCACGTCAAGAGTACTGTTCGTCGTGCGCGAAAGGCGTGGGATGCTTTTGGCGCTGGGGCAGTTTTGCAAACAGACTATTTTGAAGGCCGCCACCAAATCAGCGGCGCGAAGGCGTACGATTTCCTGGCCGAGCAGCTTTCTTAGAGACGCGCACCATACCTACAACGCCTTTGACCGGAACGCCACTTTGCCGCCCATTTTCACCTGGTATCCTTTTGTGCGGTCGTAATCCACACATACTTCTCTACCCCTGATTTTGACTCCTGCGATACTGAAGCTTCGTAAACCTATATCCAGGGGGGTAAACTTCATTTGTTCAAATTCCATCCCGGGCCTTATCCCGCAAATGTGGCGGCAAACCATGTCTATTGTCAATGCCCCCCAGCCGTAGTGCTTGGAACCCAAAGTATTGCCGTTGCCAGAATCAAAATATTCCGGACAGATCAAGGGATGTCGTTCAAGAGAACTGTTCAGGAAACGACTTAGCAGCCTGGCGGCTATGTCTCGCCTGCCATTCCTGACGTAACCCTCTATAACTACCCAGTTAACATTAGGCCAGGACGGGCCTCGCCAGAAATTTTTGGGATCGTAACTGGAGTGGCTCTTGGCTACGGTTGGTACCGGGCAAGTTGTCCAGAATTCTTTTGGATTGAGTAGATGCTTGGTTAACGCGCTAATTTGGCTTTTCGTTGCAACCCCAGCCAGCATGGGGAAATATCCCGCGGGCGTTTTTACCTTTATGGCCTCATGGGTCATGTCTTTCAGGTCGTAAAAGAAGCCGTCCTTCCGATGCCAGGCCCGCAACAACGCACTTCTGGTCAACTTCGCTCTTTTTCGCACTTCTGCGTTCTCAGGCAGGCCGAGTATCCTCGCCGTCTGATTCAGGAGTTGACGCTGGAGGTATATGAAGGAGTTTTGATCTATCGACTCGACCCATGGCTCGAAATAATGCCCGTAGAGAACGCGGTCCCACCTTGGGCTGTTATCAGTTCCTGTTTCCCACATGTGAACATAACTTGAAAGCCCGTCTTTGTCCAAGTCCCTGTACGTCCAAAGCCAATCGTCGAATTTCTTTATTGAGCTGTAGATGTCGCTCAATACCTTTTTCCGCCCATACTTTTTATAGACCTCCATTGCAGAAAACAGATGCACGGCCGGCTGAGTTACCCGTGAGGACATCCCGTCCGTCATCCAGTAAATGCTTTGCTCGTTGAAAAGGGGTATGGCGAGGGGGATCAGTCCCGTCGGCCACTGGTTCTTAACAGGGTTCAGCAGTTCTTCATGGGCATATCGCGGGTCGTTGCACCACATCCACGAAAGGGCATGAAAAGCGGAATCCCAAAAGAAGATTCGATGATAAAGGAATTTGGAAGCCAGGGTGGATGGATGTTTGATGCGGCTGTCGTGGCCCATCTCGATAACGTTGCTCTTAAGGACGTACCAACTGAAATAATATCTTTTAACGAGGTTTCTGTTCGAACAATTAAACAGTGGAATTGTTGATCCGAATTCCTCCCAGGAGACACGGCAATCTTCACGGAATGACCGGGGGTTTCTGATGATGGCGCGATTATCTTTTTTGGCGGTCGGAGAAAAGGACATAACCACGTTGAACTCTTTGGCCTTGCCTTTATATACATAGGCGATGCGGCCTGCCGTTGCCTTGTCAGATACGCTTCGGCGTTCCAGAAATTGTTCAAATTCACTTTCACGCACTGACTTGCCGTTTTCGGCAAAAGCATACTTTTCGGGAAGATTAATCAAGCCTTGCCGTTTCAACGCAAGATCAGTACTGACGGCGAGATACGGCTTGTGGCCGGTCTTGAATACAATGCCGCCTCTTTGGACGGTTCCCCGCAGCCTAAGTGCGAATGAAGGCCGCATGTTCGGAAACCTGAGATTCAACATATCCAAAGCCTGTACCGCATCCACATACCCCGACAGGGTAACCGCGGCCGGCCTGGCGAGTTTGACAGTTACCAGCAGGGAGTCCTTATGGGCGACTTTTTCCACCACGATTCGGGAATTGTCTTTTGCCTTATAAACCTCCACTATCTTCTCAGGCCGCCAGATACGGCTGAGCAAGTGAGGATTTTCAGACTGGCCGCCGAGAGTAATCTTCAATCCCACAGGCAGCTTCAGCAGGCCGCTGCAATGAACCTCTCCCAGCCCTAACCCCAGGCTGTCCGAGGATATCATGTTTCCAACAAGCTCGGTCTTGTGATTGTTTTCAATCTCATTCCATGGATTCACTTGCCAATTCTCCAGTAGCTTGAATTCCTCTTATTTATACACGACACGCTTGCATAGCGACGGAACTCCTTCCGGTTGGGGGTCTGTCGTAGGCTGTAAACGGCGGAGCAAAACTGTGGCGCAGGCGGGGCGGGGGAATTGTGTAGCGCTTTGAGGTGCCCTTTCCCGAAGATGTTGGTTTTGCGTTGTTGATTGCGGCTTTTGTCGGCTTCGAT
>JAXHSV010000136.1:0-8414 GCA_034190305.1 Planctomycetota bacterium | reverse complement strand
GATTCGTCATTTAGAAAAGCATAGTTGTAAGTTCCTCCGGGAAGGTGGAAAACACACCGTTTACTATAACCCATCAAACCTTAAGACATCCACTATTCCTAGATAATGAGATTGTATGCCACGACCACAAGGGAGCGGTCGGACCAATTCGAAAGTCTTAATGACCGCTCCCTGACGGTCGCGGCTCGTGGGCGGGGAATGGTGATTAACCAGCGGTGTTCGTTTGCTTGAGGCTTCGCCATGTGGCTGCTGCTCGGTCCATCAGTCCCATGTTCTGGAGCGACAGCGCCAATGCTGAACGAATCTGTCCGTTTCCCGGCGTAAGGTCGGCGGCTTTTTCCATGTGCTCGACGGCCTGGGCAAACTGTTTGCGGTCCGTATGCAACAGCGCGAGTCGGTAGTGCAGGTCCACATACTCGCTTTTCAGTTCCAGCGCCTGTTTGAAGGTTTCAACGGCCTGGTCTATCTGTCCGAGTTCCTGCTGGGTAATTCCCAGCCTGATGATTGCGGCGACGTACGCGGGGTTGATGCGGACTGCCTGAGCGAACTGTTCCAGCGCCTCACCGAGCCGGCCTTCGGCGCGAAGCAGCACGCCGTATCGGTATCGCACGTCTGCGTACTCCGGATTTTTGGCGACCTGTTCGGCATGTCGGGCGACCTGAATTTTCAGCAGATCGTCGTTGTCGAGGTCGTCTTCATCCGGCGCGGTCTGATTATCGGATTCCAAACCGAGGTGGAATTGCTCGGCGGCGGCGGCTTTGAGTTGCAGTTTTGCCATTTCCGAAAGTAGAAGTGTCGAGTTCGGTTCTATGGTCCCGGCGAGGCTGAAAGTGTCTATGGCTTCGGTTTCGTTTCCCGCTGCGGTCTGCGCTACGCCAAGACCAACGTAACAGGTCAGCAGATTATCGTTAGTCTCCGCCGCCTGATGAAAGGTTTCCGCCGATTCGGTCCATCGTCCGTGCGCAAGATGGTGCCTGCCGAGTCCTATCATCGCTTCGAGGTAATCAGGGTCTGCCTGAAGGGACGAGAGATAGTGCTCCGTCGCCTCGTCGTCGGCGCCCATATCGCTGAGCAGGTCCGCCAGTCGGAGGTGCAGGTCGGCGAAAGGCCCCTGGATTTCAATAAGCCTGTAAAGCCTTTCGGACGCTTCACGAAGTTGTCCGCTCGCCACGAGCAATTCGACCTCGTCGTCCATCAGCGCCCAGTTGCCCGGTTCCATTGCGATGACGGTTTCAAATTCCTTAATGGCGTCGTCATATCTCCCGGCGCGGTAATAGAGATGCGCCAGAGTTGCCCGTATGGATGTGTCCGCCGGTTCAATGTCGTGCAGGTGTTCGTATTGTTCGATGGCTTCATCGACGTCGTTACCGAGCATCGCCACGGCAGCGAGTCTCCGGCGGGCGGGGACCATGTTGCCGTCGGCGGCGATTGCGTCGCGATAGAAATCGGCTGCTTCGTCGCTTCGGGAAAGTTTTTCCAGGCAGTATCCTATGGCGAAGAGCACCTCCGGTATGGCGGGTCGGGTCTGATTGGCGATACGGAGCTGTTCCAGCGCCTTTTGCGACTGGCCCGTCTCGTCGTAGGCCGACGCCAGGGCAAGGCGGGCGGGAAGCGAATCCGGTCCGGAACGGCAGGCGCAGGTGAGGTGCTCGATCGCATCGGAAAACCTCATGGCGTGCAGAAGTTTCAGACCCAGTTGGAGCCTCGCGTCTGTCCGGTCGGGATTCCGGCTGACCAGTTCCCGGAGTTCCTCAAGCGGTTTGAGGTCCACAGCGAAGTCCGTTCCGGCGTCCGCCGACAGGTAAGTTCGTGCGGACCGGCATGTTGCGTTGGGAGTTTCCCGGCCAGGACCGGCGCGAATATGCCGCTCCAGCGTCTCTGCGACGTTGGATTGAAGACCCTTGGATAGAATTTCCAGCAGGTAACTCACAGATAAAAATCTCCGTCATGCAGCCAGCGATTCAATTCCATCGGATGCTTTTTGATAATTTGGTTTTAGTTCCATCGCCCGTTCGTAGTGGTCCCTGGCAAGGTCGTTCATTCCGCGCTGTCTCATCAGGTCTCCAAGTCGGGCGTGGATATCCGGGAAATCCGCCCCCGTCAGAACCGCCCGCTGAAGGTTGGCGATGGCCTGGTCAAGATCGCCGAGGCGGGCGTCCATTTCGCAAAGGTGTATCAAAGCCTTGGTGTATCGAGGGTTGATGTCAACGGCTTTAGCGGTGTATTGTCTGGCCTGCTCGAACATACCGAGGCGAGCCGAGGCCACGCCGGCGAAATAATGAAGGTCGGCGTAATCGGCGTGGTATGTAAGGGCGGTTTGCAGCACCGACAGTATAACGCCGAAGAGGTTTTCGTCGGCATCGCTGGATGGAAGGGCGAGGAAAGTCTCTATGAAGTCCGGTTCGGCGGTTGCGTATTCAGCCAGTTGGCGTATCGGTCTGACATGTTCTGACGATGTGTTCGGGTTTGTCCTGGGCTGATTAAAATCCGGAAGGGTCAGCGTTATGGGATGATTCGTCTTTGCAGCAGCATCGGCGGCGAGGCATAACTGATAGGTGAGCATGAGGTTCTGCGGCGCCAGGGCGCAGGCTCGCTGAAACGCGCGGGCAGCCGTATTGAAATTACCGCGTGCCGATTCAACCAGACCCAGGCAGCGGTGTGCTTCTATGGAGGTGCAGTCGCACTCGACTGCCCGGCGGAGATGCTCGGCGGCAAGGTCGAATTTTTCTTCGGCTGCGTGGAACAATCCCAGGTTCAGGTGCAGTTCGGCCTTATCGCCCAGCTCGCGCAGTGCCCTTGAGAGCGTCATGATTGCCAGTGGTCGCCGGCCCGCATGCCACTGGGCCTGGGCCAGGCGGACATGGGCGGAAACATTGTCGCGATTCAATTTGCTCAATACCTCGGCGCTGTCGGCGTACCTATCGTATTGGGCGGATTTGGCATAGACCGCCATAAGGTACTCGACAAGTTCGGCCTTGTTTCCGATCAGTGCTACCGCCCGGCGGAGGTGTCCGGCGGCGGCGGAAAATTCACCCGCCTCCAGACATTCGATTCCCATTGCACGGTATCCCATCGCGCAGTAGTAGCGAGCCAGTTTACCGAACAGGTCGCCGCGATCGACCAGGGTAATAAAAGCCTCTATGGCTGTGGAGTAATCACCCCTGCGATATGCCCGCATTCCTTCAGCAAAATTGGTCGGTTCGCCCATATCCTCCTCGCTCGCCGGCGCCTCATGCCGACGGGACAATACATATATCGGCACAGTTGGGGGCGAAGTAAATTATTACCGAAAGAAGCATTCGGCGATCAGCAAAAATACGATAAAAATTGCTTGAAAATGGTTCAATATGCCCCGTGGGCCGACAGTACTGCCGGGATGGTTTGGATGATAATCGCCAGGTCAAGCAGCAGGCTGCGATGGCGGATATAGTACAGGTCCAGGTGCATCCATTGCTGGAAGGTCAGTTCGTTGCGCCCTGATATTTGCCACAGGCACGTCAGTCCGGGTTTGACTGTTGTACGCATCCGGCCTGCGCCTCGGACATTTTTGGCTTCGGTTACCGGAAGAGGCCTGGGCCCGACCAGCGACATCTGTCCGGAAAGGACATTAATCAACTGGGGTAGTTCGTCGAGGCTGCTGCGGCGAAGGAACCGCCCGATGCGTGTAACGCGCGGGTCATGTTTGATTTTGAACGCCGGTCCGTCATTCTCATTCAGTTTTTCAAGAATTGGCCTGGCGTCTTCGGCGCCGCTGCACATGCTGCGAAACTTGTACATCGTGAAGGTTCGACCGTTCAGCCCGGTGCGCTGCTGGCGAAAGAATATCGGTCCTCTCGATGTCATCTTAATCGCCAGCGCCGTCAAGGTCATTATCGGCATCGTAAGGACCAGCAGGACCGCTCCTGCGACGATATCGAAAATGCGTTTAGCGAAGTCGTAAAAGCGGCTTGCGCCGTTCAGGAGCGCTTCGGCTCCTTCGCGCTCCACCTCGCCAAGGACGCGCAGGAGTTCGTTCGGTTTCAGCGCCGCAGGGGTTGTATTCGTTGTTACCTCCGCACTGCACATTGGTAAAGTCTTTCATACTGCCGGGCGATGACAGGCCAGGAAAACTGCTCCGTAACCCGCCGTTTTGCCTCCGCGCCGGTGCTCCGCCTCAAGGCGGGGTCGTTCAGGCACTTTTCAATCGTCTCGCCGAGCGCCTCGACAGAATCGCCGGCGAACGTTACAACCCCGTCGCCGAGCGCGTCGCGCGTGGCGGGCATTTCCCTCGCCACCACGCATCGTCCGTACGCAGCCGCTTCCAGCAACACAAGCGACATACCTTCCAATTCACTCGGCTGGACCACAACTGCCGCGTTGCTGTACAGTTCCGCCAGTTCAGTCCCGAACTGCGGCCCGACGAAACGAACCAGTTCGTTCGCTTGCCGTTTGCACTCCGCTTCGTATCCCGGTTCCTGGCGACCGTCGCCGGCGATTACCAGCGGGACGGTGATTTTCATCTCACGCCAGGCGCCGATCAGCAGGTCCAGCCGCTTCTCCTGCACGATCCGGCCTACGTAGAGACAATATCCCTCGGTTTTCAGGCCCCATCCGCCTATTTTGTCCGGGCGACGCAGTTGAACCGCCCGAACGCCGTTGGGGATATATTCAACCTCTCTATTATAGGCATCGGCCAGATAATCACGCAGATTAAGGGAAACCGCACTGACCGCCGAGGCGAATTTCATTCCGCAGTTCAACCCCGTTCGCAGCGCAAGTTTGCCCAGTCGGGACCAGCGAGCGCGGTCCCATTCCGGTGCGTGGACGGTAAAGGTAATCGGAAGGGATGCAGCGGCTGGGAGGAAACTCAACAATGCCGGTCCGGCGCAGTGAACGTGAACCACATCTACATTCCGCCGCAGCACATCCCACATCGCAGAGGCTGTGTGGCTCAGTGCATCGGTGTTTTTACCGGCAAGTCCCGGCGTCGTTATCACCCGTCCGCTTCCGGTCCATGTCAGTCGGCTTTGCTTGCGAAGATACCACGGGCGGGCATAGATAAGCACCTCGTGCCCGAGGGCGGTCAACTCGACCGTCAATTCCTCGACCACGCGCTCCACGCCGCTAAGCGCAGCCGGCAAGCCTCGGGAACCAATCATCGCAACGCGCATCGGTCGATAACGTCCTCATAAAGTCTATCCAGTTGATTCATTATATTCTTTGGGTCGTGCCGCCGGTCAACAAACCTCTTTCCGGCTGCGGCGAGTTTATCCCTCTGAGCCGGATCAGCGAGCACCTCCCCGGCAACTGCTGCGAGTGAATCGGCGTCGCCGGGCGAGAACATCCGACCGGTCTGCCCGTCGCGGACCCACTCGCGCAGCGGCGGATGGTCCGGCACGATTACACAGCGACCGGCAAGCATCGGCTCGAGCATCGCGTGAGGGCTGTTTTCTATCCACCGGCTGGTAACGACCACGGCAGTGGCGCGAGCCAGATACAAGCCCAAATCTTCGTGATTGACGTGTCCTGCAAGTGTTACGTTAGTCAAACCGGCGCCGGCGACTTCATTGCGAAGATTATCCAGCAAAGGGCCTTCTCCGACTATAACTACCCGCGCCTCCGGAAGACGGCGGGCGAGTTCCAGCATAAGTAACGGCGCTTTTTCGACGGTAAGTCGCCCTATGAACAGGAGTTCGCAGTCGGATTGTTTTATATCGACCGGAAGCCGGATCGGTTCGACGATATTCCGCAGCACCACGGCCTTGTTGGCCGGAAGATGCGCTTGCAGGAGAATCTGCCGCATGTATCGCGTCGGGCAAAGGAACAACCCTATCGGCTGATAGTAGCGGCGGAAGAACCTTTGGATGTAACTCTCAATCGCCAGCGCCGCTCCGGCCGGACCCGCACATCGGCTTCCGGCAGCGTGATAGAACCGGTTCGGAAGGCAGCGGAGGCAAACGCCGTCGGCGCGGAGAAAATGCTTCGTCGGGCACACCAGGCGATAGTCATGCACCGTCATGACGATTGGAATCCGCCGGGCGGTCAGTACCGGCAGGATCGAGGGGGTCAGGTGGTGATAGATATTGTGCACGTGCGCGATATCGACACGCCTATCTTGCAGGAAACGCTCCAGGTCCGCAGCAGCCTTCGGGTTATGGATCATTCGCAGAATCGCAAGGGGATTGCGCGTCTTTGTGAAGTCGAAATAGCGAAGCCGGTCAGCAGGTCCGTCGGGAGGTTCACAGCCGAAGTGGGACACCTCGTGCCCGCGCCGGCGCTGATAATCGCTCAGCCCGCGGACGTAACTTGTTGCGCCGCTGGTGCGAAAAAGCATCTTTTCGATATGAAGTATCCGCATTTCACGAATCCACCAGCATCTGCTGGAATCCATCAGCCATTCGTTCAGATGAGAATTCTTCTGAACGTTTTTTCCCTGCCTGGCCCATTCGATGACGGAGAGTTTCATCATCCAGCAGGCGTTCGATTGCCCCTGCCAGCGCATCGGCATCGCCGGGTGGGACCTTCAGCCCCTCGGCTTCGTGCGTAAATACCTCTGACAGCGATTCTACATCACTGGCGACCACCGGAACGGAGGCAGCCATACCCTCCAGCACGGCTACGCCGAACGTTTCGACGTGCGTGGAAAGGACGCAGACATCCGCCGCAGCGAGAATAGCCGGAACGTCATGGCGAACGCCCGCCGTTGTAATGAAATCCTTCAGACCTGCCCGGGCTATCCTGTCGGTCATCTCCGGTGAGTCCGTGCCGCGCCCGATCAGGACCAGGTGGAAATCACCGCGCCGTCCGGCCAGTTGCGACGTCGCCGACAGCAGGGTTTCGAAATCCTTCCAAGGCTGGACGTTGGCGACCTGAACGAGGATATGCTTATTTTCCGGAAAGTCCGTCGCCGGCGCCGCCGAATCGATACCGTTCAGGTCGATGCCGTTATGAACGACGCGGACGTATCGCTGTGACAGGCCTCGGATGAGCAATTCCTCTCGCAGGTATCGGCTGACGCAGACGATCTCGTCCAGCAGCCCGGTTGCAAGGTATATTTTCAGCTGACGGACGAAATCCTTCACCTGCCTTCCCGGCGAGGCGTGGCACCAGCATGTCCTGGCGACCTTGCGCCCGCTCAGGGTAGCACCGATAGTCGAAAACAGAAGTCCGTTTCGCAGCGCATCGACGACGATTACCGATTCGATTCGCTCTTTCCGGATGATTCGCGCGATGCGGACCGCCGCGGTCAGGTCGAACCTGTTGGCGGCCAGGCCGTCGTGGACCACCGTCGATGCGCCGGCGAATTCATCTTTTCGCCCTCCGCCGCCTCGAATGGCGGCTACGGAAACATAACAGCCTCGCTCCTTCAATACGCCGGCCAACTCCAGCGCGACCGTTTCGGCCCCACCGACGATTAATTTCTCCATTACCATCAGCACGCGCATAATTGTCTCTTGACTGCATCTGCTGCGGCGCGGGCGGCGCCGGCCAGAAGTCCTCGCGCCATTCCGGCGTGGAATTTTCGGTCGCCTATGACGGAGTAAACGGCGTGCACCAGTATCATTCCGGCCAGGTCCCACGCAAGCAGCGTCCATTTGCCCGCCCCGGGTTCCAGCGCGTCGGCTGCCACGCGGATGTGGTTGGTCGCCATCATGCGCCCCCAGGCGAACGAATCAGGCCTGGACGCCCGTTCGCAATGATGAATCAATTTCAGCGACGGCGCGACGAACATGGCGAATTGCTGCGTGGCGCGGTAACTGAAGTCGCGGTCCTCAGCGACGGCGTATCCGGTGAAGCCTTCGTTGAACCTGACGGACTCGACGACGCGCCGACGGACGCTGATCCTTCCGCCGGTCAGGAATTTCGCCGGTATGAGTCGGTATCGAAGCCTCGGCGGCAGGTGAACCGACCTGGCAAGGCATCGACGGGGCAGCCAGCGAGTGTGGGCGGTCAAAAATACCAGCACATCCCAAAGCCGGATGCTCCAAAGGCTGTTCTTCGCGCCGTCAGGCTTACGATTGCCCGAAACCAAGCCGATTCCCATGTCCGTGCCCACCGCGCCGATCCCATCGACCCTGCCGTCGGTGTCGGCATTGTACATATCCGATATCTCGGCAAGGAAATCCCGTCCCAGTTCCACGTCGTCGTCCAGAAACGCCAGGATATCGCTGCTCGAAGCGTCTATTCCGGCGTTGCGCGAAGCCGGAAGCGACGGACGCTCGCGCCGCCTGTAAATGAACCGCACACCCGCCTTGCTCACCGCCTCGGCAATGTCGGCGGGGATTTCCTCGTCCCCGTCGTTGACGATTATCAACTCGTCCGGCAGCCGGCTCTGATCCAGGACAGACCGGACGGTCCTTCCGAGAGATTCCGGACGGTCGTGCGTAGGCACAATGACAGAAATGCTATTTTTCATGCGCCCGTCGCTCCTCTGC
>JAXHSV010000135.1:0-8428 GCA_034190305.1 Planctomycetota bacterium | reverse complement strand
CTGTGCTGTAATTTTCAGTTCTTCGCCCTGGCGGAGGTATGCCTTGTCGATTCTTGCCAGGACTGACGCCGCTTCGGAGCGTCGGGTTTTATCTACGCCGGCGAGGTATCGGATTAATTGCCCCCAGAACCGGTGGTATGGGCTGTCTGCGCCCATCGGGCGAAGTCGCAGATACCATTGCCAGGTCGTGTCCGCAGCCAAGGCGGCGGACCGCCCCGCGCCGTACTGCTGAACGGCCAGGACGATTAATGGTCCATTGGCGTTCCGGCGCGTCGGATGGATGGCGAGGACGTTCGCAGCCGGCTTGGCGCCGGAGACTGTAACGCAACCGAGCAGTTCCGGTATGGACTTGCCGGCTGGGCCGACCGGACTGGGAAAGTATTCGCCGATATCTGCGAAGATCGGCGAGGCCGACCCGGCGGCTGTGAGTTTCGGAACAAACTTCGTGGTTTCCTGTGGCTGGCTCCTGCTGCCGCAAAGTACCGGAAGGGCCGTCTCGATGGGCGTCCCGCCGTAACCGCCGGGGCCGAAACTGTTCCGCCCGCCGAGCATCAGCAGCGACTTTCCGTCATTGACGAATCGCCGAATCCGCTCCATCTGGTCGTCGCTCATGAACGTCCGGTCCAGATCGCCGATGATAATCACGTCGAACAGAGCGAAATCCTCGTCCGTTTTCGGCAGTCCGGTCAGGCGTTTACCGTCGATGCTTCCCTGGGAGAGAAAGCGATTTTGTGCCAGGCGAGCCATGCAGATACTTTTGACGTTCGGGTCGGCGGCGAGTGTCCGCCGGATGTATTTGTATTCCGGCCTCATTGTCCCTTCGACGTAAAGGACGCGAATTTGCGGGGATGTTACCAGCACGTGCAGTTCGGCGGCGTTGTCGTCGGCGACGGCTTCGGCGGGGTTCGGCTCGACGACGACCCGAAGTTTGCGAATGTCCGGCCTGTCCCGAGCATTGTCGAGGGAGCCTGTTTTACCGGAATCAGGTTCGCCCGGCGTCCACTTCAGATGCACCGTCCTGGTTTCATCGCTGCTGTCGGCCAGCACCTGCCTGTCGGCTACCTGTTTTCCGTTCTCGGTGAGGATTATTCTCGATGGAATATTGGCCCATCCGGTTAGTCTTAACGTTGCGTCGATGGTGGTAACATTGTTTCTTACCGCTTCGATTGGGGCCTTTACATCCAGCAGGTGGACATTTTGCCGGCCTGCGGCATTTTCGTCCCTTGAACCGACGCCGAAAACATGGACCGGCACGGGCGCTTCAGCCGCAGCGGTCTGCACGTCGTCGGGAGCATTGTGCAGGCCGTCGGATATCAGGACGATTCCCGCCAGTTCGGAGGCGGAATAATTGGCGGCGGCCCGGCGGAGGGCGGCGGCAATGTCGGTGGCGTTGGCCTCTTCGCCCGTCGGCGACAGGCCGGATAACTCCTCGATGTCCTCGACCTGTCGGCAGTCGGCGGCGAAGTGAAACCACAACGCGCTGAAGTTATCGGCCAGTCGTTTCTCCTGTGAAGCGAGGGCCTCGACAGCCTGTCGGTATCGTTGGGGCAGGTTGGCCTGGTCGGCAGCTGACATGCTCGCTGAACGGTCAACCAGGATCGGCAGCAGCGGTTTGAACTTATCCGCCGCCGGCTGGACGCTCACAGCCGGTTTGAACAGAATCAGCAGCAGCGCCATTATCGCACCGAATCGCAGGAGCAACAGGGCCGCCATTCTCCGCCGGCCCAGGTAGGCATAAACGGCGGAATAGAACACGCCGATCGCCAGAATAATCACCGCGCCGAGCAACGTCAGCCACAGAATCCGCCCGGCCGGGCTGTCCAGCCGAAGCCTCAAAGCCGCCGCCGTTACTAACGCACCGGCAGAAGCGCCTGCCAAAATCGAAGCAATGCCGGCGCGTCGCGGCTCGACTGGGCTTGCCGAAGTCCGGCGCCGGACCAGCCGCCAGATGCCATATCCCAAGACCGCTGCGGAGATCGATCCGCCCAGCATCGCAAGAAGGGCGACATTTTCCACACCGCGAAATTGGAGCGAAAATTCCGTCATCTACCAACTAAACGTAAATCCGCCGTCTATATTCCGCAAGAGAGTTAGACAGGCAAAGTCGGTTAATTTCATTTTCCGCGGAACTCGAAGAATCCGATTCGCTCGAATTCGTCAATGAGGGCGTCGTATTGTTCGGGCGGGAGGTTTCTCAGCGGCAGGCGGACAGGTCCGCAGTCCGCGTCGATCATCTTAATTACCGCCTTGAAGGCGGGCAGGCCTCCGAAACGAAACAGTATTGCGATCATTTCGCGGGATTTGGCCTGCGAAGCCTGTGCTGCGGCCAGGTCTCCGGCGTTACAGGCCGTCATTATTCGGCGGTAAAGGGGAAGAGCGAAATTGAACGTCGTTCCAATCGCGCCTTGTGCGCCGGTCGCCAGTCCGGCAAGGAGCATTTCGTCGCGCCCGAACAGTATGTTGAATCTTCCGGCGTCTAAGCAGATGCATTGTCCTAGGTCCATCAGGTCCTCGGAAGTGAACTTGATTCCGGCAAGGTTGGGGATGCGTTCCGCCGCGGCCTGGAGGAACTCCACCATCGGGAAGTTCACGCCGGTCCCTTACGGGTATGTGGTAGTAGTAAAAGGGCAGTTCCGGCGCTGATGCGGCGATTTCGGCGCAGAACAACGCAAGGTCCTCGACAGTGGCGGGCCTGAAGAAGCAAGGCCCCATGGCGGAGACTGCACGGGCGCCTATCTTTTGCGCGTGTGCCGCGAGAGTCCTGCAATCGTTCAGGCAGGTGCTTCCGACGTGGACAATCACATCGAGAATTTCACCGACCACCGACTTCCATCGCTCTGCAATCTGAAGGCGTTCCGATACGTTCAGCGAAAGGCTTTCACCTGTCGATCCGCAGACGAAAGCGCCGTCGGCGCCCTGGTCGATAAGCAGGTCGGCATATCTTTCAATCGCCTTGAGGTTAAGGCCTCCGTCCGGGGTCATGGGCGTGAACGTCGCAACTATCAAGCCGGTTAAATGCTGATTCATCTGCCGTCCTTTCTTTATTGAGGCAGGATATTACCTGTCCCTTGCGGCTGCGTAAAGGATGACGTTCAGCGCGATCTTGCGGGCGTCGTCGGTGCGGTAGCCGATGTTTTCGTAGCAGGGATTTCCCTCGACGCTGCACGTCAGGCCGTAATCCGACAGAACAACCGCGATTCGTTTATTCAGAACCGCTGCCCGAAGTTTCGGCGAGATTGTTTCTGCATCGGCGCCTGCCCGTCGAATTAATCGAACTTTACGCAGGTCGGCGCCGAGTCCGCCGGCAAAATTACCCGAAATGACGGGGTTGTCGGGCTTGAGCGGGCCGACAGCATCTTGTCCGAACATTGTTTCGAGCATCTTCCCGGCGGCTTCGTGGAAATCGGACCGCCCGATGGCCGGATCAATCAGCAATGTCCCGCCGGTTTCGAGATATTTACGGATATTAGTCAGTTCGGCCTTTGAAAACTTCGGGGGGATGTTACCAGTCAGCCACAGCAGCGTAATCGACGGGTCGATTGGTTTGGCCGGATCTGCCGACGTCAGTTCCTTCAGTCCTGTCGGCAGGCTGTGGGCGAGCGTGTCTCCGAGCCGGCCAATCGCCAGAGGGCAGACGTTATAGTCGCCGGCATATTTAAGCCGGGCGACGTTGATGAACCGTTTGGCCGGCGGGGGAGTCGAAGGTTTTCGACGAATCGCAAATCGACCGGGAGGCAATTTCCCCCCGCCGGAATAAAGAACGATATTGCCTGCCAGGCCGAACAGGTGCTCATATTCACGCCTGCGGTTCTGATGCCATGCGCCACTGACATCGTCGGCGAGAATGAAGATTCGCGTCCGGCACTCGTCGCCGATACCGACAATTTCAGGTTGGTCGCCGTCTGGAATCCTAAAACGCAGGTTGAAGACGGGATGATCCGGACCGATATCCCGCCCAAAGAAGTCAGGGAAAAGCCCCAGGAAATATCGTTGAAAAGATTCGGCCATTCCTTTGTTGCCGGGCAAGGTCTGAATAAGGCACGTTCCGCCGTTGCGAATGAATCGCTTGAATTTTTCGGCCATCTTTGGCGGCAGGATCGATCGCTTCGGACCGTTGATATACAGCAGTGTCGAGCGTGGGAATTCTTCGGGCGTCTCATCTGTTATCTGCCGCCAGGCGAGCAATCGGCCTGAGACGCGCGACATCCACCTGGCAATGTTGGCTGCGTCGCGCGGGTCGTGAGACGGGAAATTGCCCAATTCGAGCCGATTGATAATGACAGGCGATGAGGATTTCGCAAGGCATAGCAGGGCAAATGAAGTGTCGATAACCGAGTTGTTCCACGAGCCGTTCGGCTTCTGTTGCTTCGTCAGCAATCGGCACATCTGCGAGTCATAGTCATTTCCGGCGATGGTTCGCAGCCCTGCGGCGTCGCCGACGCGCTGGAGACAGAAGAGGTAATAATACAATTGTCCCGGCATGGTCATCCAGACGTACTTCGGGTTTTTGTCGATTCTGTAATTAGCACCGAGCCATTCCAGACCTCGGTGGATTTGGGCCGACATTGCCAGCCGGCCGCTCTCTCGCCGCTTGTTGGGCTTGAACGGTTGTTCGCGCTGCGGGCCTATTATGTCGGACAGGATGAAATAACTAGCCACCCCTGCTGTGGTCATTGAACCATGAGAATCCCCTCTCTGCGGTTCGTTGCCTGCAATTGCCGGTTGATAGCCCCATCCTCCGTCCTTGTTTTGGAGATTCCGCCAATATAATTCCGCCTTCGTCCAGACGTTTCGTGGTACGGGCAGACCCGCTTCGAACGCTTCCCGCAGAGCCAGCAGCGCAAACTGGCTGTTGGAGGCGTCGGTCCATTCCGGTTTCAGACGCATCATAACCGAATCCGGGCCGTATCCCCACCCGCCGTTATGATGTTGGTGTTTAATAAGCCAGCGAACGTCCTCTGCAATACGCGAGCGGTAATCGTTACCTTTTATGCGAGAAAAAACAATCACTCGAAACGAGCGCGTATAGGTGTGCCCGGTCTGGATGTTCTTGAGGTATTCGAGTGTTCGCCGGAGTTTCGGCTCGTTATCCGGCTGTCCCGCCGTCAGTAATGCAAAGGCCGACAGTGCCTCTCCGCCGCCGATATATTCGGTGCTGTGGCGATTCGGCATGGAACCGTCGGGCTTTTGCCGAGAATACAGGAAACTTACCGCCCTGGCGATAGACGCCCGGATGGTTTCGTCGGTTATGGGTGCGGTTTGCGCGCTTTGCCCCGACGCCGCCTCGGATACTGCGCAGATAGAGATGACTGTTATTATTAACCGAATGATGAAATCGCAATGGTCCCGACTGAAAAGATTGCGGATTGTGGATTGCAGCCATACGGCCGGGCGTCTGCCAGGATTGCGGATTTTCTTCGTTCTCACGGTAATCCGGTATTCCGGTTTTTTATCAACTGCGGCCGAGAGGAGTCGAACCCCTGCCTACCGGCAGGTCCACGTCCTTACGGACACAGGCGCCTGAAGCCTGCGCGTCTGCCAGTTCCGCCACGGCCGCATACACAAAAACGATTTTCGCTTGTTCACTTGGAAGATGTCAAGTATTTTAGCGTGCAGGATAGTTAGTTTGTAAATTTCGGTTGGTGTTGTAGTACTCCGTCATTACTAAATCTATGAACAATTCCGGGCGTTGTTTATTCGACACAGAGACACAGAGGGACAGAGATATAGAAAAACACAGGTCTTATTACATTCTCTGAATCTCTGCGTCTCTGTGTCGCATAACCAATGCTGACAGATTTTAAGGTTGACAGAGTAGTAGTGGGGAAACCGGAAAGTTGAAACTTGAATTACGTTTCGTTCGGAAAGGTACAATGTCCTTGGAATTTTCCAATACAACAGACCTAGCCGGTCAAAAAGTGAACATTGCTCCGGTTTTTGCAGCCTTTCATTCGGCGGGTTTTTCAGCGGCTCACTGGTGCCACGATTGGATAGGCGAACCGGTTTTCTACAGCGCCGATTTTACCGAACAGGTTCGCCAACTCGCCGAGCACAACTCGCTCCGCGTGGCCGACGTTCACGGTTTCGGCGGTACGGCCTCGACCGGTATAACATGTCCGGATGAACTTTTCCTGGCGCTAAATATCAACCGCGCCGAATTCGCATCGCGACTCGGCGCTGATATTATGGTTATGCACTTGCCTGTCAGGGACGTTGAATCGCCAGACATCGCAGTCCGCGATTCCATCGCTATCCTGGAGGCGCTTCGACCGGTCTGCCGTAACCTCGGCGTGCGTCTGGCCGTTGAGAACCGGCCTAGGCCATCGCACACATACGCCTTCTTTGACGCACTCTTCAATGAGTTTGACGGGGATTACCTGGGCTTCTGCTACGACAGCGGACACGCGATTTTGACCGAACAGGCCGATTTAATTGTTCGCCATAGTAGGCGGCTTATCGCCACCCATCTGCATGACAACGACGGAAGTGGCGATCAACATCGGCTTCCCGGACAGGGCAAAGCCGACTGGCCGAGCATCATCAACGCCATGAAACAGGCCGACTATTCCGGTACGGTCAATCTTGAGTTGCACCTGCCGAAGGATATGGCATTGGGAAAATTCTGCCGACAGGCATATAAAACGATTGAAAGGTGCTGGGAGCAGGGTAGTCCGACATAAGTCGGTTGTATGAATGCGATACGGGCGCAGGGATTTTCAAAAAATTGTCCTTGCTCTGTGGCGAAAACAACATACAATACCTCACTCTTTCATTTGACTTTGGAGTTAACATATGCCTCGACAGTGTGCAATAACGGGTAAGAAGACAACTTCCGGCCGGCGTTACAGTCGGCGCGGAAAGGCGAAATATCTCGGCGGCGTAGGCAGAAAGGTTACGTCGAAGACTAAACGTACATTCAAACCCAATCTCCAGAAGGTTCGCGCCGTCATCAACGGCAAGGTAAAGCGTATTAACGTTTCAGCCAAGGCCATACGCAACGGACTCATCACCAAACCCGCAAAACGTAACTACACACCCACGACGGAAGAGGAAGTCTAAACCTCACCGACAAGCGCTTACGGATACATCCCATGGCATTTGTTTTGATTCACAAACGCTTTTTACCGATTTTCTCGATAAGGTCGGCCTTTTTCATATAGGCCCAGGCGGTCTTCGATTTGCCGGGCAAGATCTTCGTTCTTTTCATCCCTGGCGATTTTTAAGGCTTTTTTGGCGGCCGATACGGCTTGAGGGAACTGCTTGTTTTCGGCAAGGGCGGCTGCGAAGGTGTCCAAAACAATCGGGTCGTTGTTGATTCTGGAAGATAGATTTTTCACCAGCCCGAGGGCTTGAGAGGCATCGCGGACATTGGGGTCGGGATGCGTAGCGCGTATCCACGCCAGTTTCTGTAATCCGTCAATCCAGTCTGGTATGACTTTGAGTGTTTCCTCGTAGCATTCGGCGGCCTGGGGGGTATGACCCAGTTGCTTCATAAGGTTCCTTAGTGACTCCCGGGCGTGTCCGTGATTGGGATTTGACCGCAGGACAAGGGCGAGAGTTGCCAGGGCGTCGGCGTTTCGGCCAGCCAGAGAAAGCGCTTCCGCCAGTTTGATCTGAAGGTTGTCGTCTCGCAGCATATGCTTTTGCCGGTTAAATCTGATGGCCTGGTGAAAACTCTCAACCGCCTCGGCCGGCCTGTTTGCTTTAACAAGGATCTCGCCTTCCGTCATGTGGGGAAGGGGATTCGTCGGAGCAAGATCAATGGACTGCTTTATGTGTTTGACGGCCTGGTCCACCTTTCCCGTCTCGATGAGATATTTCGATAAAGACTGATGCGCACCAGGGTCTTCAGGATGCCTTTTTAAGTGTGCATTCAGCAGTTCTATGCACTCGTTGTATTTCCCAAGGCGCCTGTAGGTGGACAAGGCTTTGTTTAGCGCATTTTCATACGTGTAATGGGTCAGGTAGGATTGTTTGAAGGCATCGGCTGCTTCTTCGAACCTTTCCTTCTTTAACAGGGCGTTTCCCAGGTTATAAGGCAGAATCGGCGTCCTTTTTCTGATAAGGGATAAGCGATCCATCTCAATACCCTTGCGGTACTGTTCAATGGCTTCGTCTATACGTTCGAGTTTAAGGAGGCTAACCCCGAGGTTGTTGTAAGACCAGGCATGCATCGGTTGAATCTCGATGGATTTTCTGTAATGCGATTCGGCCAGAAGGAGAACGGTTCTCGCCTTTTGGTATTCGGCTTCGGCCTGGTTCTTATGTTTTAGCGACAGCTGGTCGTAAATGCGGGCTTGCTTCAGGTTGCCGGTGTCCCTTAGCGCCTTTGCCCGGCCTGAAAGTTCCGTCGATTTTTTACGCGATGCATTTATCTGTTCGAACATGGTGTCGGTGGGGCGGGAAATCATGTTTCCCAGGTTGTACT
>JAXHSV010000134.1:0-8556 GCA_034190305.1 Planctomycetota bacterium | reverse complement strand
AATCCACAGGCCCGATCAAAACCGCCAGCAGCGTCAGCAGTCCGATTACCCACCATATACTCAACGGGCGGAGTTCTTTTATGCTAAGGAGGTGTTCCATGACGGCGTTTGCGCCTCTTGTGGCCAGGCCTGTCTCGAAGCTGTAATCGTAATCGTTGGAATCGGAGTTACCACCGTCCTCAAACGCGATTGTGCGCCGGCCGGTTTTGTCGGACGAATCGCCCAGTAACGCACCGAAGCAGCTGGTCCAGAATTGAACAGTATTATTCTGACGGCGGACCTTCAGGACCGACGGATCGAAAGCAAGGACGCCTACCTGCCCGAAACCGACGAATCCCGCCGAGAAAAGGACCTCTTCGGTTCCGAACACAGACGTGTTGTATATTCGCGAGCCGGGTTTGGGTTTCATAGGTCGGCAGGCGACGCTTGTTCCCTCGGCTGAACTGCATCCCCACCGGTTGACGATTTCGGCGTCGAGCGCTGTTTGCTTCAGTTTTCCCAATTCCACCGGAAGGAATTTTGCGATGGGGTGTCCTGCCGGCAGGTGACGACCTCCGAGAACAACTAGCAACTTTCCTCCATTGCTGACCCATTGTGCAATGGCCTGTGCCTGGTGGTCGTTAATCAGTTCCCAGTCGGGATCGTAGAGCACGAGCAGGTCGAGGCTCCGGTATCCAGTCCAGTCCCAGGGCAGGAGGCGGGGAAGTTTCTGTTTAAGATAAACCCGCCCGTTTTTACTTCTGCTTCGGCAAACGGTGTTGTTGGGCAGTTGAGCGAGGCCGAAAACCCTGCGTCCAACCAGGCCTATGAGCAGTTCGTCTTCACCTACGGCGGTCAATCTCCGGCTGGAGGAACTGTAGTCCCATAGTTTATATTCATAGAACCATTGTGTCCGTCCGCGTTCGTTGCTGATTCGCACCGTGCAATTGCCGGCGGCGAAGGCGAACCTGGTTACCAGCGGAAGACGAAGCGGAAGGTCCGGCGTCAGGACGAACTGGTGACTGACGGTCATCCTCGTCAGGTCGTCCTGCTGGGCGGAGATTGTTACCGTCCCGCCGAAGGGCTTTTTGAGTTTGGCGGCGATTCCGACCTCCACCGGCGTCCATTCCATCGGACGATAACACCCGCCCCACCCGACGTTGAAATCAACGTTGAATTCCGGCGCTTTGGCCTGTAAAGCCGACGCGACGGACAGGATAACAATCAAAGTCGGGACCAAACGTGACATAGCCGGGCTCCCCTGACGCATGAGATTTCACCATTATAACCGAACTTTTGAATTGTACACAAACCATTCCAGACATACCAGCGCCAATGCAATCGCAGCCAGCCACGGCCAAAGCGGCACGTTGGACTGTCGGGGAGATCCTTTTTCCGCTTTGACCGTCCTGCCTGAAAGGACTATTTCGCGGACCGGCTCGATATTGCTTTCGTCGGCGTCCAGAAGGTTGACAGCAAAATATTTCGGCTGATTTTCGCCTACGACTACGCGATATACGCCCGCACGGTCGGTGCCGGGGTAGCGAAACACACCGGAAGCATCGGTTTTGATTTTCCGGGCGGAAAAGTCCGGTCCGGCGATTTCAACGTCGGTCTCCGGCGGTAGTCCTTCAATAGTAACGGCCTGACCGACCTCCAGCATACCCCGTCGTTCCCGTCCGATCTCCAGGCCAAGGTAATGGATCGAGTTGTAACAAAACATGACGAATCCCGGTTCGAAAGGCCAGTTCGTTTCCATTGCGTCGAAACCGACGAGCAGCATCGCACTACCGCCTTTTCGCACGATTGCTATGGCCGGCGTTTCGGTAAATTCGGCCAGGACTTCGGCGTTCCTCGGAAGCGACATCCGCCGGCATTTCGAGGCGAACAGATTGCCCAGAACGACAAATTGCAGCACCGGATGCCTCTGTCGCCAATCAACAACGACCTGGTTTTTGAGTTGCTCTTTCACTTCAACGCCTATTTCCCGCGGCGGGTGACCGAAGATCAGATACCGACCTCTCGGCAAGGCGGCTGGGACATAATTGTCCAGAACGATTACGTCGTAGATCGCAGCGGCGCTCATGGCTGCGTGGTCCATCGCATCGAATTGGTCCGGTGTGCGAACGTCCATACGCGCAGGCGAGCAGGACTTCAACGCAGAAGACAATACGGAGTTGCCTTTAGTAACCAGCAGCAGGGAGAGTTTCTTCGGTGGGGCCAGTACGGCCCAGGCTGCATCGTCGCACTCCAGCAGGTCGGGTCGGAGTTGCCTGACTTCGATCACGCCCGCCCCGGCGTGATTGAGCGTGAATGATATCGACACCTTCCCGCCTGACAATGGTTTTTGAGCATCTCCGGGCGCCTTTGGCGGAACCATTACGGATCGCACCGCACGGACGTTTCCGTCCACGCTGAGTTGCACGTCAGCCCTCACCGCTTTCGGGCCGGAATTCGACACCGCAGCGAAGACATCGACCTGTTCGGGCAATTCGTAAGACCGCCTGGCCTGAAGAGCGGTTACGGCGATGTTTTCAGCCGATTGGCCGATGCAGTGAAAGTTCAAGTCTCCGGCGCTAAGGAGTATCTGCTCCAGGTCGCCGATTCGCCCGTCGCTGAACAGTTCCAGGGTCGCGGGTGTTTCGGCGGATCGGTTATTGGCGTCTTCGCCCGGCGACTGTGCGAAGGCCTGGGCGACGGTAACGGCTTCGGTGAGCGAGGATTTACCGTCGGTCGGCTGAATCGAATCTATCGCCGCAGCCAGTTGACGCTTGTCCGAGGTGAAATTGCACATCACCCTGGCGTGTGAGTCGAATGCGACGACCATAGCCTGGTCGGAGGTATCCTGAAGCGAGAAAGTCGTCCTTCCGCGGAGTGATTCGACTATCTTCCGGGCCTGCTTTTTGGCTTGGGACAGACGTCCGGTCTTTTCATCCCGAGCGCTCATACTGGCGGATCGGTCTATCAGCAGGACGTACCTTCGCCCCGCTCCGGCTGTCAGGGACAATATAGGCCCAGCCAGGGCGAAAAGGACCGCCGACAGCGCCAGAAGTTGCAGCAGCAGCAGTATATTCCTCCGCAACTTCTGGAACGGCGCGTTGACCTGAAGGTCCTGCACAGCCCGCTTCCACAGAAGCGTGCTGGAGACAAATTCGTCGCGCCGCTTCAATTTCAGGAAATACAGAAGCACCAGCAGCGGAACGGCCGCTCCGGCAGCAATCAAACCCGTAATCGGCGTCAGCCATTGCATGTTAGAAACCCTTTTAGCAATCAGCGGTCAGCAATCAGCGGTCAGCAATCAGCGTTCAGGCCTTGTCTTTTTAATTAATGCTGTGAGCATTCGTTTGACCTCGACAACCTCGCTGTTAAGTTGTTCATAATCACGCTCTGGTACGATTCCCAGATCGCGAGCAAGCAGCAAATGGTATTCAACTTCACTCGCCGAACCCATTGCCAACTGAAGGAAGCGGGCGAGTTCCCGGTCGCCGTTTCTTCCGCAACCTTCGGCTATATTGGCGGGTATGGAAGCACCCGATCGCCGAATCTGACTTGTCAATCCGTATAACTCCTCCTTTGGGAACGCCCTGGAGGCTTTGTAAATCGCTAAAGTCAGTTGATGACCTTTTTGCCAAACAGTAAGGTTCCTGAAATCCTTCAACTTAATTCTCCTTCTGTCTGTTGTTCGCTGAATGCTGATTGCTGAACGCTGAACGCTTTCTCGTTATCTCAACAATCCTATTCTCCTCAGATAATTCAGCATGAGCGGTTCGACGCCGTCGGCTGAGTTTGCGAGCACATACGTCGCGCCCCGCTGTGTGCAGAATGTCTTTATCTCGTTACAGTAGGCTGAAAGGTTGCGCTTGTAGTATTCCAGAAGCGCGGCGCTGACGGTAACTTCGGCAACGTCGCCGTCCTCGGTGTCGATAAGGCTCAAATCTCCGGCGAGGTCGGGCGTTAGTTCCTGAGGGCTGAGTATTTGTATGACGTACAAGTCGTACCGCCTGCCTATCAGGCGGCGCAGGCCGGAATCGTAACCTTCCTTCAGCAGGAAATCCGACATGACGATCATCACGCCTGATCCGATTCTCCCGCTGATAAGTTGCCGGCAGGCGTCGTCGAAGCGGGACGGCCCCTGCCCCGACGAGTTTGGACTCAGCAGGAACTCCGCCAACTGCCGCAGGTAATGCCGACCGCGCATGTTGGGCAACTGGCCCGTCAGGCCGTCGGCGAAGGATGAGACGGTTACGCGGTTGTTGTTGACCAGCCCGACGTAACTCAATGCAGCCGCCATTTTCTTTATGAAACGTTCTTTTGACGGTTCGCCCAGACTCACCGAGTTGCTGCAATCCATGAGGATATGGACGGTCAGGTCCTGCTCTTCCAGGAAGAGTTTCAGGAACAGTTGTTCAAGCCGGCCGTAGATGTTCCAGTCGATGAATCGCAGGTCGTCTCCGGCGACATAGGGGCGATGGTCGGCGAATTCAACGCTCTGGCCGCGCCGCTTCGACCGTCGCTCGCCCTGCATTTTCCCCTGTAGGATTTTCCGGCTAAGCACGTCGAGCGAATCAAGCCGGGCCATGAAATCGGCATCCAGCAGTTCGGTCAGTCGGTTCCGTGATTTTTGCAATGTTCGGCTCATTGGACGTTGATTTTCTCATCCGTTTTTGGCGTCATTTCGAGGATTTCCTTCAGTACGTCGTCGTTTGTAACACCTTCGGCCTGGCCCTCAAAGTTCAGGATGATGCGGTGTCTCATCGCCGGGAGGACCGAAGCGGCGATGTCGGCGTAACTGACGTGGTATCGTTCAGCCATCATTGCCCGGACCTTGGCGGCAAGGACCACCGCCTGAGCTCCACGGGGCGATGCGCCGAAACGGACGAACCGGTTGGTCATATCCACGGCGAATTCGCCGTCCGGATGCGTCGCCAGTGTCAGGCGGATGGCGTAGTCCTGCACGTGCGGCGCGACGGCTACGCCTCGGACGAGAGACTGGGCGGCGATAATCTGCTCGGCATTAACGATGGCGTCGGCATGCGGGTCGCGCCCGGCGGTGGTTCGTTCAAGAATCTCCCGCAACTCGTCGCGGTCGCTGTAAGGGACAAGCAGTTTGAAGAAAAACCGGTCAAGTTGCGCCTCGGGAAGAGGGTAGGTTCCTTCCTGCTCGATGGGGTTCTGCGTCGCCAGCACCAGGAACGGTTCGGGAAGTTTGAAGAGCGTCCCGCCGCTTGTAACGGAGTGTTCCTGCATGGCTTCGAGCATGGCCGACTGCGTCTTGGGAGTGGCGCGGTTGATTTCGTCGGCCAGGATTATCTGCCCGAAAATCGGTCCGTGTTGAAACTGGAACGTCCGTCTTCCGGTGGACTTGTCTTCCATAACGATGTTCGTTCCGATGATGTCGGCGGGCATCAGGTCGGGCGTGAACTGTATCCGCCGGAACTTCAGCGACAGGGCCGAACTCAGCGTCCGCACCAACAGCGTTTTCCCCAGCCCCGGAACGCCCTCCAGCAGCACGTGCCCGCCACAGAACAGGCTGACAAGCACGCCTTCGATAATATCGGCGTGCCCGACGATGACCTTGGCGATCTCGCTTCGCAGCGACTCGAACATCTGCAGGAATTCGCGGCATTTGGTTTCCACATCCAAAGGTTTCTCTGTCATTTCAATTATCTCCCAAAATAGCGGTCAGCGTTCAGCAGTCAGCATTCAGCGTTCAGCAGTCAGCGTTCAGCAATCAGCAGTCTGTTATTGACTGCTGGTCGTTGAAAGCTGATTGCTTATTTCTCAAATCGATCCTTCGCTTGCCTTTTCGCCTTCAGCAGTTGCTGAAGATGCGTTTCTTCCGGTTCCGGTTTTTTCGGTTCTTCGGGCGTCTCTTCCGGTTTAGGCTTCGGCGGGGCGGTTTTGGACATCGGCAACTCGCCTTCGCCGGTTTTTCCGCCGGCTTCGTATTTCCTCGACGCCGCAGCATCTTTTTTTCGGCCCGCCAGTTGCTCCTTTAATTTCTGTCGTCTGAGTTTCAGGCGATCCAGCGTGGTTCCCGCCTCTTTACTTGGCCGCCACGACGGTATCGCCGCCCATGCCCGCCTGGCAAGTGAGCGAACGTCTATGGCGATCCGCCGGACCGCCACATCCAGCAGGAACAGCCCCAGCCAGATAAGCATCAGTGGCATGGTCAGCGGCGTGGCTGACAGCGGGAACTTCACGCCGGTTCGGTCGAAGAGTTTGGCGTCCCTGGACGATCCTCCGATCATCCTCCCGCCGGTCATACGGGCAACCTCGGACAACAAGGCAAAGTTGTCCGACAGATCGCGGTATTCAGGTGCGTAGGGAATAGTTACCGCGCTTTGGATCAGGCCCGGTTTGCCTTTCCCGTCCGATCTGACGTATCGGACGGTAATCAAATGGCTGCCGTCGCTGGAAGAGCGAAAGCCCGCCCTGTATCGTCCCGGACCGACCTGTGAGA
Source organism: Planctomycetota bacterium (assembly GCA_034190305.1). GTDB lineage: Bacteria > Planctomycetota > Phycisphaerae > SM23-33 > SM23-33 > JAUWNJ01. Next base: position 2,114 of record JAXHSV010000134.1, on the reverse strand, counting down.
TAGCAAGGGTTTTAGCGGACATGTCCGGCGCGATAACCTGGCCTGTAATGTCGGAAAAGCGGACGAATTTACCTTCGGCATCGACTGATTCGATGGTAATCGTTACGTCCCGCCCGTTAACGTCGGCGAAGATTTCGCAATCCGCCGGCTGGGACGACTTGCTGACCCACCGGACGGTCTGTTCCCAGAACCGCTCGAACCCGCCCCATTTCAACCACTGCGACGCCCATCTGCTGTCGGCAGATGAAGTAAAAGCGGCGCATCGCCCCAGACCGGCCTGTCCCGTTGCAAGCAGCGGGTCGCCTCCGGGTCCTGTAAGGACCAACTGCGTCAGTCCGCCCTTCGGTCCGGTAAGGACGTATCCGTCCAGGCTCGGAAGTGAAGCGTCAACACTTTTTAGTATCTCGCTGATCGAGAAGGTTATTTTAGGAGCGAAGGTTTCCTCGACGATCAGCGACCGGCTGACGACCTGCGCTTCCTTGATAAAAATCTGCGGCAGTGTGTTGGGATTCTTGACGTTGTAGAACCGTCCGCCGGTAACCTTGGCGATTCGCTGGAGGCTTTGGACGTCGGCGGACGAATGTGGAAAAACGCCTATGCCCGTACATGTGATGCCGGCCTTTCTCATGTTGTTGAGCAGCTGTCGGCTTGGCGGGGCGGGATCGCCGTCGCTGATTATAATGATGTGTTTCTGCCCGGCATTACAGGTAAGGAGCTGCTTATAGGCAGCCTGCATCGGGGCGGCGAAGTCGGGCATGTCGCCCATTTCCATCTTCTTAATGGCGGCTGTTACTGCATTTTTATCCCCGGCGATCCCCAGGGGGAAAACCCAGTTTGCATTGCCCGGGCCCCATTTATAGTCCAGCACGCCTACCAGGTCGCGCCGGCTGAGCGAATTGACGGCGGCAATGGCTACATTCTTGCCCCAGAAGTTTCCTCTGGGCATCTCGCAGGCGTGCATAATCAGCACCAGCGCGCCCTTGGGCATCTGTTTTTTCTGCGGTGGGTCCAGGTCGAGCGGGAGGATTTTCGCCACCGGCGAGCCGATCCACCCACCAGCGCCGAAGGACGCAGGACCGCCGGTCATCACCAGCCCGCCGCCGAGTTCCGTTACGTACCGGCAGAGCATCTCCTGCTGCTGGAAGGTCAACAGGCTGTTGTCGGTATCGGACAGAACGACAGCGTCAATTTCCATCAACCTGGCCAGATTGTCAGGAAGGTTGTCGGCGTGAGTATATTTCGCTTCGATACCGGCGTTTTGCAGCGCCCCAACCAGCGACGCCCCCGCCTTTCCGTCCCCGTCGAGAATCAGGACATATCCCTTTCCTGCGACGAATGTCATCGCACTTGCGCGGTTGTTCCGGACGATACCGTCGGCGGCCGGGTCGTCGGGGATAAACTCTGCCTCGAATTCGTGCATGCCGCGCATCCCCACAGGCATGGAGACCGTCTTGACATTTGTTCCGGGTTTCAGTTCGACGGGCACGGTCAGGTCCGGCGAGTCCGGGTCGAGATCGACAGCCTTGCCGTTAACGGTCAGTTTCAGCCTGCCTTCGGCGCGAGCCGTGCTGTGAAGAATGAATCGCAGCGTTACGGTCTGTCCGCTTCGGGCCTTAATCGGAGCGGCAAGTCGCTTGAAAACCACTTCCCGACTGTGGGTGTACCGAATCGCCAGGACGTCTATGGGTATGCTGTTTGCAGCGGCGATTCGAGCGGCTTCGACAAGGTCTCCTTCGGTTTCGTTCCCGTCGCTTACCAGCAGGATTTTCGCGGCTGTATCCGGCGGGGCGATAGCCATCGCCATCTGTACACCGTCGGCGAGGTTGCTCTGTCGTCCCGTCAGCGTAGTGTTACGTTCGCGGATGCTCGGGTCGGAACTCGGCAGCCTCGAAATGCTCGGAACCTCAGCCACATCGACGACGGCTGACAGGTCGCCGGCTTGTCCGCCGGTCAGGGCGTCGGAGAGGAACTGACGCGCGCTGGAAAGCAACTTATGAGGGATGGATTGGCTGCGGTCAAGGACCGTAATGACTGTCAGATGTTCGTTCTTACGCGTCAGCGTTGGTCTGGCGAGCAGCCCGACCAGAATGATAACCACCAGGGTTCGCAGGACG
>JAXHSV010000133.1:0-8603 GCA_034190305.1 Planctomycetota bacterium | reverse complement strand
CCGTCTTTTACAGGCCTGTCGGTCTGGCCTGTAAAAGACGGTCCGGACCATTTCATCGACGCTCTGCGATATTTCTTCGTCAACAGAATGAGGCCAAAGATCGGCGTGCGACGTATGAAGTATTAAGTATTAGGAGAAAACTGGTACATGAAGCTAACGTATTAGAATATTCCATTGGTCAGGAAAAAAATTAGATTTTTTTCATATTCGTTTAAACGACTAGTAGCCGTTGTGTCATAAGTTCTTTCAAGACAACAGCTAAAGCCAAATTGTGAGCCTGACGATAAAGTAACAGGCTTTTACGAAAAACAGACTTGCGAGATGGGTGGTAATCATGGTAAAAAGACATGCACATCGTAAGAAAGGGATTGATCAAGTCAAGAAGGGTAGTCCATTGGGCGTTGAGATAGAAACTAACTCGGCTGAGGACATTCGTGTGTTGGATTTTAATGTGTTCATCGTTCCTGGTGAACCAATCGTCGAAAGTCCCGAGGAAGAGGCTGAGCCCGAAGTCTTTGAATGGCCTAAGGATTCCCAGGCGTGGGACGAGATCGTTATTTCCTCGGCTACTTGATTCGGTCCCACTTGGCCTTGCTTGGATTCCACTCAATTTCGTGCGTGTAAATCTGTTGGATTACGGCTTCCTTAGCGGCAGGGCCTATCCGGTCCGCTAAGTGCTTAAGTATCTTCTGCAACTTTTCTGGAGTGGTTGTCTCGGGATCGAAGCCTGGCGGCAGTTGGAATTGCATTTTAAGATCGGGAACAATCTTCGTTTTTCTCTTGACCTTGAATCGGTAGTTAAATAAATCAGAATGGGCATGCGATTCAATTGCACCAAGCGAAATATCGCCTGTTTCAACGGCGAATAGATCTCCCTTCAGGTAATCCTGAAGTCTGATACTATCCCTTACCTTGAAGTCCTTTTCGTATGCCAAATACAGATCCCACATTCTCTTTTCAAGTTCCTTTTGCTTTTTGTGATCCTGAACCACATGCAAGCGCAACTTCTTTTGAGCTTCCTGCCGACTGATGGCGTGTCCGTGAAAAGTAACCCCTTCGACCAGACTCTCGATAATCCACTTTCTGGTTTCAGGAGCGCTCTTTTCCTTCCGCAATTCCAAAAGACGTTCCCCGACCATTCTTATGTAAGAGTGTTGTCGATTTACCATTCCGACGAGAATTGCAGGCACTTGGTTCGTAAGCGAATCAAGCGCGTGAACCAATTCATCTTCGTGCTGAACACCGAATTTATTCTTAACGAAGTCAATGAAACTTGTTACGTCTTCTACGCTAACCGGAACCTTCTTATGGTCCGCCGATTCCGGCAGCAGTGGATGGTTATGTAAAGTGGGATCAACGGGGCCCAGCTCGCCTTTCGGACCCATAAAAATATTGTCTGCACCTAAGCAGAGGAGAGTTGCTGCGCTCATAGCGTTATAGGGTACAAGAACGTTGAACTCGCCAGCAATCTCTCGGATCATACTGGCGATACGCCAAGGGACGGCGGTATCCCCGCCGTTGCTCACAATGAAGATATCTACCTTTAGAGATTCCTTTTTGAGATTCCCTCGTAACTTTAACAAGTGGTCATACATCAACCGAATCGCATCTTGCCCCATTCCGGCACCTCGTACATGATCCGTACCATCGATCTGTCGCCCCATCAGAACATAAGTCAAGATCCGATGCCCCTGGCCGAGAGTTTTCTCAAGATCACGAATAAGTTGGAGGCGATGCTTAATTATACCTTGTAGGCCCGTTTGTTTCGGCACGTCTTATCCCCTGTCCAATAGCCCTGCATATGTATGAGAGAAAGATATAGAAAAACATAAACATTGGGATGTGAGAATTCAAGGAAGAATTCCTTTGTGTCTCATAAATACATTCCTTTACATCCGTTACCCTTCCGTTGCCTTAACTGTGACACCTGCTGATCTGGCACGAGTATTTGGATTTCTTGGGCGTTGGTGCGGACTTTTCCACCGGCCTGCTTGATTTTCAGGTCTCAGCATCGGGATTGGCTGGCCCCTCGATTTCCGAAAACAATCATTCGATATTTTCCCTGCGGCGGTGTATGATTTTATATCCTCAATCAGGGAAAGGGCGGTAAGTGTACTTATATAAGGAGTATCAACGTCATGAAAAGATATTGCTTGAGCGTGCTTTTGGTTGTGCTGTTGATCAGCCTGGGTTGCCGGGAGCCGGACAGCGGTCTGGAGGCCGGCGCAAACGCCGGTCTGGCGAGGCTGGATTTCCGCAAGGTCGTCAAAGACGCCAAGGACAAGGTCTTCCCCGCGGTGGTTTTCATAAAGTGTCTCAAGGAAAGCCACGAAAGGGGCAAGAAGATCACCGAGGAGGTTTCCGGCAGCGGCGTGCTCATCTCGCCGGAAGGTGAAATTCTGACCAACTGGCACGTGGTGGATAAGGCCGTCGAGGTCCGCTGCCTGCTGTTTGACGGCAGGTCGATGGATGCAAAGGTCGTCGGTTCCGACAAAGACACCGATCTGGCGCTTGTGCAACTGAAGTTGCCGGATAAGCCCGACAAACCGAATACCGACGCCGATGCCGAAAAACCGGATACCGACGACGCCGGCGGATTACCGCACGCGATACTGGGCGATTCGACGACGCTGAAAGAGGGCGACTTCGTCATGGCAATGGGCGCGCCGTGGGGGCTGAGCCGGTCGGTCTCCATCGGGATTATCTCGTGTACACATCGGTTTCTGCCTAGTCACAGCGAATACAGCCTGTGGCTTCAGACTGATGCCGCCATTTGTCCGGGAAACTCCGGTGGGCCTCTGGTCAACACGCGCGGTGAGATTATCGGCATCAATACACTGGCGGCGATGATCGGCGGGGACATGGGATTCGCCGTTCCCGCCGAGACCATCGCCTACATCCTCCCGCAGTTGCGCGAGTTCAAAAAGGTCAACTGGTCGTGGACAGGCCTGCAACTCCAGCCGCTGAGGGATTTCAACCGCAACATGTACTTCGAGGGCGCCGAAGGCGTCATCGTGGCAGAGACCGACCCGGAAAGCCCCGCCAGACGCGCAGGTATTCTCGCCAGAGACCGAATCCTCAAGGTCGCCGGCAAACCGGTCAATGCACCGACCGAAGAAGCCCTCCCCCTCGTCCGCAGAGGTCTGGGCCTGTTGGCGAAGGACGAGCCGGTTCAGGTAGAACTGCTGCGGAAAGGGGAAAATGTCACCGTTATGCTGACCCCGCGCACAAAAGGAAAAGTCGAAGGCGAAGAACTTGATTGCCCGCGATGGGACCTTACCGTCAAGGCAATCAACCAGTTCGACAACCCCGACCTGTACTTCCATCGTAAAAAGGGTGTCTTCATCTATGGTGTCAAGTACCCCGGAAACGCAAGCAATGCGGGCCTGCAAACACAGGACATCGTCCTGAAAATCGACGGTAAGGAAGTGGTAACACTGGAAGACGTAGGGAAGATTCACAAGGCTGCATTGAAAGAGATAAAAAAGAAACACCGTATCGTCTTTACCCTTTTGAGAAACGGATTGATGTGCCAGGTCGTTCTGGACTTCGCCCGCGATTTTGAGAAAGAATAAACAACTTCCGATTTTCAATTTCCAATTGAAGAACAGAAACAAAAAACAAAGACAGGAGAATGGGACATGGACAAGCGGATTTTCATTTCGATGTTGCTGGTGATATTGCTGGCGTGCCCGGTTTTGGCGGATGAAAATGAACAGGATGAAGAAAAACAGATCGAACCTGCCGAGCAGGTCAGGATAGCCAATATCGTTTCGGCTTCACTTTTGCGCGTGGAGTGGACGGTAAAGTTCGACAAAGGCGAGGCCCCTCCCGGCGGCGAACTTGCCATTCGGCAAGAGAGAGCCTTGGAGCAGACGGGGTTTCTTCTGTCGCCGAAGATCGTCCTTACCGGCGACATTATCACGCATCCCCGTTTTATCAAGAGGTTGTTCGTCAGTTTCGGTGGTCGGCAGGTCCAAGCCGTTCCGAAGGCTTATATGAAGGACCGCCGGGCGATGCTGCTGGAACTGTCCGAGCCTCTCAAAGGCGCCAAGCCAATAGTCTTCGCCGCCGACGCCGAGGAGCCTTATATAGCCGTTCATTACGGTCGCTACGGCACGACGCTGACTAAACGTCTCTGGCCGCTGAAACTTTCGTCGGTGTACGTCACGGAGACGAACCGCCAGTACCGCGCCGGACCATCGGACTGCCTCATTGTGGACAAAGAAGGCAAGGCCGTCGGCGTTTCCATGGGAAGCGAGTGGCCAATCGACGATTCATGGAAAGGTTCCCCGTTGAATTGGCCTGCAATCCAGGCGGAGGAAATGAAAAAAGCCCTGGCTGACCTTGAAGAATCAACCGGGAAAAACCTCCTGCGGGTAACGCTGAACTTCCGAAGCCCCAAGAAAAAAACCGTTCGCGATTACTATGATCGCAGATCGGAAGAAAACCAGACAGAACAGAACACAACCGGTGTTTTGACGAATAAAGACGAAATTCTCGTGCTGTCCAACATGCCGCCGAAGATAACCGCCCGGCTGGAGCGGATTACGGTGCATTCATCGGAAACCGCCGAGCCGGTCAACGCGAAATTCAAATGCACGCTGAAGGATTACGGCGGGTTCATCGCCGCGCTGGAAAAGCCGCTGACCGGCGAGGTAACGCTCTCGATAAAAGACACGCGTAAGTACCGAAATCAACTCCTGCTGTCGGCTAAGATTATCATCCAGGGGAAAAAACGCGTAGCATACTTCTCCCACAACCGGATTACCTCGTACGACCTCGGATGGAAGCGGCATATGTATCCGGATGTAAATTGGAGCGACCGTGACTCATTCTTTTTCGACATTGACGGGGGTTTGGTGGCGATGCCGGTGGCAAGGCGGGAAAAGGTTTCGGTTAAGGAGCGGTGGGGATCAAGCGACTCCTTGCTGACGGCTGCACCCTACCTGTCCGAAGTCCTCGCTGACCTGGATAAAAACATAGATAAGGCAAACGTCCCGCTGACAGAGGAAGAAGAAAGCCGACTGGCATGGATGGGCGTGGAACTCCAGGGACTCAATAAGGAACTGGCGAGGATTAACAACGTTTCCGACCTTACAAACGACGGGCAGACCGGCGCGCTGGTTTCATACGTTTATCCCGGAAGCCCGGCCGATAAGGCGGGTATCAAAGCCGGGGCCGTCCTGCTGCGAATACACGCCGAGGACCAGCCCAAGCCAATAGATGTGCAGGTGGAATCCAGTGGCTTCGCCGGGAGAACATTCCCATGGGAACGCCTTGACCAGGTTCCCGAGCAATACTACGACCAAATCCCCAGACCCTGGCCCGGAAGGGAAAACTTCCTGACGCGGGCCTTGACAGACCTGGGGTTCGGGAAAAAATACAAGGCAGAGTTCTTCAGTGACGGTAAATCCGTCTCCAAGGACTTCGAAGTCATCGTCAGCCCGCCGCATTACGACACCGCAAAGCGGCATAAGTCCGAACCGCTGGGCCTGACCGTGAGAAATCTCACCTATGAACTGCAACGATACTTTCAGAAGAAGCCCGGAGACGCAGGCGTGATTATCTCGAAGATCGAACCGGGTTCCAAAGCCTCCGTGTCGGGCCTGAAACCATATGAAATTATCACGCACGTCAACGGAAAAGAAATCGCCAATGTCGGCGAATTTGAAAAACTCATCGCCGACCAGGTCGAAATGCAACTGCTGGTCAAGCGCATGACACGAGGCAGGACCGTGAAAATCAAACTGCCCGCGGCCACTACAAAACCGGCTGAAACAACCAAACCGGAAGGATAGTAAAGCGGAAATATTGTTATGGCGGCAACGCAGATGCAAATGTTTGGAGGCGACTGGACAGAGCAGAAGCTGACAATGCTCAAAGAATATCTCCACGCGTACACAACTGCGCTGAAGAATACGACCTTTAGTTTGGCCTATATCGATGCGTTTGCAGGCACGGGCTACAGGGAATTGAAGGAGAATATAGAAGGGCAAACGTTGCTGCCCTTTGAGGAATTGGCTCAGGAAGATCCGCAGAAATTCTTGGACGGATCAGCTCGCATTGCCCTCCAGGCAAAACCCGCATTTTCCCGGTATGTTTTTATCGAAAAACACAGACGTCGATTTGCCGAGTTGGAAAAACTCAAAAACGATTTTCCTGCTCATGCTGACGCCATCGAATTGTATAATGGTGACGCAAACGAATACATTCAGGATTGGTGCGAAAAATGTGATTGGAGAGAATGGCGAGCGGTACTTTTTCTCGATCCGTTCGGAATGCAAATTGACTGGGTAACAATGGAAGCCGTTGCCAAAACCCAGGCAATCGATGTGTGGATCACGTTCCCTTTGGGTGTTGGTGTAAATAGACTTCTGACGAAAGATCCTGCCATGATTCCCCCATCTTGGCGATCTCGATTAAACCGCATGTTCGGTTCTGATGACTGGTTTGACATATTTTACAAGGAACGGGTTTCGCGTGGGCTTTTGGGCGAGAATAAGGAGATTTCCAAGGATTGCACCTTTGAAACGATATCGAAGTATTATCAGGATAAATTGAAGACGGTCTTTGCAAAAGTGGCGGATAATCCTCGGGTGCTCTCCAACTCCACTGGGAATCCTATATTCCAATTGCACTTCGCAGCGGGGAATCCCGGACGCGGAGGAGAGATTGCAAAAAGGATTGCCCAGCACATACTGAAGGAAAAAGAGCATGGCGACTAAAACTTCTATTGAATGGACGGAATCCACATGGAACCCTGTAACGGGCTGCACCAAGGTCAGCCCGGGCTGCATGAACTGCTATGCTGAACGTATGGCCTACAGGCTTCAGGCAATGGGGCAACCCAACTACGTTAATGGTTTCAAACTGACCGTTCATGAAAATGCACTCGAGTTGCCTCTTCGATGGAAGAGGCAACAGGTTATTTTTGTCAACTCCATGAGCGACTTGTTCCATGAAGATGTTCCAACGGATTTTATCCTGCGAGTTTTTAACGTTATGACTCTCGCCCGCCGCCATGTTTTTCAGGTGCTTACCAAGAGGTCTGAAAATTTGCTATCGCTGGACTCCCAATTATCGTGGACGAAAAACATCTGGATGGGTGTCAGCGTGGAAAACGCTGACTACACTTACAGGATTGACGATCTTCGCCGAACCGGCGCCGCCGTAAAATTCCTCTCCCTGGAACCACTGCTGGGAGCATTGCCTGATCTGGACTTGTCCGGTATCGATTGGGTTATCGTTGGCGGCGAGTCCGGCCCACATGCCAGACCGATGAATGAATCATGGGTACTCGACATACGCGACCAGTGCGAAGAAGCGGATGTGCCGTTTTTCTTCAAACAGTGGGGTGGTATAAACAAGAAAAAGGCGGGGCGAATGTTGGATAACCGTACCTGGGATGATATGCCTGTTCTCCAAGCGGTGTAAAAAATTAATGGTCTCAAAAAAACGCCCAAACGAAAAATCATCCATCGATTTAACTTAAAGGTTGTTGATCTAAGCGGTCTTACATAAGTTCTGCATGGTGGAACAGGCATTCTTGCCTGTTCTTCACGACGACACAGCCTGGAAAGGCTGTGCCACCCCCAAGGACTTACCTGAGACCGCTTAGATTTGGAGTACGTAAATCCATCTACAGATCCGCCGGTGTTATTTCGGTCAGCGAATTAACGACTCGGTCGGCGTCGGTCAGTGCAGCGTGGCTGTAGGAGTTGGTAACGGCAAGGACGCTCATTCCCGCGTTTTTGCCTGCCTGGACGCCGGCGGGGGAATCCTCGACGACCCAGACGCCGGAAGGACAAATTCGTACAGGCGGGGACGTAGCGGAACGAAGTCTCACCTTTTTCTCGTTCAGCAATTTCAACGCCAGGATGTATCCTTCCGGGTCGGGTTTTCCGGCCCGGACGTCTTCGGCTGCGACCACCACATCGACCAGTTCGACGGCTCCGACGGTTCTTCCCGCCAGGAGAATCTCCTTTCGCAGTGCGCCCGAGCAGATTCCCAAAGCCGCCCCGGCTGACCGGGCGGCTCGCATCAGTTCAATCGCTCCTGGCAGCGGGCGGATCGACTCGGCGAAGGCCTTTTGAACCAGAAGCGTCTTCTGACCCGTCATTTCGGCGATTTGACGCTCATCAACTCGGCGTCCGTTATCGACCATCACTGCCTGGAAACAGTCGTGGTCGTCGAAGCCCAGGTACTTTTCGTAGTAGTCTTCGCTGGCCAGTTCGATGCCACATCCGGCAAGGACATCGCGAAAACATGCCAGGTGGATCGGTTCGGAATCCACCACCACGCCGTCGAAATCAAAGATCATAGCATCAAGCATCTAAAACTCCGTATCCGGTATCCGTCTTTAACAGTCGCCGGTGCGGCGACGGTGAATCTTACCTTCAACAACAAAGCCCGTTTGACAAGGTACTCTCCGAGGACATAGCATAGTATATCTATAGTACCCGAAAGAACAACAAATGGAACCAATAGCCGTTATAAGCGATGTCCACAGCAACCTCGAGGCGCTGACAGCGGTTCTGGACGACATTTCCACCAGGCAGATTAAAGAGATTATCTGCCTGGGCGACGTTGTAGGTTACGGT
>JAXHSV010000132.1:0-8627 GCA_034190305.1 Planctomycetota bacterium | reverse complement strand
ATCGCAGCGGCGAGGTCGAAGCGACTTTCGCCTGGACTTTCCTGTGTGGCAGGGGGAGTGGGTTTTTCCTGATGCATTCGTTCCCAATAAGCGGCCCAGGCGCGGTAAGCCGCCGTATAGTCGCGGGATTTGACGGCCTTGCTGATGTCTTCCATCCCAGGTCTGGTCAGGTCCATCGCTTCGAACAATTCTTCGTCGCTAATGTGCCTAATCTTCCTGGCGAAGTTATCGGGTATCATCCAGAGGTCCTTAGCCATCGCTTCACCCCGCCAACCCAATAACTCCATCTTGGCGTCGGACTCATTGATGCCGAAGCACACATCATCGATATAGAAGACCGCGCCCAATTTGACATCACGGTTTTTAAGGCCGGAAACATGAAACATTAACACTACCTGTTCGGTCTCCGCGCCGGTGATGAACGAACCCATGTGCCGAAGCCATCCGGTTTTTGGAATCACTTCTATGCCTGGGATGTCCTGGTCCACGCTGCCACCGTTGGATTTGAACCCACACGGTTTGACGATGATCTTACCTGCAAAGCCCTCGCCTTTGATGAAGAACGAAAAATAGTATTTGGTGTTGGGCTTGACGGAAATAGCTTTGGGACCCTTGATACAGTCGGTCCGGCCCACAGTTATTCCCGTGTATGCGCAGCCGTCTTTTCCGAAACCTGTAACCTTCAGATATGCGCTGCGTTTGCCGCCATGGCGGACTTTTTCGGTAATTCCCGCCTTGGCGGGGGTGTTCCGGTAATGCGACCAGCCTTCCGGCAGTTTTCCGGCTTGACCTTTTTCCGCTCCCGGATTAGGGGCGATATTGGTCACCTTGGCCTCATCGGCTGCGGAACCAACCGCAGGCCAGGCCAAAATCAAAGAAGCCAACGCTGACAACAGCGAGCTTGCTTTTATCGTTAGGGGCATTTTCAATCCTTTCCCATTGTGGCCAAGCATGGTACAAAAACATTCGCCGGTACACCACTTCTAACAGCAAATGCGAAGAGGTATTGTTTCGGCCTTTATTTTCACGCGGTGAATACCGGGTCCATCAATATTTTATGATATCCGCTGTATTTGTAACTGTCTCAAGGACTGTGGTTGAGGTGGTAAAAAAATAGGCCTTTTTGCCGATTCGATAGGCAGCAAGAGCAACCTGGAAAGGGACGTAACAGATACCGGGCTGAACGCAGAAGCATATCATCATTCGGCCCCAAAGGTTTGCGTTCGCGTCCTTGGGGTAGAGGGGACATGTGCGGCGACGGCCGGCAAAAACAGGGGGGTCATCTTCTGGGTTGACTCTGATGGAGCAAGTGTAACCGTGGTCGAAATCACCTCCGTTTTCGACCAGCAAAGACGGGCCTTTTGTCTCGACATACTCCGAATTTTCGGTTTCCAGGACAGGCAGGTCTTGGCGGCGGACGTAGTTACCGCTCATCAGAAAAATTCGTACGAAATCTGCATTAACATGCAATATAGTACTGACTGGTCAGTTCTATTCAGTAGTCGATGAAATAATCAGGAAATTGAGGCTATGACGCAAAGGGATATATCAGTGAATGATGGATTGAACAGCGAAAAAATCTGCCTTCAGTCGTCGCGATAATTATCCCAGCCGGGATTTCGGAGGGCGAAATTCGCAGCGACATTTAAGCCGAGGCTCCGGCGATTTTCCTACTGATGATGCTGCGGACCCCGGCGAGAAGGCTCACGGACCCGCCTGAGTCAACCGGACCGTTTGAGTTGGTTATCGATCTATTTTATCATGGGAACAGAAACGCCGAACTTTAGGACAAATGACGAATAAGGAATCGCAGTAAGGAATACCAAGCCATGAAGAAATTCCTGATCGTACTGATTATGTTGGGGATTGTCGCCTTGATGGGTTGGGCGATTCGTCGCCGGCTGGCGTCATCTGGAGATTCTCAGCAGAAGCGGCAGGGAATCCCCTCTGTCGCGGTTGAGGTGGCGCCGGTCCAAAAGACATCGATCAGGGACATCGGGTCCTTTACGGGTTCTCTCCTGCCGAAATCGCAGTTCCTCGTAGCGCCGAAGATCGGAGGTCGGTTAAAACAACTCATGGTCAACGTGGGTGATACCGTCAAGCGGGATCAACTGATCGCCCGGCTGGATGATGAGGAATATATCCAGCAGGTCGAGGAGGCCCAGGCGGAGTTACAGGTAGCCGGGGCGAACGTGGAAGCGTGCGCCAGCGCATTCGATGTCGCCAGGCGGGAGTTTGACCGTGTTAAGTCGCTGCGTGAAAAAAAAGTGGCGTCTGAGTCTGAACTGGACGCCGCCGAAGCCGACTTCAAGGCCTGCCATGCAAAACACAAGGTTGCTCTGGCACAAGTGACGCAAAAGGAAGCGGCGCTGAAAGCCGCCCAAATACGACTGTCATATGCAACGGTCCGGGCCTCATGGGAAGCCGGAGATGAAACGCGGGTCATCGGCGAGCGATTCGTTGACGAAGGCGCTTTGCTCAAGGCCAATGAGCCGATTGTTTCGATCCTGGAAGACCATTTGCTCACTGCCGTCATTCACGTAATCGAACGCGATTACCCCGAAGCAAAAGCGGGGCAGGAAGTTGCCATATCGACCGACGCCTATCCGGAAAGAACCTTCGCCGGTCGGATTGTTCGCATCGCGCCGCTTCTGAAGGAGAGTTCACGGCAGGGGCGGGTGGAGATCGACGTTCCCAATCCCGACAGGCTTATGAAGCCGGGCATGTTCATTCGAGCCAGGATCGAGTTCACCCGGCGCGAGGGCGCCACGGTCGTACCGGTCGAGGCGCTGGTAAAGCGAAACGGGAAACAGGGCGTCTTTGTGGCCGATGTAAAAACCCACAAGGCTTATTTCGTCCCTGTAACCATAGGAATCGTCAGCGCCGAACTGGCCGAGGTGCTTAAACCCGCGATGTCCGGACAGGTTGTTACCATGGGCCAGCACCTGCTTGAAGACGGGTCTCCCATCACGCTGTCGAACGGCGACAAAAAGATGCCGGCGACAACCCGGCCGGGAGATATGCGATGAGAGTCTCCGTATTTTCAGTTCATCGTCCCGTCTTCACGATCATGCTGGTGCTGATCGTGATTATCCTGGGGGGTGTGTCGCTTCTGCGGCTTCCAATCGACCTGATGCCTGACATCACCTATCCGACGATCAGCATCGGCTGCGGCTATGAGAACGCCAGTCCCGAGGAAATCGAAGAACTCATATCTCGCCCCATCGAGGAGGCGATGAGCGCCGTACCCGGAGTGGAAGAAGTTACCTCCGTCTCCTCCGAAGGCAGCAGCAACGTCCGCGTCATGTTTGCCTGGGGTACGGACCTGGACGCCGCCGCCAACGACATTCGCGACCGTCTGGACCGTGTTATCCCGCGCCTGCCGGACGATGCGGAACGACCCAGACTGCGAAAGTTCGACCTGGCGGCTTTCCCCGTGCTCATCCTCGGCGCATCGAGTGGGCTGGACCCGATCCAGATGCGCCGGATCATAGACGAACAGGTCAAGAACCGCATCGAGCGCGTGCCCGGCGTGGCCGCCCTGGACATCTGGGGTGGATTGGAGCGGGAGATTCACGTGAATCTCGACCCCGGAAAGATTAAGGCCCTCGGTCTGCCGCTTGACGTGATTCTCCAGCAGGTTCGCGAGGGTAACGTGAACCTCCCGGCAGGGAGTATCGACCGCGGGAACCTGGAGGTAACCGTCCGCACGCCGGGTGAATACACCAGCGTCGAGCAGGTCGCTGAGACAGTGGTTGCCGTTCGGGAAGGCGTTCCGATCCGGCTGAAGGAAGTCGCCGACGTGGAGGACTCGTGGCAGAAGATCACGCGGATCGTCCGCATTGACGGCAAACCCGGGATAAGACTGTCAGTCTCCAAGCAGTCAGGCAAGAACACCGTCGAAGTCGCCAAGGCCGTGCTGAAAGAAATCGAGGGGATCAACAAGGACCTTCCGCAGATTAACATAAGGCCGATGATCGACACCTCGAAGTACATCCAGCGGTCGATTACCAACGTCGGAAACGCAGCCCTGTACGGCGGGTTGCTGGCGGTGCTGGTGCTTATGTTTTTCCTGCGCAACATTCGCAGCACGATCGTGATCACAACGGCTATCCCGGTTTCCATCATTGCCACGTTCACCCTGATGTATTTCGGCGGGTTCACGCTGAACATTATGACGCTGGGCGGGTTGGCGCTTGGCGTCGGGATGCTGGTCGATAACGCCATTGTCGTGCTGGAGAACATCTATCGCCTTCGAGTGGCCGGCGAATTGCCCGAACCGGCGGCAGTCAAGGGTAGCGATGAAGTAGCCTCTGCCGTCATCGCCAGCACGCTGACGACGCTGGCGGTGTTCTGCCGCTGATTTTCATCCGCGGCATGTCCGGGGTGATGTTCAAACAGCTTTCCATCGTCGTGAGTTTTTCGCTTTTGTGCTCGCTGTGCGTCGCCCTGACGCTGGTGCCGATGCTTTCGGCGCGGCTTCTTCGCGCCCGCCCGCCCGACATAAACTCCCGAAAGACACTGTCGCAAAGGGCGTTCCGGATTACCGGCGGGTTGTTTGAACGGCTGGAAGTCGGTTACAAGCATCTGCTGCACTTCGCCTTGAACCATCGCGCGCTGGTTGTCATCTGTGCGATCATTCTGCTGGGCGGGAGTCTGACACTCATCCCGCTGGTGGGGGTGGAACTGATGCCAAGCACCGACGAGGGAGAGGTAAGGGTCAGCGCGGAAATGGCAGTCGGCACGCGGGTGGAAGTAGTTGACGAGAAATTGTTGGACATGGAAAAGATCGTCAGGGGGTCCGCACCCGAGATAGATCGTATGGTTACCAGCGCGGGCAGTTCCCACTGGCGGGGAGGTGGAGGGCACACGGGACGAATGCGAATATCGCTGAAACCGCAGGCCCAGCGGTCCCGTTCCAGCGAGCAGATTGCCTCCGACCTGCGCCTCCGGCTCCGAGACATCCCCGGTGTGGTCGTTCGCACCCGTGCCGGGCAGGGGATGTTCCTGCTGCGAATGGGTACTTCCGATACGGAAAAAATCCAGGTTGAAATCCGTGGGCATGATCTGGACGTCGCAGATGCGCTGGCAGAACGGGTCAAAAAAGTCGTTACTAACGTCGAGGGTATTACCGACGCGCAGATCAGCCGGGAGACCGGCAGCCCCGAAGAACTTGTAATCATCGACCGTCAGAAAGCGGCGGACATGAAACTGTCGGTTTCGGACATTGCCAATGCTCTCCAGACTATCCTCTCGGGCACGCTGGCCGGTAATTACAAAGAGGGCGGGGATGAATACGCGATCCGGGTGCAAGTCAAGGATGCCGAGAAGATGGACCTTCGGGAAGTGCTGGACATGACCCTGGCCAACGCTGACGGTCAGCCGGTGGTGCTCCGCAACGTGGTGGCGGTGCGTCCCCGCAGCGGACCGATGCGGGTAGAGCGCAAAGACCAGCAGCGCCTTGTTACCGTCTCGGCGAACATCACCGGTCGGGACATGAGCTCGGTCCTGTCCGACATCCGCAAGGGGCTTGGTTCCGTGCCCGTTCCACAGGGCTTCGGCATCGTATTCGGCGGCGACTACGAGGAACAACAAAAGTCCTTCAGAGAATTGCTGCTCAGTTGCGCCCTGGCGCTCGTGCTGGTCTATATGGTAATGGCCTGCCAGTACGAATCTCTGCGCGATCCCTTCGTAGTGATGTTCTCCGTGCCTTTTGCGGTCATTGGCGTCGTCCTGATGTTGTTCCTTACTAAAACGACGTTCAACGTGCAGTCCTTCATCGGGTGCATCATGCTATGCGGGATCGTAGTCAACAACGCAATCTTGCTGGTGGACACGGTGAATCTGCTCAGGCGGCAGGGGGGAATGCCCCTGCGCGAGGCCGTCGAGGAGGCCGGTCGCCGCCGTCTGCGACCCATCCTGATGACGGCCTTGACCACCAGTTTGGCTCTGGTTCCTCTGGCTCTGGGACTTGGCGAAGGTGGCGAGGCGCAGGCGCCTATGGCGCGGGCCGTTGTCGGAGGACTGCTAAGCGCAACGCTGATTACTCTGGTGTTTGTGCCCGTTATGTACTCGATCTTTGAGCGACGCCTCACCAGCAATGGCGTCCGGGCCGAGGGAACACTGATCCGATTCGCAGAACAGACAGGAAAGACCACCGATGTTTGAAAAAAACACAACAACAGCGTTCGTAGGCATCACGATTTTCGCGCTTGCGGCGTGTCAGGTCTCCTGCTGGCGGTTCGATCCCGACCGATACGACGATTACATCGGCGGGATGTCCCGCGAGAAGACAAGGCCGGTCGAACCCCTTCCGCCGACGCCACCCGTGGTCACCCGGCCTTCCGAAACTACCGGCCCGCTGAAAGTTACCGTTCAGGAAGCTATTTTTCTTGCCCTTGCCAATAATCGCGAACTTGCGGTGGAGCGGTTGAATCCGTCGATCAGCCAAACCTTCGAACAAAAGGAACGCGCCGTTTTCGATCCGGTAGTTGGTGGTGAAATCTCGAAGGACAGGTCCAGGTTCGAAGGCGCCTCACGCCCCGGCTCCACCGTGGAAAAATCTGTATCAGGGAGTGTTTCGGCGGGCGTTTTCCTTCCTCCCGGCACCACAGTTGACGTGGAGGTCTCGACCGACGTTGCGGACTCTTCGCTCTATGACGATTCGTTCACCTCGACTCGCGTCGGGTTGACGGTTACCCAGGCCCTTCTGCGCGGCGCGGGGGTTCGTGTCAACCTGGTTCGCCTTAGACAGGCCCGGTTGGATACGCAGGCATCAGAGTATGAACTGCGAGGCTTCGCCGAGATGCTCGTCGCGGCGGTGGAAACTGCTTACTGGGATTACGCCCTGGCGGGACGGCAAATCCAAATCTATACGGATTCCCTGAAACTCGCCGAGCAGCAGATGAAGGAAACCGACGAAAGAGTCCAGATCGGAAAACTGGCTGAAACCGAACTGGCCGCCGCCCAGGCCGAAGTGGCGCTGCGAAAGGAGAACCTTATCAACGCGCGCAGCAACCTTGCCAAGATACGCCTGCAACTGCTGCGGTTGACGAATCCCGCTACCGAAACGTGGGACCGGGAAATCATACTTCAGGATCGTCCGGGGGTGCCGAAGAGTACGCTCGATGACGTGAAAAGCCGAGTGCAGGTCGCCCTTCGGATGCGCCCGGAGATGAACGAGGCGCGCCTGGCGGTGAAGCGCGGGGACCTGGAGATCGTCAAAACCAGAAACGGGCTTCTACCCAAACTCGACCTGTTTGTTACCCTGGGAAAGACCGGGTACGCCGATTCCTTCGGCCGATCGGTCCGCGACCTGGACGACGACTGCTACGATGTCCTTGTCGGAGTAACCGGCGAATACCCACTGGGCAATCGCGACGCCCGCGCTCAACACCGACGGGCTTTCCTGACCCGCAAGCAGGCGATTCGGGCGGTCGAGAACCTGGCGCAACTCGTCGAGATAGACGTTCAAACAACCTTCATTGAGGTCAACCGCACGCGGGAGCAAATTTCCGCCACTGCGGCAACCCGCAAGTTCCAGGCCGAAAAACTCCGGGCGGAAACCGAGAAATTCCGCGTCGGACGATCAACCTCGCTACTGGTCGCCCAGGCCCAACGGGACCTTCTCTCCAGCCAGATAGCGGAAGTCGAGGCCGTCGTGAACTATCTCAAATCGCTGGTCGAACTGTATCGGATGGAGGGTTCGCTGCTGGAGCGGCGAGGCGTCGCCGCCCCCGGCCGAGAACCTGTTGGGCTTCGACCGTGAGATCAGTCTAACGGGGCGTCCTTATCCCAGGGCTTGCCTTTACGGGAATCGTCCTGGGCTATTATCAGTTGTCGCTGATGCGGCTATTCTGCCGGGTGGCCCTCTCTTCATATCATCACAGGTTGCTTGCAACCTGTGTTAGATCCGGCTGGGGACCGTTCGGGCCAATTCGGGCCGATACGGGCGGGCTGGGAGCGATTCGGAACGATTGGGAAAGAAACGGAAAGATTCGGAAAGATTCGGAAAGATTCGGAAAGATTCGGAAAGTTTAGGAAAGAACCAAAAATCTATAACCCCTTATCGTGCAAGCGTTTGCGTATTTCAAGCCGCGACCATACGGTCGCCCGTCTGGGCGAACAACGCGAACTTTTAAAAATAGCCATTGCCTATCTTACTTGCCTTGCCTGGCCATTGACGCCTGTATTTCTAATGCAACGCACGGGAACCTGCCGAGATCCCGGTTTACGCAAGCGAAGCGAAATGCGCCGTGTTGCATTTACTATACAGGTGTCAATAGCCGCGACCGGAAGGGAGCGGGCATGTTTCGCCAATACCGTCCAGTCAAACCCGCTCGTTTCCACTCGCGGCTAGCGGGACAACTCCACTTGGAAAATCATTAGTCTTCCGGTAATCCGTTTTTCCCAAGTCCCCAGAACCTAGTCCCAAGTCCATATCTTCTCATATTCACTTGTAAAAAACTTCACCGTTCGGCCTCGACGTTCGTCGGAACTCACGACAGGCCAGGGGCGCTATATCGCCCTCCGTATTAACATTTGTGTTCACGTTTGCGCGCGCATATGTGTACGAAAAACGGCAGTGAAATTTGTAACCCCTGGCCTGGCCGGTAGATAACTTTTTT
>JAXHSV010000131.1:0-8715 GCA_034190305.1 Planctomycetota bacterium | reverse complement strand
TTCCTGATGTTGATCAGGAATGCAATGGACGAGAAAAGGACAGAATACGCTGCCCTGCGGGAGCGGGTAAAAGAGCTGACGTGCCTCTACAGCCTCGCACAGCTCGCCACACACTCGGACACTACGCTCGAAGATATTCTCCAGGGCTGCGCAAGGCTACTGCCTCCCGCCTGGCAGTATCCCGAAATCACGGCGGGGCGCATCATTCTCGATAACCGTTCCTATGCGACAACAAATTTCCGGGAAGGCCCGTACATGCAGTCGGCTGACATTGTAGTAAATGGCCAGCGGCGAGGCGCTGTTGATGTCGTGTACATCGAGGAAAGACCCGAGTGTGACGAAGGCCCTTTCCTGAAGGAGGAGCGACATCTCATTGCCGCCGTCGCACAGCAGATCGCCCTCATTGTCGAGCGGCGGCAGGCTGCCAAAGAAAAGACTCACTTGCGGGAGCAGTTGCGCTGGGCCGACCGTCTGGCGACTATCGGACAGCTTTCTGCCGGCATTGCGCACGAATTGAATGAACCGCTGGGCAACATATTAGGCTTTGCTCAGCTCGCACAGAAACACCCCGATCTTCCGAAACAGGCACTCCAGGACATCGAGAAGATCATTACGGCGTCGCTTCATGGCCGAGAGGTTATCAAGAAGCTGATGCTGTTCGCGCGCAGAACCCCGCCCCGGAAAGAACATATCCATCTCAACACGGTGATTGAGCAGTCGCTTTATTTCCTTGAGTCGCGTTGCGCCAAGAACGGCGTGGACCTTATTCGACGCCTGTCGCCGGATCTTCCGCAGATAACCGCCGATCCGTCGCAATTGCAGCAGGTCCTGGTGAACCTCGTGGTCAACGCAATTCAGGCGATGCCGTCAGGAGGCGTCCTGACGATTACCACGCGCGTGTCCGACAGTCACGTGGTGCTGGTCGTCGAGGACAACGGAATCGGAATGAACGAATGGGAAATCAAACAGATATTCATTCCCTTCTATACCACCAAGGACATCAATGAGGGTACCGGACTAGGCCTTCCGGTAGTTCATGGTATCATAACCTCACACAAGGGCACAATTCATGTTGAAAGCACTCCGGGTCAGGGCACTCGGTTCGAGGTTCGGCTTCCCGTTGCCTCGGCAGAGAATTGCAAGGAAGATCGCAAGAATGACTGACGCCAGCAGAAAAGAAACGATTCTCGTCGTCGACGACGTGGCGAATACGACTGAAGTGTTGCAACGGAATCTTACGGCGAAGGGCTATGAAGTATTTACAGCGCCGGGTGTGGCCGAGGCGCTCGTCATAATCCAAACCACGCCTATCGACCTGGTGGTAACGGATCTCAAGATGCCCAAAGTCAACGGCCTGGACCTGGTGCGCCATATCCGGGACAACTTCAAGGACACCGAGGTGATCATGATTACCGGGTACCCTTCCATTGGAGGGGCAGTCGAGGCGATCAAGATTGGAGCGCAGGAGTACCTGCCGAAACCCTTTACCGACGAGGAACTCCTGTCCGCCGTGCGGCGGGCGCTTGAGAAACTTGACGCTCGTCGCGCCGGGCAAGCCTCGATAAGTCCGCATTTCCGCACGATGCACGGACTGATCGGCGAATCCAAACCCATGCAGGAAGTTTTCAAGGCCATAAGCAAAGCCGCCTCGGCCTCCGCGACGGTGCTCATTACAGGGGAAAGCGGCACGGGTAAGGAACTTGTCGCCAGGGCGATTCATTACAACAGCCCCAGGGCCGCTGCGGCCTTTGTGCCGGTGAATTGCGGCGGCATTCCTGAAGGGCTTCTCGAAAGCGAGTTGTTCGGCTACGTGAAAGGGGCGTTTACCGGCGCCGACGAGTCTCGCGCTGGCTTCTTTCAGACCGCTGCCGGCGGCACGATCTTTCTCGACGAGATCAGCGAAACCAGCCTGAATATGCAGGTCAAACTGCTTCGTGTGTTGCAGGACAGAGAAGTGTGCATGGTCGGCGCAAACCGCGGCAGGCAGATGGATGTGAGGGTCGTGGCATCAACGAACAAGTCGCTTCCGGACCTGGTCGCCAAAGGCCTGTTCCGCGAGGACCTCTTCTTCCGTCTTAATATTCTCACTATCGAATTGCCGCCCCTTCGGCAGCGCGGGGACGACATCCTGCTGCTGATCCGACATTTTGCCGCCAAATACGCGAAGGAATCGGGCAGGCTGCCGCTGCGCTTCTCAGACGAGGCATTGGGCGTCCTGAAGACCGGCTACCGCTGGCCCGGAAACGTGCGGGAACTTGAGAACGTCATCCACCGCCTTGTAGTCATGACGGAGAGCAATGATATCGAAGTTCCGGACCTGCCGGTGCCGTTCAGATTCTCCGCTGTCGGCGAGCCTGACCTGACCCGCTCGCTGGCCGAAGCCGAAGCCGATTACATCCGCAGCGTTCTTACAAGCGTGGGGGGCAACAAGACCAAGGCCGCCAAGGTGCTTCAAATCGACCGCAAGACGTTGCGGGAAAAACTGACGAAAGCCGAAAATCAGCCAAATCCATAATCACGCCACAGCCGGGGAGTTTCGCCCCGGCGGTTCAAAACTCCCCAACCTGCTGCTCGTCTGGATTCCTCTTGCATTCCTGATTTATGCCCAGGATTGGGAATCCCTTCACGAACAATCAGCCCATTTTTCAAGGCTCTTGCGACCAATCCGCCGCGCCCGCGGTACACAGCAAGATAGATGGCATACGACTTGCTCATGGCCATGCGCAGAAGGTTGGATTTCAGTTTTTGATACAGCGAGCAGCGATTCCTGCGAGTGGAGATCTTCAGCGAGGACGTTGGGGACTCCCGGCACGAAGGAGACTATTACTATGTCGAGAAAGCATCCCGGTCCCGACCCGACAGACGTTCCCCCATGCGTTTCAGGGAGGGCCTCGGCCTCCGGTACGCACCTGGACCTTTGCTCGACCTGTAATCACGCAAAGACGTGCGGCAACTGCGGCACGCCGGAGCGCCCCATCTTCTTCTGTGAGCAGTTCGAAGACTCTGTCCCCGTATCAGCCCCCGCGCCGGCCGCCGAAGTGCCGAAGAAGCCGAAAAGTAAACAAGACGCCAGCCAATACAAGGGGCTGTGCACCAACTGTGAAAACCGTCAATCCTGCACCATGGCCAAGCAGGCCGGCGGAGTCTGGCATTGCGAGGAGTACCGGTAGAATGGCTCAGGCTGCAACAATTCAAAGCGAAAATATCGCCGCCGGGCCGGCAGAGGCGGATCAGAGGGATGTCCTGGAAATCCTGGCAAAGCACAACGAGGACCAGAGAGGGCTGATCGCCATTCTTGAAGAGATACAGACCCGGTATGGCCATCTCCCCGAAGAGGCGCTCAGGACGGTAGCCGACAGAACGGGGCGGTCCCTGGTGGACATATACGGCGTCGCCACGTTCTACCATTCGTTCAGCCTGGAGCCGAGGGGCAAACATCTCGTCTCCGTGTGTCTCGGCACTGCCTGTCACGTCCGCGGGGCACCCGTGATTGCCGAAGAGTTCGAGCGGCAACTGGATATCGGGCCGGGTGAAACCACGCCGGACACGCTGTTCACGCTGCAAACGGTGAACTGCCTGGGCGCGTGTGCGCTCGGGCCGATAGTCGTTGTGGACGGCCATTATTTCTCCAACGTAAAACCGGGCAAGGTGGCCGAGATAATCGCCAGGACACGGGAAGGCCTGGACGTGATCGAGGTTGAAACCGACGAGCGCGTCTTTCCTCTGGAAGTCAACTGCCCACACTGCAACCACAGCCTGATGGACCCGACGCTACTCATCGACGGTCTGCCGTCGATCCGGTTAACGATCTCTTTCGATAACCAGCACTGCCGCTTCAACCGCTCCTGCCTCTACGGTAGTTTTAATATCATCTCGCAGATCGATATTCCGACTGATACGGTCCTCTACTTCTTCTGTCCCCACTGCTACGCGGAACTCGCTGGCGCCTCTAACTGCACGGAATGCGGTGCGCCGATGGTGCCGATGGTTGTCCGCACGGGCGGCTTGATGCAGGTCTGCTCGCGCCGAGGATGCAAATCGCATCGACTGGACTTGGAGGGCGTCCATGTTTAATCGTCAAACCCGTTCACCTGTACAGACGCACAAAAGCACAGGGTTATATTACAAATGCTGAAATTGAAATCACTTGACGACTTCAGGACGCTTCAGGACCGATTGCGAACCGGCCGGGATCCCGATATTCCCACCATTGTCATTCCCGCAGGGACCTGCGGCCAGGCCAGCGGCGCCAGCGACATCATCCGCGTAGCGAAGCGCGAAATTCTCGCCAAGGAACTGGCCGGGAAAGTCAAACTCCGAATCACCGGTTGCCACGGATTCTGCCAGATCGAGCCTTCGGTGCTGGTCGAGCCGAGCCGTACGGTCTATCCCAAGGTTGGCCTGAAGGAGATGGCGCGGATCGTCAAGGCCGTAGCGAAAGGCGAGGTGCTTTCAGACCTTCTTATGAAGGATCACGAAACCGGCGAGCAGATCGAAAAACAGGACGATATTCCATTCTTCAGGAAACAGGTTCGGACACTGCTGGGGCGAAACGAGAAGGTCGATCCCATCCGGATTTACAACTACCTGGAACATGGCGGCTACGGTTCTCTTGTCAAGGCCCTTAGTAAGCGCAGTCCCGCGTGGGTGATAGAGCAGGTGAAGGCTTCCGGCCTGCGAGGCAGGGGCGGCGCGGGATTTCCCACGGGAACGAAGTGGGAAATGCTGGCCAAACAACCCAACGGCCGGGATAAGTTCCTTGTGTGTAACGCCGACGAAGGCGATCCCGGCGCATACATGGACCGTAGCGTACTCGAGGGCAACCCACACAGCATCATCGAAGGCATGCTCATCGGCGCTTATGGCACCGGCTCCACCCATGGGGTAATCTACGTTCGCAATGAATACCCCCTTGCCATCAAACATCTCGTCATCGCGCTTCGCCAGGCCTCCGAATTAGGCCTTTTGGGCGAGAGCATCCTCGGCACGGGGTTTTCCTTCGATATTCAGATTGTTCGGGGCGCAGGGGCGTTCGTCTGTGGCGAGGAGACCGCGCTTATCCGGTCTATCGAAGGCAAGATGGGCGAACCGCGTCAGCGACCGCCGTTTCCCATTCAAAAAGGCATCGACGGCAAACCCACCGCAATCAACAACGTCGAAACTTGGGCCAATATCCCGGTCATCATCGACCGTGAAGCCGAGGCGTTTGCGAAAACCGGAACAAAAAGCAACTCCGGCACGAAGATTTTCAGCCTGGTCGGAAAAATCAGAAATACGGGGCTTGTTGAAGTTCCGATGGGCATCACGATTAAGGAAATCGTTTATGACATCGGCGGCGGACCGTCGGGCAAAGCCAAAATAAAGGCTATTCAGACAGGCGGACCGTCCGGCGGATGCATCCCCGCCGATAAGTTCGACCTCCCCGTCGATTACGACAGTCTGACCGAGGCCGGTTCAATCATGGGCTCCGGCGGCATGATCGTCATGGATGAGAACACCTGCATGGTCGATGTCGCCAAATACTTCATGCACTTCCTCAAAGATGAGTCGTGCGGCAAGTGCTACACCTGTCGCAAGGGCACGCAGAGGATGTACGAAATTCTCGACGATATTTCCGCCGGTAAAGGCACGCCGGAGCACTTGGACCTTCTTGAAGAACTCGCAGTTGTGGTCAGGGACACGACTATGTGCGGCCTCGGCCAGACGGCTCCGAACCCCGTGCTTTCCACATTGCGGTACTTCCGGGGTGAATATCTCGAACACATAGAAAAGAAGCGATGCCCGGCAGGCGTGTGCAAGGAACTGATCCACTATTCAATTAATGACAACTGTGTAGGATGCCAGGTCTGTGTTCGAGCCTGCCCGGAAGGTGCGATTACGGGCGAGAAAAAACAACGCCACACGATTGATGCCGACAAGTGCATCAAGTGCGGCGCGTGCAGGAGCGTATGTAAATTCGAGGCAGTGGACGTAACGTAGCGTCTTGAAAGAATAGCGGCCGCCGGGAGGCGAAGATAACGATGGTTAATCTTACCATTAACGGACTGAATGTTTCTGTCGAAGAAGGCAGCACACTGCTGGAAGCGGCGCGGTTTTGGGGATTCCCCATCCCGACGCTGTGCCACATGGATGGGCTGTCGCCTTATGGGGCCTGCCGGCTGTGCGTGGTGGAGATAGGCCAAGGCCCAGGGGCAAAACTCTTCTCCTCCTGTACCTACCCTGCCGAAGAGGGCCTCAAGGTGCGCACCGCGTCGGCGCGTGTCATTCGCGCGCGCAAGATGATCCTGGAACTCCTGCTGGCTTCCTGCCCGCAGTCCAAGACGATACAAGACCTTGCCGCGGCTCACGATGTGCGCCAGCAGCGATTCAGGCAGGAGTATGAGGATTGCATCCTTTGCGGGCTGTGTGTGCGGATGTGCGAAGAGCAGATGATGGCCAAGGCCATCGGCTTCCGCAATCGGGGAGTCAAGAGAAGCATCGGAACGCCGTTTGACGCCAAGTCGGACGTCTGCCGGCTGTGCGGCGCCTGCATGTATGTCTGCCCCGCCTGCCAACTCCGATGCACTTATAACGAACCGGACAAGGCAATCTGCGGCAGCTGCGCAAATCTTGCCCCGCCCTGCGTTGAGAAAGACCAGTTTGACGACATGATGTGCTATCTGGACCCTTGTGTTGCCTGCGAGATACAAAAAGATAAATAAAAGAACAGAAGGAGTTGAATACAATGTCAGTTACGCTTTCGAAGATAAACGCATCGACTGCAACTCTTACGAAGAACCGAACGGAAGGTTCCGTTACGCCGGCGTCGGGCATGTGTGCAACCTGTGTGGATGGATGCATCGGCATGTGCGAGATAGGCAAGAGTGCCTATCGCGGCCACGAGGTTATTTATCCACAGCCCTTCGGCGTGATAACCACTGCTGCCCAGAAGACTTATCCCATCGACTACTCGCATTTTAACATCATGGGAACGGCAGTCGGAGCATACGGTATCAAGGCAGACAGCGACAAGGCCATCTTCCCTGCCGTCAATCTGGAAGTCACTTTCGGTCATGATATGGGACTGAAGTTTCGTCTTCCGTGGATAATCCCAGGGATCGGCTCGACCAATATCGCTAAGAACAACTGGGAAGGTCTGGCTATCGGTTCTGCGATGGCGGGGACCGGCCTGACCATCGGCGAGAACGTCGCCGGGATGGACCCCGAGTCTGTCATCAAAAACAGCAGGGTAATCGATACGGTTGATCTGAAACGCCGGGTGAAGCTTTACAAAGATCACCAGCGCGACGGCTACGGCGCTATTGTCGTACAAGCGAACATTGAGGACACCCGGCTTGGCGTGCAGGAATACGCCATTGAGAAACTCGGCGTGGAATGCGTGGAACTCAAATGGGGTCAGGGCGCGAAAGACATTGGCGGCGAGGTGAAAATCACGGACCTCAAAAAGGCCCGGATGCTTTACGACCGCGGATATATAGTGCTCCCGAATCCTACCGATCCGAATGTTATCAAGGCTTTCGAGCGTGGAGCGTTCAAGGAGTTTGAGCGGCATTCGCGTGTGGGCATGGTTACGGAAGAATCATTTGCCAGGCGAATTGAGGAATTGCGAAATGCCGGCGCTAAATATATCTTCCTCAAAACCGGCGCGTATCGACCCGCGGATTTGGCGCGGGCGGTCTTCTTTGCCTCGCGTTACAAACTCGACCTTCTTACCGTCGATGGTGCAGGCGGCGGCACGGGCATGAGTCCATGGCGCATGATGAACGAATGGGGCGTCCCGCCGGTCGAACTGCACTCGCTTCTGTACCGGTATGCAAAGCGACTTGCAGACAAGGGCGAGCATTTGCCCGCACTTGCTCCTGCCAGTGGCTTTGTCTTCGAGGATCAGATTTTCAAGGGACTGGCTCTTGGCGCGCCGTTTGTGAAACTGGTCGGCATGGCCCGTGCTCCCATCGCCGCGGCAATGGTCGGCAAGACAATCGGACGCACAATCGACGACAATCAGGTTCCGGTGTACATCGAACGCTTCGGTAATTCGAAGGATGACATCTTTGTAACCGCAAGCGAGTTGCGCAAGGAACTGGGAGACAAAGAGTTTGAAAAACTGCCGACTGGTGCATTGGGGCTTTATACCTATTACGAACGCCTTGCCCAGGGCCTGCGCCAGATAATGGCCGGCAGCCGTAAGTTCGCCACGGAGCACATCTCACGGAACGATATCGCCGCCCTCACGCGGGAGGCGGCACAGGTTAGTGGAATAACCTATATTACGGACGTAGACGAGGAGGAGGTTGAAACAATCCTTAACGGATAAAACCTCCGTGTGATATTTTTCGCCACTTAATTTTTTACATGTGCGAGTTATCTTCATTCACGTCTTGACGGGAGAGACGCAGAGACTACCAGGGCAGTTCCATCTATCGGTTATACCAGCCCGAACGCAACCCCGCGTTAACCCGACGGCGTGTGTTAAACAGAGAGCGCGAGAGTTTGAGGCCGATTCGTTCGGGCGACGAACGCAACCCCCACGGTTGCAATCGCACCCCCAACGAAACGACGCGAACCAGAGAGCGCGGCGGGGTAAACGGAAATGGCCGTAAGCCTTTGGCCACGCGAAGATACGACGAAAGCCCTAGCACTCTCGCTGCCGGGCTTTCGCGTCAACCACAAGTCCGCTTGGGTTAGCGGTTTTTCATTGACCTCCCCGGATTTCCC
>JAXHSV010000130.1:0-8727 GCA_034190305.1 Planctomycetota bacterium | reverse complement strand
AGGGACGATTCTCCTCTCCAGTTCATAAAGCCAGAGCATCGCTTCAGCAAGCAGCACGCCCGCCAGCGCCATCGGCCAGATCGGCCAGTTCGTCGTCAGCAGGAATATCCGCCCCAGCACAACGAATACCAGCCAGACGCCCCCGAACGCCAGTGCGATTCGCACGGCGGCGGTGACAAGTCCTCCGGCGTTGTGTATCAGATTTGTATTTTTCCCATTGCCGCCCAGTTGCCGCCCGAAGCGATAGAGCATCACCCATCCGCCCACACCGACCGCCGCACCGCATGCCAACAGCCAAACGGGCCAATGCTCCGACAGAATAAATTGTCCTCCTTCAGTTGCAATCACTGTACATACGCCTCAATACATGGGAAATATCCAATAACCAATGACCAATCAAAGACCAAGGACAAATGCCCGACAACACATTGTCTGTGTGCGGTGTCGCGTGCTCGACGTTCGGCATTGTTTGGTCGTCAGACATTAGACATTATTTGGACATTGATCATTGGTCATTATTAGCATCTTATATCCCAACACGTTTATTCACCGAACGGCATCGGTTCTCTGGACAGATTCGACGCCGAAGGAGATCGGTTCGGCAAGGTGCATCTTTCGTTTTTGTGCGATGATTCTTGTTGTAACAATCTCCGCCGCCAGCAGTACGAGCATAGCAATGGCGACGTATCGCCATATTTCGCTTCCGGGCACTCCTCCGGCAATGGCGGCGGTCAGTTCACCGAGACTTTTTGCCCTGGTCAGCGGGATGAATTTTCCGGCCCGTTTGTAATCGTCGTCGGCAAGGAGGTCGAATTTACTCTCGTCGGGGTTTCCAAGGACGACGAAGGGTATGGTCTTTGCATTCTCGTCGTCCGACAGCGTGCCGGCGACATCGGAAAGAATCAGACGGTACAATCCAGGCCTGGCGGTCAGCGAGTAGTTCACGCACCGGCGTTCTTCCAGTTTTTGCAGTCGGACGGAGGTTCGCCGATCCGCCGGATCTGCGACCTCCGCAGCAGCAGCAGTAGCAGCAGCCGGAAACGTATAGATGAATTGTTGCCCCGGAAGGATGTTCATCATCGGCTGGGCCGGTGCGGCAAGGTAGTGGACCAATTCGTGAACGAGCGGGGTGTAACAATTACATATCCTGGGCATGTCGGAGAATTCCTGATCCAGCGGCATTGCCAGTGTCAGCACACGCCCGGTTTCGAGTTTTCGCAGGACCAGATAAGGCTGATCGTTGTCCATAAATGCGCCGACCGAGACGTTTTTTTCCTGTTCGTTTGCAGCCAGCACCCAGTGCCTCTTGATCGGCGCAGACCCAAGGTCGCTGTCAGAGGCGTCCGACAACAGCGTCATCGCCGGGTGATTAATTGTGTTCAGCGCTATATGCGCAAAGCGTTCCTCGGACAGATCGCCGTGGACCCTGGTCAGTCGGCAGCCGGTAATGCGCCTGCCGTCGGGCCCGCGCCAGTTGTTATAGAAATCCCTGTCCGACTTTTCGCCCGGTGTAATCAGCAGTCCGCCGCCTTTGGCGACGAAATCCGCCAGCGACTTGGCTGTAGAGTCCGGAAGGCGGGGGACGTCGGCAAGGACAACAACGGCGTAATCGGAAAAGCGTTTCACAGAGGATATGTCGGCTGCGGAGACCACCGTCGGGGCGATTAAAGGTTTGCCTGTCTTTGCGTTTTCATCCGGTAGGGCCATCGCCAGATAGAGAAAATCCGCATCCCCTTCGAGCGGCTTGGTCGAGGAGTATCCCTCGACGATCAGGACCGGCAGGGTCTCCAGGACGTTGATGACGCGGGATGCTTCGTTGTCTCCCGGCAGGTCGTCGTCGCAGACAATTCGGGTTGAAATGACGCGCAGGCCGGGCGAATCGAACTGATGTTCGAACACGATGGAGCCGGATGCGCCCTCTGCAATGACGCCAAGTGTTCGACGTTCGAGTCTTTTCCCGTCGATGAGAAGTTCGACGGCTTCGGGCTGGATTGAACCTTCGCCGGTATTGGCGACGGTTGCGGTGATTTTTACCGACCGGTCCGTTCCGATGACGTCGCGAGAGAAATTCAGGGCTGACGCCGACGCGTTTTGCCACTTTTGAGGCGCCTCCAGCGTCCGGACGATGACGACGGGCCTGGTCGGCATCGCGCCGGCGGCTTCGGAGAGAAATTCCCATCGTTTCTTCGCCGATAAGTCCCATCCGACGGATTGCCCATCGGTTATAAGGACGATCCTCTTGGCGGGATTCGTCCCAGCCGAAAGCGTTTCCATTGCGGTATTGAGCGTTTCGAGGACGCGCATGGACCCGCCGGGCGGCGTCAGTTTGTCCAGGGTGTCGTGGAGATTATGGGGGTCGGATATGGGCGCCGGGATTATCGCCTGGGCGACAGAACCGGCCAGGACCACGCCGGCGGCATCGCCGCTCCGGCAGGACTGAACCAGCTGATGGGCCTGGTCAACCGCCCGCTGGAAATTGCTCCGCCCGCCGGTCTGAAGCGTCATGCTCAACGACCCGTCAATCACTATTACCAGGTCCTGCGAGTCGCCACTCCCGCCCGGAAGCAATTTCTCCACCGTCAGGAAAGGCCTGGCGAGGGCAAATGCCAGCGCCGCCAGCAGGCAGCAGCGAATTACCATCAAAATAATCTCTTCGATGAGAATCCGACGGTTGCGCGAGGCAAGGGAACTTTCCAGGAAGCGCATCGCCCCCCATTCCACCATTTTCGCCCGCCGGCGGTTGAGAATGTGAATGATTATCGGAATACTCACGCCGATGAGTCCGAATAACATTATGGCGTTCAGAAACGTCATTATTTTTAACAAGGGACTCGGGACTAGGGATTTGGGACTAGGGATTTGGGACTAGGCAAAAACAGAAACCCCAGTTTCCGCGTCCGGCTATTTTTTCGTTTTTAGACTCTTTATCAGGCCGCAGAGCAAACGAGAACACTCGTCCGCATCTTCCCAGAAGTGAATCAGCTTGCTTATCTGTCAGGTAGCCTAAGTCTCTGGAAATTAGTGTATGGGTCTCGACTTCGTAGAGGCTGCCTCTTGCCATGTATAGAAATCGGATGTAGTCCATCCGGCCGCCCCGTCCATACCCTTCGGCAATATTCGACGGTATGGACACGACAGCCCTTCTGATCTGCTGGACCAGTCCGTATGTTTCTTCCTTGGGAAACAGTTTCGTAGCGCCATAAACGCGCTTCGACAGCGCAATAGCCTTTTGCCAGGCAACCAGGTCCCGATAACTCCGTATCTCATTGCTCACACTAATTTCCTTATTGTTTTTTTGGCCAAGTCCCAATTCCCTAGTCCCAAGTCCCTTCATTCATCTCGTCCTGCTCATTCTTTGCGCCAGGTAATGCGCCAGTGCGATATCGAAGTTCTGCCTCGTGGATAGTTGCACGTAGTCGATGTTCATCTGTCCGCATCCGATTTCCAGCCGGCGGATGAAGTCGCGGACCTGGCCGAGGTATTCGTTCCGCAGACTCAACGGGTCCAGCGGAATACGATGGGCGGACCGTTCGAGATTCTCAAAAATGCTCCAGCGGTCGAACGGGAAGGTCAGTTCCTCCTCAGCCATTACGTGCAGCAGAAGCACCTCATGCCTGCGATAGCGGAAGTGGTGCAGGGCTTTGAGTATTTCATCGACATTGTCGAACAGGTCGGAGATTATGACAATCAGCCCGCGCCTCGCAGCGCGGTCGGCCATGTCGTGAAAGATTTCGGCGACGGATGTTTCCGCTCCCGGTTCGGTGGCGGCAAGTTCAGCCAGGATTACACGTAGGTGGCTGGCCCGGCTGCGGGCGGGAATGTACCGCCGCAGGCGGGTGTCGAACGTTGCCAAACCGACGGCATCCTGTTGATGAATCATCAGGTGCCCGAGCGATGCCGCCAGGAATTGGGCGTATTGGAACTTGCTCATCAATTGACCGTTGTGTTTGGCGGCAAGGTCGCCGGTGTACTTCATCGAACCGGAGGCGTCCAGCAGGATCAGCGACCGAAGGTTCGTCTCCTCGATGTACTGCTTGATGTAGTACCGGTCGGACCGCCCGAAGACCCGCCAGTCAAGGTCGCGGATGTTGTCGCCGGGAACGTATTCGCGGTGCTCGGCAAACTCGATGCTGAAGCCCTTGTAGGGACTTTTGTGCCGACCTGAGACGAAGCCCTCGACCACGCCGCGCGCGATTAATTCCAGACGCTGGATCTTCGCCAGCGCCTCACCGTCCAGAAGCGACATGTATTCAGGTTGTCCGTTTCCGTTCATGGTTTCGTGGCATGGCCGTCCCGGCCATGATTTCTTTTCACGGGCGAGACGCCCGGGCTACCTACGCTACTTGTTCCTCAACAGCCGGTCGTATTTCGGTCAGTAGTCGCTGGACGATTTCATCGCTGGTTACACCGGCTGCCTCGGCGTTGAATGTCGTGATAATCCTATGCCGCAGCACCGGAGGGGCGACGGTGCGGATGTCGTCGGTTGTTACGTGATAGCGCCCGTGCAGAATCGCCCTTGCCTTGCCGGCAAGGATCATATAAATCCCCGCTCGCGGCCCTGCGCCCCAGTTGACCAGTTCGTTGATGAAATCCGGCGTTTCCGCCCCGGCGGGGCGGGACGCCCGCGCCAAATCACGAGCGTACTGAAAAACATGATCTGCCACCGGTACGCGACGGACAATGTCCTGGAGTCGCAGGATGTCCTCACCCGTCAGGGCCATTTCAAGGTCGGCTTCGTACTCGCTGGTAACCTGCTTCATAATCCGAATTTCTTCCTCGGCGGTGGGGTAATCGACCATAATCATGAACATGAAGCGGTCCAGTTGCGCCTCCGGAAGGGGATAAGTCCCTTCCTGTTCGATTGGGTTTTGGGTCGCCAGGACGAAGAACGGGTCGGGCAGGCGATAAGTCTCCTCTCCGACGGTAACGTGGCGCTCCTGCATCGCCTCAAGAAGGGCTGCCTGGGTTTTTGGGGGTGTGCGGTTAATCTCATCGGCCAGGATCATATTGGCGAACAGCGGGCCGTGGACGAAGCGAAAAACCCGCTTGCCCGTAGTGTGGTCTTCTTCCAGCACGTCCGTGCCGGTGATGTCCGACGGCATCAGGTCCGGCGTGAACTGAATCCGCTTGAACGACAGGTGCAGGACGCGGGCGATGGTCGAGACCAGCAGCGTCTTCGCCAGGCCAGGAACGCCCACCAGAAGGGCGTGCCCCCGGCAGAACATCGACACCAGAACCTGCTCGATGACATCGTTCTGCCCGACGATAACCTTGCCAAGCATTCCGGTCATCTTCCTATACGACTCGTTGAGGTGTTTGACAGCCTGGATGTCGTCACCGTCCGCCGGCTGTCCGCCCGGGGCGTCGGCCTTCTTCTTGCTCTTGGTCATAGTGCAATACTCCTTTTGTCCGATGGCTGATGTGTACGTTAAAAAAACGCACCGGCCACATTCTGAATATGATACATGCTTATTAAATGAGGCGAGGAGGTGGAAGTTTCGGAAAAAAGGAAACAAAGAGGCACGAGGCACGAGGTACCAGGCAATAGGGGAATAACAAAAAAGGAAGACGCAAGAATGACCGAACGGGCTAGAAAACAAGAAACTCTGTTTTTGCCTGGTGCCAGGTGCCAGGTGCCTGGTCCCTGGTGCCTATTTTCTCAATCCACAGCCACTACTTCGGATACTTCCGGAACCTGTGCTTTGATATGTCGTTCGACGCCCATTTTAAGGGTCATCGCCGCCATTGGGCATCCCCGACAGGCGCCCTGGAAACGGATGGAGACCCTACCGTCGGCAGGATCGATATCGACCAGTTCGATGTCGCCTCCGTCGGCCTGGATCGACGGGCGAATCTGCTCGATTATATCTTTGACTCTTTCGGTTAATGTCGCCTGGTTTTGCTCTTGCTCGGTCATTTAAAAATCTCTCCTGAACGGAAACATCTATGCCAATACTTCGGCTAACGCAATACATTATACCAATCATCGTCCCGTGTACAATCCCATTTGCGTTTCAGGGCTCCGGCGCAGATAATGGCGTCGATCCCATTATTGCATAATCAGGTTTTGTGTACCTTCAATGAAGAAGAAATTTCGTAAGACATTAATCCTTACCGCAAAGTTGCTTGTTGCAGCCGCTTTGCTGGTGCTGGTGATGCGCAAAGTTCACTGGGGCGATTATCCCGGCCCGGACGGGCAGGACAGACAGGGATTCGCCACAACGATTACTCAGGCGGACCCTTATCTTCTGACGGTGGCGACGGTGTGCTTCCTGCTTCCGCTGTTTATTCTGGCGTTCCGTTGGTGGTATCTGTTGAGATTACAGAAGATAGAGATTTCCCTCCGCGAGGTGGCCCGTTTGACGTTTCTGGGGACGTTTTTCAACTACGTGGTGCCCGGCTCGGTCAGTGGGGATTTGGTCAAGGCATACTACGCCGCAAAGCATACCGACCGCAAGGTGGCTGTACTGGTGAGCGTATTCATTGACCGTGCGCTGGGGCTGCTGGAGTTTGTGCTTCTGCCGGCGGTGGTTATCGCGGTCATGTACTCCGTCGGCGCCGACGGAACCGATCGACTGACGATCCCGGCCGTCATTGTCGCCTGCGTGCTGGCTGTTACTGTAGCGACCCTGGCGATGCTCTTGAGCGGAAGATTGCGCCGATTCCTCCGGCTGGGGAAAATCATCTCGCGTCTTCCGATGCAAAAGTACATTACTCTGGCGGGCGAGGCTGTCGGTCTTTATGGTCGTCGGCCGATAGTGCTGACCAAGGCCGTCGGTATTACGTTCGTCGGGCAAACGGTTTTCATTATCGGCATCATGCTGTCTGCCTGGAGCCTGGGAATGGACATCGCGTGGTACAAGTTCTTCGTGTACATCCCGATTATTTACATCATCGCGTCGGTCCCGATAAGTCCGGGCGGGCTTGGACTGGTCGAGTTCTTTTATCTGACGTTCTTTGCCGTTGCGGCGGTATCGGAAAGTGAAGTGCTTGCATTAGCGCTGACTGCCAGGCTGATACCTATGCTCTGCTCACTTCCGGGGCTTGTAGTAGCCCTGACCGGCCCGAAACTTCCCCCGGCAGAGCAAATTCGGGCGGAATTGACCGATTGAACCGGACCAATTCTCTTTCCGTGGGCTGGTAAAGTCGCATCTCTCATTTGCCGAAAGTGAATTTATCGGGTTGTCGGTATTGATACAGGAGGATATAAGATGCCTCTGATTCAGGAACTGGATCGAAGCCAGATCGATATGTGCCTTTCCGAGGCGGTTCGCCGCCAGGTCCCCGTTTCCATGACATGTCGAATCAGAGGAGTCTGGTATAATTTACGTAGCGGGATCATCAGGCAGAGCTGTGATAAACTTTGGCTGAAATTCCCCGCGAACCAAGCCGACACCGCCGAAGACAGACCTGAAATAACCGAAGGTCTGATGCTGGGCCTGACGTTCAAACTCGGACATCACAAGCATATTTTCAACACGCCGATCAAGGCTGTCTGCCCGATAGCAACAGACAGCGGAGAGTCGCTTATCGCTGTCTGCGTGCCTGTCCCGTCGAACATACAGCGGGTGCAGCGGCGGGCATATTGTCGCGTCGATGTGCCCCCAAACCGGTCGGTTCTAGCCACGTTCTGGTACGGCGGACAGAACGGCGACAAGTCGCTCAAATGGGAAGGATGGGTAACGAACATATCAGCCGGAGGATTTCAGGTTCGCCTTCCAAACCGGTCCGCTCCGAACCTCAGTATCGGCGACGTTATCGGTGTTCGTATCAAGGTCGGTCAGGAGTTCAAGCCGGTGTCGGCCGATGCGCAATTCCGCCAGTGCATAAGCGATGGTCGCGGCGTGGTGATGCTGGGGTTCCAGTTCGTTGGGCTGAATGAATCCCAGCGCGGGCGAGAGACCCTTGAGCGCATCGGTCAGATTGTGCGAGGTTTTCGGCGGCATCAAGGCCGGCGACGCGCCGGCGGCGCTGCCTGAATCATACTTCATTGCGTCTATTAAACCCACCGCTTATCATTTCCGCATGAACGCATCTTCGTCATCGATGGTTTACGCCGCCTGGACGACTGCCGCAGGACCTATGGGGGCCGTCAAAAACGCTGCTCGACCGAGCTCGCCGCCCCTCGACAGGATCGGGGCGGCCCTGAGCGACGTCGAAGAGCCGAAGTCATGCGGATTGGTGCGAATCATACTTCCGCATTACAGCCTGGCAGACCTGGCGGACCTGCTGGTCTTCGAGTATCCGGGCTCAGTCGAGGCGCCGGAGGAATTCGCCGATCTGGTCGAACTGTCGAAGGCATATTTCAATGGACAGGTTGTCGGTTTCAACGATGTCATCTGCGACCTTCCTTCGGAGAAAACCTTCACCGGGCGGGTGCTGCGAGCCTGCCGGACCATTCCTTACGGGCAGACGCGGAGTTATTCCTGGCTGGCCGATGCTGCGGATCGAATGAACTCGCCGCCCCTCGACAGGCTCGGGGCGGCCCTGAACAACGTCGAAGGGCCGAAGTCGGGCAAACCGGGCGGTGCTCGCCCACACGGGCGCCCGTCTGGGCGGGCCGCCGCCGTTGCACTTGGAAGGAATTCTCTGCCTCTGGTAGTGCCATGCCACCGGGTCATCTACGCCGACGGGAAGTTGGGAGGCTTCTCAGCAGCCGGCGGAAACGAACTTAAACAGCGAATGCTGACAATCGAAGGGGCGTTGTGAGCGTCTGATAGATGTTTC
>JAXHSV010000013.1:0-23448 GCA_034190305.1 Planctomycetota bacterium | reverse complement strand
GTGATTCAAGGTCCTCGATTGCCTGCATGTCCTGTGCGTCGCCGGAGACCTGAAGTTGCATCAGTTTGGCTGTCAGGAAATCGCCGGGGGGAAGTTGAATTACGGTAAATGCCACCACGGATATTATCAGGAGCGTCGGGACCATGATTAGCAGACGACGGCAGATATACGGATGGTGCAGTGAAATCAGCAGGATAACCAACACCACGACAACCAGCACCGAATACTTGATAATCGAAGTAATCGTCTTGCCGGCGCCGCTTTTTACTGTTCCTTCAGTTACCTCGCCTCCAGGTCGTGGTGTAGGATTCAGCAGCGATTCGGTTATCTCGCGGTCAACGCTAGGGGAGGATTTAGGTTTTTCGAAGAAGTACGTCTCAATACCCGCGTTGCCGGGGCTTTGAACGTAACACGTCGTCAGTATTCGTTCAGGAACGTTGCGGAAGTCGTTCTTGACCACCGCCAGGTCGGGCGGAGAAGTACCGATGGCGATTGACCATGTATTCTCTGCCGCTATGTCCAGAACTTTCTTGAAGTGCTGCTTTTGCACTTCGAGGGTGGGGGCGTACTTAGCCTGTTCATAGGCCGCTATGGCGTGGTGCATGGGGTGATCAGTGGGCACAGCGATGGCGCTGGGAGATTCCCTGGCCGCCTTATCACCATAGAAACCGCCTTTCATATACCATCTGGCCCAACCGACGGCGTAGAAAGACTCGGTGTCGAACGGGATAAAATATCGCGGGGAAATTATCGCCATGTGCTCGACACAAGGTCCCCAGACGTTGAAATCGAAATCCCGAGCGTTCTTTTCCACATAGAACAGACGCCGTGTGCGCATACGCAGAATCACGCGCACGCCCACCTTCGCCCAGTCATCCACAACGAACTCGCCTACGCTGCTCCTTCTTCTGCCGGATTCGTCCAGGTAGAACAACATGCGGGTTCTGTCGGGAAACGTCCGGAAACCCTCGCGGTCGCGATGATTCAGTCCGATCTCGTCCAGGATGCGATTGGCCCGTTCGGGATCGTATTGGATGAAAGCCTTGACGAGACCCTCATGGTAGAATATCGATTCCCGGACCGGGACCGACCTGAGAAGGCTCAACCTGGTTGTTATAGTCGGCCTTGATAATCCTCTTACGGTCGATAGCCAAAGAAAGCGCCTGTCGAAACCGCTTGTCTGACAGAAGTTTTGCCTTCTTCTTCGTATCAGGCCTTTCCGGGTCATCGAGCCGGTTCAGATTGGGATTGATTACGTAGCCGCCACGATCGGCAGTGTACCAGTGAAGGACGCGATAGCCGCCTGTTTTGCGCCTGCTCATTAATTCGGTGTAGTTGTCGTAGACTATATGGCGCGTTTGCATCGTAATCCTGCCTTCTGTGGCGGAAAGAGCAAGCATTTGCCCGTCCGGTATCACGTCGAACTGCACCTGGTCTATGTAAGGCAGTTGATTACCTTCGGTGTCCACGACGAAATAGTACGGATTACGCACGAAAACCTGGGGCGGTGTGGGCTTATAAGTTCTGTATATCCAGGGCCAGAGCCGGGGGTGCTCGGGGTTCTGGTAATGCTTCATGAAGGTGTACAGGGCAATTCGGCTGGGTAATTTATAGGCCTTCATTGCCTTTTCGCAGACTTCCTGATCGCCAATCGTCGGATGGTACTGCTTCAAATAATGGGCGGGAAAAGCGAGTATCGGAAGAGTGTTTCGTGTTATGCTTCCCGGAAAAAGCGGATACGGAGCAGAGAAGGAGAACTTCACGTGAAAATCGTCGATTTTCTCTACCGTTCCCCTCTTGCCGGCGGTCGTCATGTAACCGGCCTTGCACCAGTCCGGCATGGCGCCGTACACCGCCTCGTCATTAAACTCGTGATTCCACCAGTACATGATGTCGTCAGCGGTAAGCGGATGTCCGTCGGACCACCTTGCTCCCTTGCGAAGCGCAAGAATATATTCGCGTTTGTCTTTTGAAGTATTCAGTTCCTTGATTACGTGGGGGACTATTGGGTAGCCCAGAGGCGACCATCGCCGTCGCCGCCGACATTCGCCACGTGATAATACCGATGTCGTCGCCGGGATTGGAGGCCACTCGCAGCCAGGTGCCGCCGTACTTACCGATACCGTCGCAACCTTTCATTACGCATGGTTCAGGTCCGACGCGCTCGGCCACCGGTGGCAATTTGCCCTCTTTGACAAGGTTGGCGAGGATAGGCGACTCGCCCTTGGGATACCACCCAGCCTTTTTCCACTCGCTGTAATCGACTTTGACGTGGAGGACCGGAAGATTGTTTGGGTCGAAACTTACGTTGCGTGCTTTTTCAGCGGCCTCGATCTCCTCTGGCGTGTAGGTAATCTGATTTTTGCCCGATACATCAGGCAGGAACAGCCACGCGATTATCCAAAGCACCGCGGCAGAAATGATTCCAGCAACAAACAAGCCGAGGATGCGGTGAAATATCGACGTGTTTTTCAAGTATTTCCTTCCGAGCAAGTACTTTGCACCCCTGTCTCACCGGCGGTTTGCGCCGCGGCTTTGATTTCGATCCGTTCGATGCTTTCCGCCCGCCCTGTGGCGGGGTCCACCGCAGCGACGGCGCCGCATAGTCGCACATCATTCTTGGCGACCTGGAAGGGCGTCGGCATGGAGGTCGTCAGGGAGTAAAGGACGCGGTCCTTAAGCCTTCCCAGAACGCCGTCATAAGGTCCGGTCATCCCAACATCCGAAATATAGGCGGTGCCCTTGTCCAGCACGCGGGCGTCTGCGGTCGGGATGTGCGTGTGCGTGCCGAAGACCACGCTGGCCCGCCCGTTGCAGTGCCAGCCCATGGCGATTTTCTCGCTGGAGGCTTCGGCGTGGAAATCAATTATGCGGATTTTCACCGCTTCAGGAATTTCGGCGAAGATTCTCTCCGCAGCCGCCCAGGGCGAATCTGCCGGTTTCATAAACATCTGACCCAGCAGGCAGGCAACTGCCACCTGGTGTTTGCCTGATTTTGTCGGTACGACCGTCCATCTTCGCCCGACGGCGCGGGTGGAAATATTGGCGGGTCGAACGATCCGTTCGGAATTACCCAGTGATTCGGTTATTTCGCGCCTTCGGTACACGTGGTCGCCAAGTGTTACCACGTCCACGCCGTAGTGGAGCAGTTTATTGAATATCGTCGGAGTCAGACCACTGCCGCCGGCGGTGTTTTCGGCGTTGCAGACGACAAGGTCGATCTTGCGTTGTTGGACGAGTTCCGGCAACAATTCAGCCACCGCCGACCGTCCGCACCTGCCGACCACATCGCCTATACAAAGAATATTTATGGACATTTCATTCGCTTTCCAGGCCCCTCTGGGGAGCAACGACGTTACGTGAAAAAATTATACCAGTTTCTCAACTCGAACGCTATCAATGACCAATTACATTGGGGCAGTTGGATATTCTACATCGGTCATTGGGAACTGGTCATTATTAATACCCTGTTGTGCTCCCGCCGGTTCTTGTAGTAGTGTAACTGAGGCTTTATTTTACCGATTAAAGAGGAATCCTGATGATAGCCATTCACGTTACACACGAAGCCGTCGAGAAGATGGGTGGCATCGGCGCAGTTGTCGCCGGTCTGGTAACATCGGCTGACTATAAACGGGTATTCGGGCGGACCATTTTGGTCGGCCCGGCTCTGACGACCGATCGGACAGGCGCACAGAGGTTTGGTTATGACGGAAAGGTTCTCTACAGCAGCATCGACGGTATAGATGCGGGCGGATGGGCGGAGAAATTCAGACCCGTAGAGCAGACATATCAGGTGGGGATTATTTATGGGACTCGTCAAGTAATCGACGGCGATTCAATTGCCCCCGCCGAGGGGGAACCCCAACCGCGAAAAATTGCGGTTGGGGACCCCGTCGAAGTCCTTCTGGTGGATGTTTTCCGTTGCAATCCCGATCGGTTGAACCTGTTCAAGTCCGAGTTGTTCACGAGATTTTCCATACCGTCGGATGAGTTCGAGCACATATGGGAGTTCGAGCAGTACGTTCGCCTGGCCGAGCCGGTGTGGGAGGCGATGCACGTCATCGGATGTACAGGCGGCACGGGTGAAACGCCCGCGCCATCGGAGCAGGCTATCCTTTTTTCGCACGAGTATATGGGTCTGCCGACTGCCTTGAAGGCGGTGATGGATTCGCGGGCAGAGGTGCGGACCGTTTTTTACGCCCACGAGGTTGCTTCGGTCCGTCGGATCGTCGAGACGCATCCCGCCCACGACCTGATGTTCTACAACCTCCTGGAGGTGGGCGAACAGGACAACAAAGGACTGGAGGATTTCTTCCCCGCGGTTTGCAGCCATTTCAAGCACCCGCTGATAAAGGCGGCCCGCTACTGCGATGCGATATTCTCCGTCGGCGATTTCGTCGGGCGGGAGATGCGGTTTCTTCACCCCCGCGGCGAAAATGTACCGGTGGAAATGGTATATAACGGCGTCCCTGTCGCTTCGCCGACGCCGGAAGAGCGACAGGAACATCGCAGCCGGATGAAAAAGTACGCAATGAACCTCTTCGACTTCGAACCGGATTATATATTCACACACGTCGCCCGTCCGGTATTGAGCAAGGGCATCTGGCGCGACCTGCGCATCCTCCATGAACTGGACGATAAACTGACCGGCGAAGGGCGATCAGCCGTTTATTTCATGCTCGGCACGCTGGCTGGACAGCGCAGGGAAAAGGATATACTGCGGATGGAGCGAGACTACGGCTGGCCTGTGCATCACCGGGAGGGCTATCCGGATATATGCAATGGTGAGGAAGTAGTAGGGGAGTTGTTCGAGGATTTTAATCGGCATCACGAGGCAGTTAAGGTCGTGTTGGTTAATCAGTTCGGTTGGCGGCGCGACCGTTGCGGGCTGAGGATGCCGGAAGAAATGACCTTCGCCGATGTCCGCATGGGTACAGATGTGGAATTCGGCCTGAGTGTCTATGAGCCTTTCGGCATCAGCCAGCTGGAGCCGCTTGGGGCCGGAGCGATATGTGTAGTCTCGAACGTCTGTGGGTGTGTCGGGCTTCTGAAGCAGCGCACCGGCGGCGAGATACCGGACAATGTCCTGGTTGGCGATTTCATTCGCCTTCCCTCCGTTTTGGCGCCCACCGACGCCATGCAAATAGACATGGCCGAGCGCGACGCCATCGAAACCTCCGAAGCGAAGCGTCTCGCTCGCCGACTGGCTGAACGCCTGCCGAAAAACGACGACGATATTGCCGAATTGCTTGCCGCCGGTACCGCCCTGGGGAAAAAAATTACATGGGAGCGAACCGTCGCCGATTTCTTCCTACCGGCCGTGGAGAGGATGTGCAATGTGGAGAAGGGTATAGGGCAAAGTGTATAGGAAAGAGGGCGGTTTTCTTCTTTTGTTTTTTCCCCACGCCCTACGACCTGTTTTTTTTAGGGCAGAGTTTGCTGATGGCGCATTCTTCGCAATCGGGCTTGCGGGCGCCGCAGACTGCCCTGCCATGGAAGATTAGCAAATGTGAAAAGACGGTCCAGCCCCTGCGGGGAACCAACTCCATCAGGTCTTTTTCGATTTTTACAGGGTCCGTGTGCTTTGACAGCCCCAATCGGCCTGAAAGTCGTCGAACATGCGTATCGACGGCAATGCCATCGTTTTTCCCGAACGCGTTGCCCAGAACGATGTTGGCCGTCTTGCGGGCCACGCCCGGAAGAGACAGCAAATCCTCCATGTTTTCGGGTACTTTTCCGTCGAAGTCGGCGATGATTATTTTCGCAGCCGCGATGATGTTTTTGGCCTTGTTGCGGTAGAAGCCGGTGGTGCGGATTTCCTGTTCGAAAGTCTCCTGCCGGGCCTTGGCGTAATCGCCGGCCGATTTATATTTTTTGAATAAATCTTTCGTAACGATGTTAACGCGGGCGTCTGTGCATTGTGCAGAGAGAATCGTCGCGACCAGCAGTTGCAGCGGATTGGAATGTCTCAACGCGGTTTTCGCGTCGGGATAGAGTTTCCTCAGCGCAGCCGTTATCCTGGCTGTGCGTTTCTTCCTGTCGATTTTGGATTCGCGGGACATATTGGATCAGCCGATGTTTGATGAAGTTAACCGCCAAGCGTTTATCTGTTCCGAGGCTACAATGCGTCCAGTAACTTTGGTTGCTCTTGTGTCGTGCTGCGTCCTATTACTTTTCCTCGAAGCGGGCGAATATCGACAACAGCGCCATACTCTATGAAGACGTCGCGGAAATGCTCATAATGCCGTCCCCAATAGATCATTGCGCAGGCCATGGGCGCTCCCTTACCTTTGTCTCTTCCCTCAACCAGGAAACGTAGCCTGGTGTCGTAGAGGAAGCAGATTCCGGTCGCGCGCCCCCAGGCATGATGTTTCCAGTGGGTTGTATTCGGGGCAACGGGGACCAGGGCAAGTACCTCAGAATAATAGTGTGTGAATGCGTCGGCACACTTGTAGAGCCAGTCTCTGATCGTTGTGCCACGATCTCGATCCGCCCCATAGGGAGGATTGACATAGATCGTCGGGTAATCCCACTTTACCTTGAGCCCGTCGCAGTCTGGCAATTGCAACTCAGTGTCCGCATTAACGATCGACCACTCATTCGAACACGGATCAAAGGCTATCTGTCCGCCAAGAACATTTCTCACCGCCTCGACGTACTTGGGAGGAGTACACCAATCGCTGTTTTGTGAATTAACTGTTCTTCCTGCAGTCATATGAAAATACCTCTCCATTTCTTTGAAGCGAGCAAAAGCAGTTCCCGCTTGAGTTCGCCGATGTTGCGATTGCCGGGCGAGATCACGTTAAACCAACCCTCAATATTGGACAACTGCTTCGAGAAGTAGTCTTGGATTGCCAGGTCCGCCGATAGATCAATCTGGACTTTTGTGAACCGGTTTCGTCCCCTTTTGCCGGTGTAACTCTCTTCAAAAGCGGCCTTTATCGGTCTGTAGCACTCACATGGTTTCAGCAATAGCGAATGCACAAATTCAGAAAGCCCCTGATCTGTTAGAAACAGGAGCCAGTCATAGGAATCCGCAAGGACCTTCAACTCTTTGTTGTGGTTGTCCGATGTGAACCAGTTCCCATGGTTGCTCACGACGCCTACCGTCAAGGTGAAGTGCCTGAGCAGCGCTGGATCATCAGAGGCGACGACTTCTTGCAGGAACTGATCATATGGTCGGCAGAGGAGGTGACAATCGTCCCCGGCGAATACTCCATGAATCTCACCATTTGCCATCCTGATCTTCTGGAGAGACGAAATGACACGGGCGACATAGGCGCCCTGTTTCGCTTTCTCTATGGTCTGTGGACCCTTCCTGACTCCCTCTTCTACGCCGACGCGCTTGCATTCGACCACCGCAAAGGGATGAGTGGCGAGCTCATTGACTGACACTCGGTATGATGATCCCTCCGCACGCCCCAGGTAAGCGATGACAAGCCTTTCTGTATCCTCAGACAACACGCAGGCATTCCTCATGATTTGCGACGAGGTAAGTAATTGGGTGCCCTTCAGTTGTGGCGGGGGGGTCATAATCTGGCGACTGCTTCAGTATCTTCTTGGGCGTAATCGGAAGGTCTTCCCTGGATATCCGAATTTCCGCCAGTTCAACCGAAGGATGCAGAGAGAACTCGACGTTGTGCATGATGTCAGGATTGGCGTACTCCGGCAGCCGCCTCTCTACCGCAATATGCCTCTCGAGGCCCCAGCTCTTCAGGAGGTA
This sequence comes from Planctomycetota bacterium, assembly GCA_034190305.1. Classification (GTDB taxonomy): domain Bacteria; phylum Planctomycetota; class Phycisphaerae; order SM23-33; family SM23-33; genus JAUWNJ01. Next base: position 15,725 of record JAXHSV010000013.1, on the reverse strand, counting down.
GAATGAGACGATCTCAACGAGCGTACCAAGCGCACGACCTGCGGCTTTCTTGGCGTCCTTAGCGTAATGAAACACATCTTCAGCCAGCAATTGCTGCATTCTGTCAACTGAATCATATATCATTTTCCATATCCAAGGATAGCCCTTATCCGCATTTTCCAGTCTCTAGCAAGTCGCACCTCTTAACGCCTACCTTACCCCTCTTGGGGCGACAACGCAATATTGCGAAATTACGCAATAAAACCCGGCGCACAAAGTTAACACGCCTCTGTGGGAAGCACCTTACGAGCCGCGACCGCCAGGGAGCGGTCTGCGTTGTTATCGCAGTCGGCCTGACCGCTCCCTGGCGGTCGAGGCTCGTTTATCTCCCGCCAGAGCACTAACTTTTCGTTTTCAATTTCAACTGTTTTTCCGAATGGCCAGGGACAAAGTGGGTACAAGAGTGTAGTTCGTTGTCCATTTAATCGCCTTTATCGCCAAACGGGCCAAGGCCTTCAGCGCCGGACACTTTTTGTGCCGCGAGACGGCATACCACAGATCAATCCTGTCGCGCACTTGCCGGCCGGCCGGTTCCAGAAGCGTCGGCGGCGCGTCGGCGTTTTGGCGGAGGATTTTCATTATTTCTCGCTCGGTCCCGCCGCGAATTCCTCCCCGAAGAAGTTCATTCCACGGCAGCCCTCGGCTGATTTTCCTGGACAGGCGAGACGCCGCTTCGTGTGCAAACCTGTCCGGAAGGTAATTAATCAGCGGAAGCATCGTCGTATGAATCTCCAGCGGGAAATACCTGTGCGGGGTTTCGTCTATGAAGAGAATTCCCCCCGGCCTGAGAATTGTCCACAACCGAGGCAGCAGGGTTTTTCGCTCGGAAGGGAGCAGATGCTCATAGACGGCGTTCATGATGATAAAGTCGAACTGCCCGATGCCGTCAGGCAGTTCGGCGGGGTCCGGTGATGCAAAGAACTCCACGTCTCTAAGGCCGTAGTATTCCGCCCTGGCCTTGGCGATGTTCAGTGAGGGAACGTCCAGGTCCACGCCGACGATCCTGCATTGGGGAAGGATCCTTGCAAGGACAGCGGTCGAAGCGCCCTGTCCGCATCCGAAATCCAGGACTCTCTTATCGGTGAAGACGTCTTTGGAGATGTATCCCGTGATGGTGTTCTCGAGCGCGTTCTGAAGCTGCCACGGGTCTTCGTCCCGCATGATATCGAAGCATATCCATACGCCTCCACTCTGGGCGATAAGGTATTTGATGAATTTCAGTGAATATGAGGTTTCGCAGGAATCGGCGGGGACATAAGTCGAAGGTTTGAGGGCTGAAACGGATACTCGCCGTTTCCCGTTGGGAAGTTCGTCAATGCGTATCCTTGCGTCTTCGTGTTCGATGATTATAGACATAAAGGCAAAGTCTCGCCGGCCTTCGCCGGCAGGAAAAGGCGTAGCACGAGTTGGGCCACCCTACTTTTTATGATTTCGCCAGGTACTCGTCGATTTTCTCGGCGGCCTTTCGTCCCGATGCGATTGACGTGGCGACGTAGGACGCGCCGGTAACGAGGTCTCCTGCGGCGAAGACGCCGGCAACGCCGGTGGCGAAGGACTTCGTTGAGATGCAGCCATACTTGTCGGTCGCAAGGCCCAACTGTTCGGCTATGGATGCCGGCACAACGGGGTCAAACCCCATCGCCAGCAGCGCGACGTCCACGTTCAGTTGAAAATCGCTGCCGCCGACAGTCTCCATGACCGGCCCGTTGACCGAAGGTTTCCATGCAACCTCGACGGCCTGTAATGATGTAAGGTCTCCGTCTCCGACGAAGGCTTTTGTCGAAACGCACCATCGGCGGTGAACGTTGGACTGCTCAATTACATCGACCTGCTGTTGGTTTTCCACCTTCGCCGATTCCGGAAGGATTTCAAGTTGATGGACTTCCTTTGCGCCCTGGGCGATAGCGACCTCTACACAGTCATCGCCGGTAAGGCCGCCGCCGATAACGGCGACAACCTTGTTTTTAACAGATAGTTCCGGTGGCGCAGTTTTGGAACCTGTGCTTTTCGGAACAGGTTGAAAACCTGTTCCACCGAGATTGCCGTTGCGCAGGAACTCGATTCCGAACTGAACGCCTCGCATTTCCCGTCCCGGAATCTTCAGGTCTCTGGGCTGAGCGGCTCCGATTGCCAGAAGGACCGCATCGAACTGATTTTTCAATTCAAAGGCGGAGAGGTCTTTTCCGATTTCCACGGACGTTCGGAACTTAACGCCCTCTGCCGAAAGTTGCTCAATTCGATTGTCGATGAGTTCCTTCTCCAGTCGCCATGACGGGATTCCATAGCGCAGAAGCCCACCGGGGCTGGCTTCTGCCTCGAAGACGGTTACGTCGTGCCCGGCGCGGGCGAGTTGCTGAGCAGCGGCCAGACCCGCCGGACCTGAACCGACGACGGCGACCGTTTTGCCTGTTTTTTTGGCAGCAGGGCTTGGTTCAACCCAGCCTTCAGCCAGGGCGCGATCTGCAATTTGGCGTTCGATGTTCCTGATTCCGACGGCAAAGCCGCCGAAGTTCCGCTTACACTCGTTTTCGCAGAAGGCGGGGCATATCCGCGAGGTAATCTCGGGGAAGTTGTTTGTTTCGAGCAGTTTTTCGGCTGCTTCGCGCCATCGATCCTTGCGGGCAAGTTCGACCCACTGCGGGATTTGGCTTTCCAGCGGACAGCCCTGTTCCTGACATCGCGGGTTCAGGCAGTCTATGCACCGCGCCGATGAAAGTTCGACGAGTTGCCGTTGATATTCCTCGTCCGTCGTATATGCGAAGTTTGCGACAAGGCTCTCGTATTTTCGGAGAAATTCGTATTTGTCCTTGTGCCATCCGGGCAGAAGTTTTCGCAGGTATCGGCTGCGCTTGAGGATATGGAGCATCCAGTCATAGACCGTCATGCTCATATTCCACTTCCATGGCCCGATCTTCATTTTCCAATGCCAGAGATGTTTATAGGAGATTTTGTCTCCGTTGGCGGGGTTGACGTCGTATTTCTCCCGGTCGCGCGCATATTTTTCATAACTGGTGGACAGTTCCGCCAGGAAGACGCCGTCCTTGATTAGCATTGCATCGGCCAGGTTGACGATGACGGCGCGGGTCGCGGCGAAGTCGAAATCAGCGGTGTCTTTCTTGTAAGTTTCGGTTAGTGCCCGTGCGTATCGCAGGGCGTAATCCGACCCGCCCCAGCGGAGCAGATCATACAGGCGGACGACGATTGCCTGTTTTTCGGATTCCTCCAGTTCAACGACGGTTTCCATGACGCGGGCAGACATCTCGCGCAGGGCTTCGGACATCCTCTGTCCCCGTCGGTATCGGCGGATTGTGCAGCGGCATTTTTCTTCAAGCACTTTTTTCCAGGTTTCCCGCTTCGGGGCGCCGAGGAACAGGTCCGGCTGGAGGACGAGTTTCCGCCCCATGTTGAATGCGTAGAGGTTCTTTCGGAAATCGGCGCGGATAGTGTCCTTGATCGCCCATGCCATCGAGTGCATCGAGACGGGGATCAAGCCTTTCTGGAAGGCGAAGCCCAGCATCATGATGTTGGCGTATATCTTGCTTCCTAGGTATTTCTGACATATTCGAGAGATGTTTCGCGCGAGGAAATCATCGATGCGCGAATTGTTTCTGATTATTTGTTCCAGTTCTTTCGGGTCGAAGGCTTCCCGTCCGCTCAGGAGTTCCGGGATCGTTGCGGTTTTGTCGGTATTGACGACGACGGCTGTTCGGTCCGGCGAGGAAACTCGTGCTCTTCCCGTCGGGTCTATTGTCCTGGTTGCCTCCAGGATGTCCAGACCGATCAGCAAATCGGCCTTTCCGTAAGGTATAATGGCGGTGGTCGGTTTTCCGGAAACGTTGTATGAAACCTGGCTGACGATCCCGCCGTTTCGAATGGCCAGACCCTTTTTGTCCAGGAAGAGCACGTCGTATCCTTCCTTGTGCCCGGCCCGGACGAGTATGGTTGTCGCCACGCCGCATCCCATTCCGCCTACGCCCGCCAGGCAGCAGCGCCAGATGTTGTCGGGGGGGCGTTTCTGTGGTTCGGGTATATTATCCAGCCCCAGTTCCGGAACGCGCGACTTTTGAGTCGCTTTGCGTTTGACAACAACCCGTTCGAAGGCTGAACACGCTCCGATCCGCTCGCAGGCGCCGTCATCGACGCACCAGGTCAGGTCCGTATCCATCTTCGGGCCGTAGGGACTCTGAACGTGCTTCAATCCCGGACAGCCGGTAATCTCCGCGCAGGCCAGGCAGAAGCGGCAAATTTCATGGTTTATATTCATGTGCTGCCAGGTCGGCAGAAAACCGTTCCGGCGAATAATGGACCGTTCCATCCGACGCTTTCGCCGCATCCGAGTAATACCGCATTCCTTATCGGCGATGATTATCTTCACACCGTCGGCCAGGAACGTTTCAGCCAGTAGTTGCCCATACTCCTCGCGCCGTTCCGGATTCACACGTGCGATTGAAACTTGACCTGTCAGGTCCATTGACCGAACGATCCTCTCGATGTCCTGGACGGGTGTGGCCTTGCCGACGATGTCGTATTCCACGCCGGGGGTGGGCTGATGACCGGTCATGGCGGTGGTGCGGTTGTCCAGAATTATAAAGGTGATGTCCTGTCCCAGTTTGATCGCCTGCGAGATGCTGATCTGCCCGGAGTGGAAGAAGGTCGAGTCGCCCATGAAGACGACCTGCTTGTTGGTTATGAACGGGTCGGTCCCGCTACCGGTCCCTCCACCAAGCCCCATTCCGGAGTAGTCGTGCATCAGCGGCGTATTCGGCGGGAACATCAGCATGGTGTAGCATCCGGTATCGCCGTGGAACATCAGGTCCACGGGTCCGCAGCCGTGGGTCTTTTTCATATAGACCGGGTCCATGAAGCGATTCTTAATCTGGAGGCACAGTCCTGAAGTATCACGGTGTGGGCAGCCTGGGCAGAAGGTCGGGATGCGGGGCGGAAGATCGCCGACGTCACGCCGGCCTGTTGCTTTGATCGTCTCGGACTCTCGCCGGATGGCCTGTGGGACAGTAATCTTCGCGGCGGCGCCTTCAACCTGCGCTCCTGCGCCGAAGCTATGAAGCGTCGGCGACTTCAGTAGTTCGGCGATCCGTTCGATGATAATCGAGGGGTGCAGCCCGCGTATCGAGGGGATGCCATCGGCGCCGCCGGGGAATTTCTTGCCCCACACCTCTGTTTGGCCGGCCGGTCTGCCTGCTTGCCGGGCCTGAAGAATGACTTCGCTAATCTGCTCCTCCATAAATCCCCGACGTTCTTCAACGACGATAATTCGCTCACACTGGTCGGCAAATTGCTCGACGAGTTCGGCGTCGATGGGGTAACTCATCCCGAATTTCAGGATGGGAAACTCACCGAGCAGTTCCATCTCGCTCAGGGCCTGGAGCAGATATGAATGCGCCAATCCGCCTGCGACGAAACCGAACCGCCTGCGGACCTCGGACGGATAATCGATACGGTTCAGTCCAAGCCTGCTTGCTTCACGGACGGCCCGCGCCTGACGATCGTCCATGTTCGCTTCCTGCCACCAGGTCTTCGGAGGCAAAAGGACGTACTTGTCCAGGTCTATCGCATCAGTTTCCAGCGCCATTTTCTGATGCGTGGTCAGGCTTGGATACTGGTTAGGCCGACATATGACCGATCCTCCGCCGTCGGAGAGGTTATTGGTAAGCACGTAGCCCATGTACAGTTCCGAGGCTGCGGAGATTTTAAATGCGGCGCCGACGAAATCTTTCACTTCCTTAGGATTGGATGGTTCGAGTGTCGGGATGAAAAGATGTTTCGAGATGTATCGACTGTCGGCGGCGACCTGCGTGGAGTCGCACCATGGGTCGTCGCCATAGACGACAACGGCCCCGCCGTCGGGATTTGCGCCGGCGAGGTTTCCCAGGGCAAGGGCGTCGGCGGCGACGTGAACGCCGACGGACTTCATTACAATCATCCCCCGGCAACCCGCCACCTGCGAACCGTTGAGCATCGCTGAGGCAAGGGCTTCGTTATTGTTGATTACCGCGCGGATTCCCTTTTCGTTCAGCAGGTCCTTTATCAGGGCCAGTGAATCGAAGAAGCCCGATACGGGGCTTCCGGGATACCCGCCCAGCAGGTGCACGCCGCCTTCGGTCTCCAGGGCGCCTTTTACGAGCAGTTCGTTGCCTGTAAATATCTCAGGCCCGTCGCCGGCCAGAAATCTTGGGTCCACTTTCATTGTCGTTTTATTTTACGATAACGGGGCTGTTTAGAGAAACCTTTTTGATTAACGGACGAATCATGGTGTTGTTGAAAAAGTCGCCCGATGGGTAACACCGGTGTCTCGCCCGTGCCGGTTTTTACCGGAAATCGTTGTATTTTCCGCGGCAGGTGGCTGGCACCTTCAACCGGAGCAGAGCGAAGGTTATGGGTGCATGCCACGAAAGAGAACATCGAATAACGAACACAGAATTTTGAATATCGAAGTGAAGAAACAGTGGTTCGTAAGGCACTTCCCATGCATGGCGCATTAGTTAATTTTCGGTTGTATTACAAAAACCGCACCCTCCGCCGACCAGCAATACTGCCGGACGATCTGCAGTATGCGGCGGAAACTGGGGATGATTCAGGGCTTCGCAGACTTGACAGGACCGGCGGGTCAATTAGACTTGAGTACAAAGTTAGCCGAGGTGTCGGCAAGATTACAGGGATTTTAATCTTGCTGGAAGAAAAAGAAGAAAAAAAAGAAAGAGAGCGGGATTAAAGGGATTTAAGGATTACAGGGATTTTTCTTTTGTTATTTTAAAATCCGGTAATCCCTGCCTACCTGCCTATCGGCAGACAGGCCGGCAGGCAGGCCTGAAATCCTGCTATCTTTGTTTCCGTAATGGCTGATGCGCACACTGAAAACTTATCTTGGTAAGGACCTGGTCAAAGCCACCGGTATGGCGACCGTGGCGTTCACGCTGGTGATAACGGTTTTCGCCGTTATTGAGCCGCTGCGCGAGCAGGGAATGAGCAGCAGCCAGGCAATGAGACTGTTCGTATATATCATGCCTGTAATGTTCTCGCTGACGCTTCCGATTGCGGCTTTGTTCGCCGCCACTATTGTCTATGGACGCTTCAGCCGGGATAACGAATTGATGGCCTGTCGGGCCAGTGGAATAAACGCCCTTATGCTGCTGAGGCCGGCGATCTGGCTCGGGATGGTCGTTTCGGTAATTACGCTGATTCTGGGGCTTTATGTTGCACCGAGGCTGATGTTTGTCGCCGAAGGTTCGATAAAGAGGAACCTTAGGCAGATAGTTTATTACCGCCTTAAGAAGAAACGCTATGTCGATTTCTCCAGTCGCCTGTTTCATGCCGACCGGGTTAACACCGACGAGGGGTGGGTGGAGGGCGTGGTGGGCGTGGATTACTCCGACGGCGACGATGTCAAGTGTCTGGTGGCGGCCAGCGCCGAACTGGAATTCGTGAAGGGCAAGGATGATACATTTGTAAGATTTCATCCGACCAACCCGGCCTTTCTTAGTCAGAGCGGAAAGGACATCGTAACGGCTGATGCGGTCAGGCTTCGTCGCGGCGACCTGCCGAGCATGAAGAACGAGCCTAAATTCTACGACTGGACCATGCTTTGCCGAACATGGAAGAACCCCCAAAACTCCCCGATCGTGCGCAGAGAAATAATTAAGATCAAACAGGAAGTGTGCATCCAGAATTTTTACAGGGATGTCATTAACCAAATAGAAAAGAACGGGAAATATGACTGCCTTAAGGAATTCACGCTTTCGGATACGCAGGCTGAACCCGATCGCATAGTAATAGAGGCGTCCCAGGCGTCTGTGCATGAAAACCGAGAGGTGCGTCTGCAAACTCCACCGTCGGGCGTTTCGACCCTGCCTTCGCCGAATAATTCCGAACGCCACTTGGTTCTCGTTCGCCAGTACAGCGGGGATCGGCTCAATCGCCGCTTATGGGCAAGGAGTGCGTATGTTCGAGGCGCCTGGGACGAGGAGCACTCCGTCGTACTTGTAACGGTGGTGTTGAATGACGTAACAATCGCCGGCGCAGGTGAGCGGATCGAAAACGCTCAACATCGCGGGCAATATGATATAAGTTCCCTGGCGGTCCCGGATGAAATCATAAACGAAAGCGACAGGATTGACCCGGGGGACCTTTTCGAAAACGCTTCGGATTACACTGATTCGCCAATGGTTCATAATATGATTTCGGCTGTGCGCCAGAGCACTATCCCCAGACTCAAAAGTAAGGTCTGCGCGGAAATACACCAGCGTCTGGCCTACGGTATCGGCTGCCTTCTGATGGTAATGCTTGGAGCGGCGCTGGGATTGCTCTTCCGCGGCGGCGAAGCGCTTGTAGCCTTTGCAATCAGCGCCGGACCGGCGTCGGCGGTGATTGTGCTGATGCTGATGGGTAAGCAACTCATCGCAAACCCGGGAGTACCCGAAGGCTACGGTATCGTTGTCGTCTGGGGTGGAATTGCAGTTATGGCGGCAGCGACAGCATACGTCTATACCGTTGTCATGAGACGATGAAAAAAACAAAGCGATCAGCAGTCAGCAATCGGCAATCAGCAGTCAGCAATCAGCATTCAGCGGTCAGCAATAAGCGATAAAGAGAGACGAATTGAAGAATTTCAGAAAACTGATTGTTTGGCAAAAGAGCCACCAATTGACCTTGGCGATATACAAAACTACCAAGGCTTTTTCCAAAGAGGAGTTATATGGATTGACAAGCCAGATTCGGCGTTCCGGCGCTTCGATACCTGCTAATATAGCCGAGGGTTGCGGAAGGGATGGCGACAGGGAACTGTCCCGTTTCCTTCAAATTGCAATAGGCTCTGCTAGTGAAGTCGAATACCATTTGCTGCTTGCCAACGACTTGGGATTTCTGGAAGAGCATGATTATAAACAACTCAACAGCGAGGTTGTCGAGATCAAACGGATGCTTGCGGGATTAATCAAAAAGACTAAGGCTGAACGCTGACTGCTGAACGCTGACTGCTGAACGCTGACTGCTGAACGCTGACTGCTGAACGCTGAACACTGATTGCTGAACGCTGATTGCTAAATCATGAAAACGCTTGATAAATATATTATCAGGAACTTTCTCATCAGCGCGGTGCTGTGCCTGGGGGCGATTATGCTCTTGCGCATAGCGGCCGACCTTTTTTTCAATATGGATGAGTTTGCCGAAAGCGGGTCTGAAAAAAAGACCTTCGGCATAATAATCGCTGAAATATCCACATACTATGCGTTTCAGTCGCTGGTGTATTTCCGCCAGTTAGGCGGTGTTATCATCGTGGTGGCGGCGGCCTTTACACTTTGGCGGATGAATCACACCAACGAGTTGACGGCTGTGCTTGCCAGCGGGGTAAGCCTGAACCGCGTTCTCCTGCCGATTGTCATCTGCGCAATGGCGCTGAACCTGCTGGTAATAGTGGATACGGAACTGCTGATACCGCCGGCGAAACAAAAACTGATACGAAAACGCGACGACGTAACCGGAATCAGTTCCTTCCGCGTTCGCCTTCTCGTCGATGATAAAAAAAGCGCCTGGTATTCCAACAGGTTCGACCCTGTCGAGAGCCGATTGGAAAAACCGATAATTTTACTGCGCGACGAACGCCTTGCGTACATTGGGCACATTACCGGACCTGCGGCGGTCTATGATGCTTCGATGGGCGGGTGGGTCTTCTCGCCGGCCAAGCCTCTCAACCCGGAAGATAGGCCGCTACATGCTGTCATGCAGGTCAAGGACTGGCGGGTGTCGCCGAACACCCAAACCGTCCCATCGCGTATCGGGCCTGAACATATCATCGAACGGGCGCGCAAAGATCCGAAAAACAAATCTGTTAACTGGTTGCGGGCAACGGCCATTAGAGGAATTCCGGATCTCAAAGATTCCTCCGCCGGATTGACCGTCAATGCCGACCAACTGGACCTGAAAGTCATTGACGGTAAGGTTATGGGAACCGTTTTGCACAACGCCTCTTTTACCTATTATCGAAACGGCGGGAGAAAAATAGCGACCTTTCTGGCTGCGCAGGCAACTTATAAAAAGGATACCAGCCGGTGGATGCTTACCGACGGCAGGCTGGTGTATTCGTCCGACCTGGACCCCGGTGAACTGTCTTTGAGGCAGTCGGGCGACCGGTTGGAGTACATGTCCACAGCCGAGTTGACCCGCCTTCTGCGCCGTCAGGCGGAGATGATCTCCGATGCCGAGGGGGCGGTGCTCGCCAAGTACACGCGGTTGGCTGATTTCTTCAATAATATCATGCTGCTTCTGGTTACTGTTCCGTTTATTCTTTCGCGCGAGCGGAATATCAAGGCGTCGGCAGGACTGGCGCTGCTGATGGGCGGAGGAACCTTCGCCTTCATATTTCTTTCGCGCTACCTGGGTTTCAGCCCGATAGTTTCCGCCTGGCTCCCGATGATCGTCATAGGCCCGATAAGCGCAGTGATGGTCGATTCAATCAAAACATAGGCTACGCATTACACGGAAGTTTTTTGAAAAAACAGTATAATCTGCGGGCCGATTTCGAGTTGCGCAATATTGTCAAAAGACCGCTTTCGGTTTCGCCGTATTTCTCGCCGGATGAACGGTTCCGAAGTGGTTCCGGATTTACGAATATGACATAATTCTCCCTGCCTGCCGGACTGGCCCGTACGGGCAGGCAGGCAAGTGTCTGGTTCAAAACGATGTCGATGATCATTGCCGAGAATGTTACCAAGGCCTTCGGTTCCCACGAAGTCATCAGAAACGTTTCCTTTCGCCTTAGCGAATCCAGTCGCATCGGTCTGGTAGGCCCCAACGGCGGGGGCAAGACCACGCTGCTGCAAATTGTTGCGGGTCGAATTTCCCCGACGGACGGCAAGGTGCACCGCAGGCGGCAATTGCGAATCGGTTATCTTCCCCAGGACCCGCCCGCCCCTCGGGACAGAACGATTTACGATGCGATGCTCGATGTCTTTTCCGACCTTCGTCGCATGGAGCGACAGTTGAACGACCTTGCCGGCAGGATGGATCGCAGCGGGACGAGCGCCGGCGAAACCGACCGGACGGGCCTGCTGAAACAATACGATCAGATGCAGTCCCGATTCGAGGCGCTCGGCGGGTACGATTACGACAAGCGGATCGAGAAGGTTCTGACCGGACTGGCCTTCGGACCCGAGATGTGGTCTCGAAGCCTGTCGAAACTCAGCGGCGGCGAACGCACGCGGGCGCACCTGGCGGGATTACTGCTGAGGGACCCGGACCTGCTGATGCTCGATGAACCGACCAATCACCTCGATCTGTATTCGGTCGAATGGCTGGAATCCTGGTTGCAGTCGTTCCGTGGGGCCTTGATAGTAGTCTCGCACGACCGGTATTTCCTTGACAACATAACCGCCGATACGTGGGAGATCGACTTCGGAAGTCTGGAGACGTATCGGGGCCCGTACAGCAGGTATCTGACGCAGCGCGACGAGCGGTACACCGAGCGCCTGCGCCGGTGGGAGGCCCAGCAGGAATACATAGCTAAGACCGAGGACTTCATCGCCCGCAACATTTCCGGGCAGCGCGGAAAGGAAGCCCGGGGCCGGCGCACTCGATTGGAGCGGTTCATGCGGGAAGAGGCGATGACTCGGCCGAAGGAGCATCGGAACATTAACGTGTCGCTCTCGTCGGGGCGCAGGACGGGCGATAAAGTCTTCCGGGCGTCCGACCTTACAGTCGGATATGACGCGCCGCTTCTGGAGATCGAGTCCCTTGATGTCGAACGAGGCCGGCGAGTGGCGATTCTGGGTGGTAACGGTGTCGGTAAGACCGCGCTGTTGCGAACGCTGCTGGGCGAGTTGGACCCGATGGGCGGGTCTGTTCGTCGCGGCTCCAACGTCAAGGTCGGATATCTGCCCCAGACGCACGAAAAACTGAATCCGACCGACACGGCGCTACAGGCCGTCATGTCGGCAGAGACCGATTGCCTTCCGCAGCGCGCCCGGTCCGCGCTGGGCATGGTGCTGCTGGGGGGGGACGAGTCGCTCAAGCGAATCGACGAACTCAGCGGCGGTCAGCGAAGCCGCGTTGTCCTGGCGCGCCTGATGGTGCAGAACCCCAACGTCCTGATGCTCGACGAACCGACCAATCACCTGGACATTCCCTCGACTGAAATCATGCAGAACGTATTGCAGAGTTTCGACGGGACGGTCGTCTTCGTCAGTCACGACCGTTACCTTGTCCAGGCTGTGGCGACGCACATCTGGGCGATTGACGACGGGCGGGTGCGGTGTATTCCCGGCGGATGGGAAGCATTCTCCGCGTGGCGGGAGGGGCTTACCGTTCGGAATGGCGAAAAAACAGCCCACCGGGCCGCCGGGAAGACAAAACAGGATCGCAAGACCGAATACCGACGGAACCGCAAAAAGGCGAACCTGATGCAGCGTCTCAGGCGTCGATGCGAGCAGATCGAATCGGAGATTGAGATAGTCGAAGCAGAACTGACCGGACTTAACGACGAGATCTCCGCCGCCGGCGAGGCCGGCGATAAAGACCGCGTCCAGCGGCTTTGCAGGGAATATCCCGACAGAGAGGCCCGGCTGGAAGCGCTGTGGACCGAGTGGGAGCGCATCGGCGAAGAACTTGGCAGTCAGGATGATCAGGAGAGAATGGCTCGTTGACGGCGCAGAGAGACGATTCCGAATATGCAGCGTTAGAGGCTTCAGAGTGCCGCGAGAGCATCTCATGGATTACCCACGGAAGCCTGCTTGCCGCTACGTGGCGTCTGGCGTTGCCGATGATCGGCGCTGGACTGCTGCAAAATTTATTCTCAATTGTTGACATATATTTTGTCGGGCGGTTGGGGCCTGCGGCAATTTCCGCGGTAACTCTCAGCGGAACCATTGTCGGCATCCTTCTGATGCTCGGGATTGGCATTACGGTCGGATGCACCGCTCTGGTTGCTCAGGCATTTGGAGCAGGGAACCGGACGCGGGCGGGCGTCGTCGCCAGTCAAAGCCTGCTTGTCTCTGTTATCTTGTCGTTGGTTACTGCGGCTGTATTTCCGTTTGCTCCATGGTGTCTTGAGGTTCTTGGCGGGACCCCTGAAGTGGTAGCGGAGGGAACATCATACCTTCAGGTAGCCCTCATCGGTTCATTCACTATGTTCCTTAGCATTACGTTTTCCGCAGCCTTGAGAGGGGCCGGAGACGCCGTAACGCCTCTGAAGATTGTCGGTCTTGGCAACCTGATTAACATCGTACTGGACCCGATTTTCATTTTCGGCTGGATGGGAGTGCCCGCCTTCGGCGTTACCGGTTCGGCGATAGCGACCGTCACCGCAAGGCTCATCGCAACGGCGCTGCTGGCAAAGGTGTTCTTCGTGGACGGGCACGAGCATTTCCACTTACGCCTGCGCGACCTGAAACCACAAGGAAAAATCATCGGGCAGATATTCGGGATCGGTGTGTTCGGTTCCGGCCAGATGTTGATACGCAGCCTCTCGGCAGTGGCCATGGTCCGCATTGTGGCGATTTTCGGAAAAGTTCCCGTCGCTGGATACGGGATCGGCTTGCGTCTGTGGATGGTCATAATGATGATCGGTATGGGTTTCGGGAACGCGGCGGCAACTCTCGTCGGGCAAAACCTCGGCGCCCATCGACCAGACCGATCAGCACGGGCGGCATGGTTGGCGGCGACCATGTATGCGGTGGTTACCCTTATAGCGGGAATGATTTTTATTTTCTTTGGCGAGCAACTCATCGCTTTGTTCAACTCCCAGCCCGGGGTAGTTTCCGCCGGTTCCGGTTTTCTTATATGGGTTGGTGCGACCTTTATTTTTATCGCGTTTTCAATGGTGCTTGGACGGGCGATGAACGGGGCGGGGGACACGTTCTGGCCGATGCTGATAACGGCTTACGCCATGCTGGTGCTTCGAATTCCACTTGCTTGCGGTCTTGCGTACGCATGGAACAGTGCTGCGGGCGTGTGGGTCGCACTGGCTGCGTCAAACGTGTTGCAGGGAGGGCTGTTCGTTCTGGCTTTCTGGTGGGGCCGATGGAAAAAGATCGGCGAAAAGCACGTGAAAGCGACCGAGATATATTCTTCGTGATGGAATCGCGGTTATTGTCGGCCTGTGCCGGCGTATCGGCAAAGTTGTTCGGCTGTCATTCCGGCGATTCCGCAGCGATGGAGCGTCCTTCCGGTATCCCAGTAGTCCACACCGGAAACGGCTATCCCGAGTTCGACAGTCGCCCTCATCAGCGGAGTCGCAACGCCCACCATCTCGCCGAGTTGCGACCAGCACACCAGCCCGATTGGGATGTCTTCGGTAACGTATCGGTTTGAAACGGTTGTCGGGCCTTTGATGGGCGTAAGCCCCTTGCTGCCTTTGAGGACTTCCCACAGGTCGCCTTTGGGTCCGTAGCCGACTGCGTGGAGCGCTTCGGACTGGCGGGGAAGATCGAGTCCCAGTTTTTTCCCGATGGCTATGCGTTCGTCGTCGAGCGTTTCCATCGCCCTGGCGGTCGAGGGCGTTATCCCCTCTTCGTAGTACCAGAATTCACCGCGGGAGTATTCGATCCTTCCGGCGTTCATCAGCACGCCGAGTGGATGAATTATCGGATTGCAATTCGACAGCCCCGCCTCGAGTACGTCGCGGTATTTGCAGACGCCCGGATATAGGTCTTTGAAGATGTCATATACCTCGTCGGTCCGTTTCGACGGAAAGACACCCATGCCGAAGGTCGGCAGGTTGTGGTACACGCGAACCGACGACGGACCCTGGATGCGGGTGGCGTATGGAAGCGTGTCGAGTTCCGAAACGGTCATATCGGCTTTGCCGCCATGCTTTCTCGCCTCTGCGATGAACTCCAGACTGCCCATCGTCCCGGGCGCCAGGACCACGTGCTGGCCGTCGCGGAGATGACCGGAAAGGGACTCAGCGCAAATCCTGTGCACAAGCGACGGAACGACAATAATGACGAGTTCTGCCTCTTCCAGCGCCTCGGGTATGTCATGCGTTGTTCGATGTATCCTGGCTGTACCTGTTCGGGCCTTTCCGGAGATTTCTATTGTCCGTGTATCGAAGATAGTCGAGACGTTTTCGTGAAACTTCTCATACTCGAAGAGTGTTACGGCATGCCCAGCCAGCGACATATCCGCCGCTACTGTCCGTGCACCGTGCCCGCCGCCCATGACCGTGATTCGCCTTTGATTCATTCTGCCTGCTCCTGATGGAATCTTTTTCGGTTCCGGTATTGATGCCGAATGCGTGGATTATCATATAGCGGATTTGTTTATCAATTATAAAACCGTCTCGGCGCCTTGGCCGCCGCTGAATCCAGCGCGCCCAGCCGTGGGCCAGCAGCGGAAAATTCAACGGATCCACCGGAATCGTAACGTGCCGAAGCACGCCGATTCGGAACGATTGAGAACGATACGGAACAAAACGGAAAAATTCGGAAAGATTTGAAAAAATTGGGAAAGATTTGGAAAGTTTGGGAAAGTTTAGAAAACACGTAATCCTTTGTAGGCCAAGCAGTTGCGATTTTCGAAGTCATTTTTCCGTCCGGTTTTAAAATCAGTCCACTAATTACACGAATTTACACGAATTATTCCGGCGTATAACCTGTGTGCCGGCGGGAGATAAACGAGCCGCGACCGCAAGGGAGCGGTCATGTTTGACCAACATCGTTGAGTCAAACCCGCTCGTTTCC
>JAXHSV010000129.1:0-8745 GCA_034190305.1 Planctomycetota bacterium | reverse complement strand
AAAAAAATAAAAGCCGAAACTGAGCGTTTTTCACCGGATTGCCTTCCTGTATTCCCGCCGGCTTCAATGCAGTTTGAAATGAACTTGCCTCCTCACATTGCTCAAGTAGAAATAGAACCAAAACCGAATGTCGATGATCTTCAATCACTATTTAAAGAGGGGCGATTGATTTGTAAACGATGCGGAAAGTGTCATGGACACGTCTTCGATCATGCAAAAAAAGTGCTTGAGACCAAAGTCCTCAAAGAGCGCCCTGATCTTATGAATGAGATTGCATCACGCGCTATCAAGACCCAGAAAGATGTGTGTGTAAAAGTCGCGTTTCCGATAGACCGTCTTGAGTTGCAATATAAGGGAAGCACATATCCTTTAGAAAAAATGACAATCCATTTACATGCTTTTCTGTCATCAGGGAAGATGGCTTTCAAGACCTATGAGATTGAAGGTGAATCACTACCTTGTAAGAGTATTCAATACGGAGAGGTTATACTTGGAAACAAAGCAGTAAAGATGGTGCTACCGGAAGGTTTGTCCTCGAAGCAGATCGTTGTGGACATACACGATACTCAAAATCACGACTGAGAATTTCGCCCCACATAACTTCACGACCTGATAAGACCCGCAGCCTACCCAACGCTGACCTCCAAACCCGTCTGACATACATCGCCGTGCAGGCGTTCGGCGATTTCGGACTCGCCGACTGACTCAAGGAACAACTCGACCGCTTCGCGGAGGTTTTCGCGGTAAATAGCGGCTGAAAAGTGACGCGTTGCCATGCTGTTATTCTCCAGTCAGATTTGGTTAATGTCATCATCCCACCGAACGGTCTTGCATTCAAGGTCATTGCCCGAAGCCTCAGGGCAGCATCCTGCTCTACGATTCCGGAGCGATAATTTTCAGCGTCGGGAAGTAGCTGCGGTATCGGGCGACATCGCGTGTGATGAGGGGCATTTTTTCGACGGCTGCATGTGCGCCGACGAAGAAATCCGGAAGGGTCGAACGTTTCGTTCCGCTGCGCCGACGGTATTTCACAAAGCACTTGCCGGCCAGGAACGCCGCTTCCGTCGGGATCGGCCTGCGAAGGAACTTATCTGAAGGCAAGGCTGCGTCCAGGTCCTCGATCCGGTCGAATCCGATAGACACTTCTGCGTAAATAATCGGATTTATCACAAGCGTATGGTCTTCGGCGTATTCTTCGAGAATCCCCGCGGAGAAGGCGAACCATTCGGCGTCTTCCGTCATGACGTCCAACAGGATGTTTGAGTCGATTATGACTTCGGCCATCAGTCACCTCGCGTCAGCGCCATGATCTGGTCGGTGGACATTTTTTTCGTAGCCCGCCCTCGCATGGCCGAGACCACTCTGCTTCCCCGCCTGCGGCGGCCCGAAGACTTCCGGAGAACCACCTGATGTCCGGAAATGACCAAATCCACTTCCGTATCCGGCAGCATCTTCATCTTCCGGCGGATGTCAACAGGGATCGTTATCTGACCCTTGGCTGTAATCTTCATAGCGATTCTCCCGACTCATAAGACTTTTATACAATTTCCAACCGGCATATTCTTACATTAATAAGTAAGAATTTCAAGTAATATATCTTACGAAATTCGCTTTTTTTTAATTTTGACTTATACTCACTAAAAACGTATGAGGTACTCCCTTGCGCCGGAGATTTATCAAACGTTATATAATACCGCTGGTTCACAGCGAGCGAAGAGAGCAGCCATGGCTGATAAGACGGTTGTAAGTTTCTTTCTGGACGATGTCGGTCCTTACGCCACAGGGGCAGTGGGCAAGGAAAAGGAACTGACGCCCATCGACGGCGATGCGCTGAAGGAGTTTCTGGAGTTCCTGAAGGCCAAAGGTCTGGCCGGGGCTGTCTCGGTGATTCCCGGATGGACCGATGCGCTGCTGACAAAACCCAAAAACGACCACGAGCGCAAGTTCGCCGAAGCGGTGGGCGCGTTCGGGGACTATCCGGTCGATCCGCACATGGAGATAATGACCCATGGCCGGCTGTTCGATTTCTCCAAAATGGCGCCTTTCGAGGACGGCCGGAACGAGATGGCCTGGCTCGACGACCACTCCGTTTCGCTCGACGAGTGCCGGGACTATTTCCTCGGAACGATTAAGGTCGGGCGCGAACTCGGCGTCTGCTATACCGGTCTGTCAACGCCGGGGACCCATCCGCAGATGAATCCGAACGTCTGGGAGGCTTTGCTGGATCTGGCCCAGGCGGGCGAACTGCCCAACGAGGCGGTCCCCGCGTTCGTAACCATCGAGGAAGGACCGGACGTCTTCGAGCCGCGAGCAAAGGTTACGCGAGGCCGATTCGCCGTCTATGACATGCCTTCGGGCGTCTGGGACCACATCGCCTCCTGGCGAAACTCGCCCGACTGGAACAGCGTCGATCACTACCTCGACGCCGACGGTAACGGACACCTTGCCTCGATTATCAAAGCCGGGTCGCCCGTGGCGCTGTTCCACATGCACTGGCAGGGGCTTAACCCGCAGACCGGACTGGGATGGAAGACATTCGGCGATATGATCGACAGGCTGATGAGCATCTACGGCGACCGGATCGTCTGGGCCAGGCCCAGTGAAATCGCAGCCCGGTTCAATCAGGAAAGAGATGCCTGATATGTCATCCCTGAACTACTTCGACAGCAACTGCATGATCGGTACAGTAACCGTCCCCCAGCCGGGGATGTTTCACTCGGTCGAGGACCTGACAGCCGAAATGGAGTTCGTCGGTATCGGCGAGGCGCTGGTGTATCACGCACTTGCAAAGGAATACCATCCCCTCGCCGGAAACGAGGTTCTGATGGACCAGATCGCCGGACGGGAGGGGCTGCACGCCATGTGGGTTCTCCTGCCCGATACAAATTCGGACATGCCCGCTCCCGACGAACTCATCAGGCGGATGAAGCGTCAGGGTGTGCGGGCCGCGAGATTGGTACCCAAAAACTACGGCTTCATTCTCGATGAGCGGACCTGCGGCCCGCTGCTTTCGGCGCTGGAGAATGAAAAAATACCCCTGTTCATTGACAAGGATCAGGTGGACCTCAAGGACCTGGCGCAGGTTTGCGAAAAGCATCCCGCCCTTCCCGTCGTTCTCACCAAAGCGGACTGGCGCGGCAACCGCGTGATGTATCCTATGATGAGGGATTTACCTAATCTGCACCTTGAGATCAGCCAGTTCCAGGCGTATCAGGGGATTGAAGATGTCTGCGAAAAGTTCGGCGCCGACCGTTTTCTGTTCGGAACCCATCTGCCTTATGCCGAACCGGGTGCAGCCATTACAATGGTTACACACGCCGACATCAGCGATGAAGAAAAACAGAAGATCGCAGGTGGTAATCTTCGCCGGCTACTGGGCCTCGGCTCGCCTGCGGTCGTGCGGAAAGCAAAACCCTGCGACGACATCATGGATGCACTGGACCGGGGCGAACCGCTCGCCAGACCGCTGGTGATCGACTCCCACTGCCACATGGGGCTGGGAAAATTTGCCATCCTTCCTCACGACCCAGCCGAGATGATAGGCCTGGCGGATAAACTGGGTATCGACGTGCTCTGCGTCAGCCACATGGCCAGTATCGGTCCGGACTGCCGGTACGGAAACGACCTTATCGCCGAGGGCGTCAGGCAGTTCCCCGACAGGTTCGTCGGTTACGGCGTGGTCAACCCCCGTTATCCCGACGACGTGGAGCCGGAACTTCAGCGATGCTTCGGCGAACTGGGAATGAAGGCTATCAAGATTCACGCCACCTCACATGGCAACTACCCGCCGGACGAACCCGGATACGACCCGGTCTGGCGATATTCCGAGCGACTTAAGGTTCCCGTCCTTATCGACGTGCCCGATGGAGGCTATGAGAAACTGGACAACGTCTGTCGGAAGTTCCCCCAGGCCCGCATCATGCTTGCCCACTCCGGCGGCAATTACAAGATGGCCGACGAGTCCATTAAACTTGCCAAAGAGCATCCGGGCGTGTACCTGGAGATAACCTACACACCCAGGCCTTACGGTATGATCGAATATCTCGTCGAGCAGGTCGGCGCCGAGCGTGTCCTCTTCGGTTCCGACTGGGCGTTCCGCGACCCGCGATCGCAAATAGGCTGGGCCGGATACGCCCGGATACCTCTGCCCGAGAAGGAAAAAATTCTCGGAGGAAATATGGCTGGACTCCTTCAGGATGCGACCGAAGGAATTGCGAAAAACCTGTAGCAATCGAAGGTGTGAAACGATGAAAGCCTTATTGTTGGCAGCCGGTGAAGGGCGGCGGCTTGACCCGTTTACGCAAGTTCGCCCCAAGCCGGTCCTGCCGTTAGCCAACCGCCCGCTTATCCGGTACCTGATCGATTTCGTCAGGCAGGCGGGCATTACCGACATCGCAGTCGTTGTCGGATTCAAGGGCGAAATGGTCCGCCAGGCCCTGGCGACGGAAAAGGATATTTGCTTTTTCGCCCAGGAGAACCCGGACGGTCCGTTCGGCGCTGTCGCAGCCGCTCGTGAATTCATCACCGAGACAACCTTGCTCCTCTGCGCCGATAGTTTTTTCCATCCCGATGTGATTCAGGAGGTGATAACCCGGAGCAAGGGAGTCGTCGCCTCCGTCGCGGCGGGCGTAACTAAGTTCCCGCTTTACGGTTGGCGGGCGGAGGCGGATGATTCGGGCAGACTCGTCGGCGCCACGCAGGTCCGGGGCGATAAGCAGTTCCGCTGCGAAAACGTCCTCGCCGGTCTTGCGGTAATCGAACCGATCGTCGCAGACGCCGCTATCGAAGCACCGGAGAAGGAATGGGGGCCTTTCCTGTCCGCACTGGCTCAGCGCGAGGAAGTGAGACTGATTTCCAGCGGATGGGAACTCGCCGACATGGATTACCCCTGGCAGATGCACACCGCCAACAGACAGGCGATTGAATGGCAATTCACCCGGCGCGGTCCGTTCATCTCGGAAAAGGCCGTCATACACCCGGGCGCCGTTCTGGAGGGGCAAAACGTAATCGCCGACGACGTTGTAATCGAGACCGGTTGTTTGATCCGCAACTCGTGGATCGGCGCGGGTACAAATATCCTTGCCGGGTCTTACGTGCACAACGGTTTTATCGGGCGCAACTGCCATCTTGGCCCGGGCTGCTTCGTTAACGGCGGAACGGCCGACGATGATTCCATCATCGGGTTCAATACTTCTTACAAGGCCCTTGGTCTGGGACGGGTCGGCTTTTCGCATGAGTGCCACATCGTCGGCGTCTGGGACCACGGAAGCGGGTCATCGGCCAACTGCTGCTCTACCAGCAGCCGGCACGACGGACAGACGGTCAAAGTAAAGATAGACGGCGAACTGGTTGAGTCAGGACTGATCAGCGTCGCCCCCATGATCGGGTACGGCGCATCGCTGGCGCCGGGCGTGAACCTGATGCCGGGACGGAAGATCGGCCCGTACAGTGTCGCCGGACCAGACTTGATTGTCTATCACGACATCCCAGCCGAGACCCACATCATCGTGCGGCAACAAGCAGAATCCAGAAAAAGGCAAGCGAGGACATGATATGATTTCACCACAAGGTTACTTCAGGATGGGCAGTCCAACCCGACACCTTTTTTTCGACGACTGGGAGATAGAAAGACTCGGCGGCGCCCGGCGGCGATGGCATTCGCTCCGGAAGCAGCCCGAACCAATCCTTAAACCTCAGGCGCCCTGGGAAGGCAAAATCATATATGCCTATGGAGGATCGCTTCTTGATAACTTTTCAGGCACGGGATACCGGCTTTATTACACAGCCATGGGACATGGTTTGGGCAAGCGGTCGTATGTATGTTTGGCGGAATCGACCGACGGGGTACGTTTCGACCGGCCCAAGATGGGAAACTTCGAGTTTGAAGGCGATACCGATAACAACATCGTTTTCGTCTCGCCCGACGAGCAGTTGGCTTCGCTGTCTGTCGTGTGGGACGGCGCCGACACGGACGTAAGACGGCGGATGAAGATGATCTACACCGTCGAGGGTGAAACACCCTACGACTGCATGATGCGGGCGGCCTGTTCGCAGGACGGACTGAAGTTTGCCACCGTAAGCATCGGGGCTGCGACGCTCCGCCGCGACGGATTCGTCTCACTGACAGCAGCCGACGAGGAAGTAGAGGTGCTGACCAAGGTACTCGGCGGCGAACCGAGGTCGGAACTGTGGGTCAACGCTTCGGTCGCCCGCGACGGTTTCCTGGCCTGCGAGGTAACAAGCCCGGACGGAAAAGCCCTTTCGGGATCGTCCCTCAAAGACTGCATCCCGCTTCAGACAGATTCGACGGTGCATCGCCTTCAGTGGCGCCGGCAGGACCGTGGTGCCTGGCCCGATGCGTTACGCCTGCGCTTTCGGATGAAGCGCGCGGAGTTATTCAGTTTCTGGTTCGCGTAAAACAACGACGCTACTTGGGAAGGAAGTGAAAATGCAAAACGTAATAACAATCTGGCGCAGCGGGCGGAATCGCAACTCGGCGACGGCGGACTGGTTCGCCGAATTCGCCCGCTTCATGGGATACGAACATGCGGAGGTTCTTGACGGTTTCGGCGACCTGTCCGATTCAGCAGTGCTGGTCATTCCGCCGGGAACCACACGGATTAGCCAGAAGGAACTGTCCGTCATTACCGAAGCCGTACGCGACGGGATGGGACTGCTGAGTTTCTTCGACAACAGCCTGTCGGATGAGAAAGGTCGGCAGCGAACGAAAGACAACCTTCCGTCGCTTGGACTGGCCGATGTGCTGGGACTGGACCTCGCTAAAATCCCGGAGCGAACGGCCTGGACCTTCCGCGTTTCAGGCCACCAGGAGGCCGTTGCCGCCACCGACCCGGACGACCCGCTCTGGCAAGGAGTGGACCTGACGGGTGCGGACCTGCCCGACGGCTCGCCGCTGCCTTCCTTCACAGCCTACAACATTCGGACCGCACGGGCCTTCGGCGTTACCCGAAAGACCAACGTCAGCACCGAATCCGCCGAGGTCCTCGCCAGAAGCCGAGGGCACAACGAATACTGGGCCGACAAACCGGAAGGGCACGTTTATCTGGCTGTCAATTCCTTCGGAAAAGGTCGGGCTGCCTATATCTCCTACGAGGCCTTGCCCCCCGCCGGTCCGCATGGACTAATCCACACCGACCTGCTGTTCTACTGGTCATTCATGGCGAATCTCGTCGGTCGGATTTCACCGGCGCCCCTGCCGAGGATCATGCAGATGCCCGGCGGCGTAACCAACCTGCTGCTGCGTATCGACGATGCGGGGACCGACGACGGGCACACCGGACGGCACGGCGACGCCTTCCACGACACCAACCGCGTGCTCGAAGCCTCTCCTTACCCGATGGCAGTGGCGGTGGAAACCGACAAGATCTCCACTCCTCTGGGCGAGGAGCGTCTGCGGGCGTGGGAAGCGGCGGGACACGTTATCGTCTGCCACACCCGAGGCCGGCACACAATGAACGTCGATGAGACCGAACAGGAAATCGACTTGCGAGAAAGCAAGGAAAAACTGGAGCGAATCCTGGGGCACCCGATGGTCCTGTGGAGTATCCCCGGCGATTACGAATACTCCACGGAAAACACGCTTCGACTGGCGGCCGAGGCGGGATACGAACTCTGCGGCGAGTACACCTCGATAATTAATAATTACCTGACACCCGAACCCTGCCCACTGTATCCCTACGTGGTGCGCCACAAGCAGACCGGCGTCTATATCGACGTAGTTACTGCCAGCGGATGGCTTGCGATCAATCGCTCCTACGACGTCCGGAAAATGGACGAAATGGCAGGCCTGGCCGAAGCGACCGGCATCCCCTGCATGGTCGAATTCGTTACACACGTCCCGCAAGGCCTGCCGGAATACATCGACGACTGGAAGGCGTTCATGGAAGATATATCCGTCCGCCTGGAGCGCGGGGGCGTGAGGATAACCACTTCCAGCGAGCAACTCGCATGGGCAAAGGTGCGGCAGTCGCTTCGACTTGCTTCGCAGGCGAACGGACGTGAACTGACCATAACGGTAACGAATCCGAGCGACACGCCGGCCTCGGTCGTAACGGTGGACTGCGGGGCGGAGGTCCGGTCCGCCTCCAGCGGCGGGACCGACCTGGAGATCGCCCGAGGCAGAAGGTTTACACTCCTCGAAATCCCGGCAACCGAGACGATTAAAGTCCATGTGAGTTTAGGCTAACTAAACCTCCGTACACTCACTTTGAAGGCTAGTAACTTTCTACGACGCCGAATCGAACAACTCGCTGAAGACATACACAAGCGTCTCGAGTAGAACCCGGAGAACCGTTCGGAAAGATTCGGAAAGATTCGGAAAAATTCAGAACGAAACGTAAAGATACGGAAAGTTTGGGAAAGTTTAGAAAAGAAGGCGAACCCCGTAACTCCTTATCATATAAACTGTTGTGTATTTTTAGGTCATTTTTTCGTCCATTTTTAAATTAGTCTTTGCCTGACTTGCCCAACGAGCCGCGACCACAAGGGAGCGGTCATGCCGACGCGAAAATCTTACTTATCCGCTCCTTTACGAACCGCGACCATCAGGGAGCGGTCATGTTTGACCAACATCGTTGAGTCAAACCCGCTCGTTTCCACTCGCAGCTAGCAGCCCGTGGTGAAAGTCATTCTGGCTGCGAGCGGGTCTTTCACCCGTTGCACTGCGTCGCAAAAACTCGACGAATCTCCCGGATTCGCCTGCGTTTTTGCTCCTTGTACCCGGGC
>JAXHSV010000128.1:0-8841 GCA_034190305.1 Planctomycetota bacterium | reverse complement strand
TGGAGGACATCGGTCCTCTCTCTTTACGTTCACGAAAGCCTGTCAACTTCACGACAAGCTGCGCAGTTTTTATGGAATCGGAGGCTGTATCGCGGGTTGCCGAGGGTTCGCTCAAGGAAGAACGCCCGGCGGTAGGTCTTGTCTATCACCTGGTCGGGGATGACCAGGTCCTTTGGTTTGATTTCCTCCCGCAACGAGCCGACAGCGCCGGAGGCGATTATGTGCGTGCATCCGACGGTTTTGAGCGCGTATATATTGGCGCGGTAGTTGACCATCGAAGGGTTAATCAGGTGTCCGGGGCCGTGGCGGTTGAGTAAGGCGACTGCAACGCCCTGCCAATCGGTCTCGATGACGGCGCCCGACGGCTTTCCAAACGGCGTGCCGACATCGGTCGCCCTTCCCTTTCCTTCGGCACAGACAGCGTCGCCCAGTCCGCTGCCTCCTATGATCCCAACCTTTACTTTCGCCATATTCTAATCTCCTGTGTAGTTCGTGATATCAATAAGGTCCAGCCATCGGCGAAGTAAAATAGCAGGATTACAGGGACTTTAAGATTACAGGATAAAAAAAAGCCATAAAAAGAATCCTATAATCCTGTAATCTTTGTAATCCCGCTACATATCCTACATATCACCGGTAACGTTCGCCTTTTCCAAAAACTGCACAATCCTTGTTATAATCAACTCTTTCACCGTCCCGGTTCCAGTAGTTCTCGCATCGTCGCATCCAGGCCTCGGAAAGCGGTGGTTTTGACCCTCGGTTTGTCCAATGTTCCGGTAACTCGCACGGTCATCAGTTGGCTTGCGATACCCTCCAGCACCTCGCTCAGCGCAGCCAGTCGGGGCAATTTCCTCGGCGGGCCCGTAAGGAAGGTCAGATTCATCTTTCCGCTTTTCATATCCATATTCCCGGCGCCGAGCATAGACAATGCCGATCCCTGAAGGTGTATCTCTCGAAAGACAAGCGTGCCGCCTTCGAGGTAGTAATCGATTTGTCCGGTATGAAAGGCCGATTCCGTCGGCAGGGTCAGGTTCACCACGTGCAGGAAACCCAGGAGGATGGGAAGCCTGTACATTTTTGCCTGCTCGATGCGGAGTCGTCCTGTTGCCCGGCGTGAAGCGCGGTCGCCGACGGCGGCGGTTAACTGGATATTACCGGCAAGGACACCCGACACTTCGCGGGATTGTCCTGGGTCCTTCGCCTCGGACTTGAGAAACTCGGCGAGGTCGATATTCTCAACAGAAAGGCTCAATCCGTATTTCGCCGGTTTGTCCAATCGGACCTGGGCGAACCCGGCCACCCGCCCGCCAAAAACTTGTCCGGAAATCTTATCAATCTTCAACATCGGTGATTTTGCGGTCTTATGCAGGCCTGCGGTGATCTTCTCCAAACGTCGCGGACCGACCTGAAGAGCCCCCATGAACACATTCGCCTCGGCTGTGAGTTTTTCCGCAGGACCGTCGCATGCCATTTCGCCTTCGACCCAGCCGGATATTTGCTTTGCGCCCATGCCCAGATCAGTAACGACATCGGTGAATATGACTTTTCCGGACCATCGCCATGCAAACCCTCCTTTCGGTCCGTCCTGACGCCGAAGCTGGAAATTCTTCAGTTGCAGTTCAACCGTTCCACCGGGATGCAATTGCATCGCCTCTGCAAGATCTTTCGGCATAGCTGACAGAAACTGCTTATCCAATGCAATCGCACCGGTGCGAACGCGAAGATCTGTCTGTTCGTTACCGGCTGTCAGGGATACTCGCCCATCCAGAACGACCTTTGCATCACCGGCAAGACCACTCAACGAATCCAGTGTCATCGCATCCGGTTTGACGATTGCCGTACCTCCTGTGAGTTTCAACGGGTACGGAAAATGGTGACATTTTATCTGCATATCACGAGGCAGGACGATCAGGCGATAACTCCATGAGGGGGTAGAGGGGTGTGTAGTACCGGCTGGGGCGGTTTCAGTCTTGACCGATCCAAACAGCCTCATCGTAACATTGGCTGTACCGGACGGCGCCAGCAGGTCCCATCCTCTCTTCCCGCCGGCGGGCAGGGCCTGGCGAAGGGCTGAATCCAGCGACAGGTCCGTCGCTTCTATTACCAGGTCGGCGCCGCGTGCGTCCTGGCGGACCGGTACGCTGCCGGTGATGTTTATATTCGCCCTGCCACGCCATCCCACGAGGCGATGGATTGTAACTTTCTCCCGTGTAATTCCGACGGCGCCGCTGACCCGCTCGATTGCAAATGGGAACCGGTTGTGCCTGATACCGGCGTTCTTCAGGACCACAGGAACATCGCATTGCACCGTCCCGCCGTTTTCGCGCCAGACCACCGCATCAGTAATGTCGGCCCGCCCCGTCAGTCCATACGAAAGGTACGCTTTGCCAATACGCTCAGGCAGCGCGCGCGCGACTTTGTTATCCAGTGGTAAATCAACAATATCGGCTGTTATTTTGAAATCATCCGGGCCGGGCTTTCTGACGGCGGTACCGTTCAGAACGCATTGCATAGGCCCGGCGATTCCGCGAATAGAAACAAATCGAACATCCCTGCCCGAAGTTATTACCTTACCGAAGACCCGTTCCAGACGATACGGAAAGCCCGCGTATTCAAATGACGCCTTTCCGTGGAATTCCATCGTTATATCCCTGGTCGGTTCGGATGATTCGTCGCCGGACTTCGCATTTATAATGAAAGTGGCATAGCCGCGAGGGGAATACTGATCCCATACACTGCGCAAATCTTCCGGAAGGGCGTCCCGCAATTCCTTCTCCATCGGCATGTCGCGGGCGACGACCCTGACGTCGTAAGCGAGGCGGTCCACCGGACCGGTCAACCGGCCCGACACCTCCACCACCGCCTTTTCGTATCGGCCCTGCAAATTCATCAACTGAAGGTCGCCGCCTTTGACTAAAACCTGCCCGGAAACATCGTCCAGGCGAATCGTGCAATAAGGCAGACGGAGGGAAATCTTTTTCAGTTCGATCCGTCCGTCCATTCCCAACCGGCCTTGGCGGTCACGATGCAGCACTGCGCTAATAGCGATAATCCCGGACGGTTCAATCTGCTTGTGAAACTTTGCAAAGGTTTTTCCCAGCACGCCGGCAAGGTCTTCACCGGCAGGCCAGGTCATGTCGCTTATCGTAAGCGAAGTCTGGAACGGGCAGTCGGTTTCGTACCCTTCATATCGTCCGCTGAGCGTGAAATCGGCGCCGCCGGCCTGTGCGATCCGCCCGGAAAGGTTCTCGATGGTGATTCCGGCGCGGTCAAAGACAAGCCTGCCGGAAACACCGGTGAACTTCAGCCCGCCCTCATCCGGCGGTAACTCCATGGAAACGTCCTTCAGGGCCACAATCAGCCGATTATCTTCAGCGGGCTCGGTCGTCGTCGACGAACCGCCGAGACTGACGGTAACGTCCCATGGCTGATTGAAGGTCAACTTGTACCGCTTCTTCCAGTCGAGGTACTGCCCGGGGAGCGTCTTGTCGAGTCCTGCTTCCCACACCGGTCCGGCGATAAGCGTCTGACCGGTTACTGCGTCAATCGTGCCCCGCCCCTGGATGGTTCCGGCTTCGTCGGCCAGAATGATATTGTACTTCCGTCTGTCCATATCCGGAAGAAGGCTTATGCTCATCGGCATGCTGGGACGACGAAACTGATGACCGTCCAGCACTTCGGTTGTCTCCAGTTTGGCGTCTCGCAGGTAGATCGGAACAAGCGGTATTTCTCTTTTTCCTTCGGACCGACCCGACCAGTCGGCGATCAGCAGGTTCCACCGTCCGCTCTGAAGGTCCAGGACGGGTCTGACCGTCGCGCCGACACAGACGATCCCGGTCGGTTCCAGGGCGCCGCGCAGAAGCAGCGCAGAGGGGCGATGGCTGATAAAGACTTCCGGCGCCTCGAAGAAAGAAATTTTACCGTCGGACGTTCGAATCTGCAGTTTGCTGACCTGTATCCCGCCGAAGAGACTGAACTGAGCGGATTCCGTTTTTACCTCTGCCCCCGTCAGGTGATGAAGGTATTGCTGGACCTTTCGCTGCACGCGGGCATCGTTGGTCAGATACCAGTAACCACCTGCCACCAGCACCAGCACTGCAAAGACAAACAGTCCCGCGCGCCGACGGCGCCCGCTGACATAGCGCCAAAGGCGGCGGCGACGCCAGGGCAGACGACGACGTAATCTTGAAAACAACTCGATCATTACAAGCAAATTCGAATATCGACCTGCCGGCCGGCAGATTGAAATTCGGATTTCACGATTAAATAAGCATACCGGTAATTGTACCCTCGAAAACCATCCGTCCATCCACAAATCCCTGCACTGCGCCGACGCATCGGCGCTTGCGCACCTCCACCATCCTCCCCAAAATGATGACCCTGTCGCCGGGAACAACCTGCCCGCGAAACTTCACATTATCGACCCCTCCGAAGCCTATAAAGCCGTCATATTTTTCGCGGGTGACGACATAATAACTGAACAACTGGGCGGCGCTTTCGATCATCAAAACGCCGGGAAAGATAGGTCTTCCCGGAATGTGTCCGCGAACCCAGAACTCATCTTCACGCACGTCCCGGAACCCGGCTATGACATTCCTGTCGAAGTCAAGGAAGAATATCCCGTCGAGTTGCTGGAACTCATAGCGGTGCGGATTCACCTGGTAAATCTGCTCGCGCGTAACGGCGACTTTACTCTGGTCAATTTCACTTACATCCAGAATCGGTTCCGGAGGCATCGAAACCCTTTCTTTATTGTGGTTTTTATATGGTAACGGATCTCATATCTTCAATCTGCTCAATTTCATGCCATGCGCTTCGGCTACGCCTGCGTATGTTATTTCGCCATCGACTATATTGACGCCTTCGGCGAGGTGTTTGTCGGCGGCAACGGCAGCCTTCCAACCCTTGTTTGCTATCGCCAGGACAAACGGGAAGGTAGCGTTGGTCAGCGCTTTTGTGGAAGTCCGCGGAACGGCGCCCGGCATATTTGCGACGCAATAGTGAACGATACCATCGACCTCGTAGATCGGGTCGTGGTGCGTGGTCGGACGGGTCGTCTCGACGCATCCGCCCTGGTCAACGCCGACGTCCACGATAACCGCGCCCGGCTTCATTATCTTGAGGTCCTCGCGGGACACCAGCACCGGCGTCCTTCCGCCGGGTATCAGCACCGCCCCGATCACCAAATCGGCGTTTGCAATTGCAGCGCGAACTCCTGCGGGGTCCGACACGACCGTTCGTACATTCGCCGGCATCACGTCGTCGAGGTAGCGAAGGCGATCCAGTTTAACATCCATTATCTGCACGTCCGCTCCCATACCGGCAGCCATTTTGGCGGCGTTCGTGCCCACCACACCACCGCCGAGAATAACGACCCTTGCCGGCATGACACCGGGCACGCCGCCCAAAAGGACTCCCCTGCCACCGGCATGACGCTCCAGCGACCACGCGCCGACCTGGATTGCCATGCGACCGGCAACCTCGCTCATCGGAGTAAGCAGCGGCAGACCGCCGTGCGCATCGGTAATAGTCTCATAAGCAATCGCTACACTACCGGTCGCTGCGACGCCTTCGGTCAGTTCCTTGTCGGGAGCAAAGTGAAAATAGGTGAAGAGCACCTGATCTCGACGCATCATAGGCCACTCGTTCGAAAGAGGCTCCTTGACCTTGACAACCATCTCCGCCTCGCCCCAGACGCCTTCTGCCGAATCGACCATGCGTGCGCCGCAACTGACGTACTGCTCGTCATCGAAACCGCTACCGACACCGGCGCCGTCCTCGACAAGAACCGTATGACCGGCCTCGGTTAGAACCTCCGCCCCGCCGGGGGTAAGACCTATGCGGTATTCATCAGGCTTTATCTCGCGTACTGTTCCGATGATCATTAATACTCTCCTGTTCTGCTTGAAAGTACCTTCTTTTCCATAGCCAAATCGCGCGTTATAGATAACATGGAGCAGGCCTGATGACAAGAGCCTATATCGAACAAAGCAACGCAGGTAAAATATCGCACTATAATAATCTCCGTAACGATACTATGAACTCGCACGCAGTAAAATTATCTGTTCTGGCGATAGTTGCCAGCCTGTCCCTCGCTTCGGGTATTTCGTCCCAGCCGGACAAGTCAGCCTCAAAACCTGCAACCAATCTGGACTACTGGCTCAGCCGGGCGCCGACGAAACCGGCGACAACACCAAGCCAGCCATCGGCGGTAAATCCCTTCGGACAGGCGGACCGTTTCAGCAGACCTGACGCGCTGCCGGGAGTCGCGGTACTTTCGGACGGCCAGGTCTTGGCCGGCGGGATTTTTACTACCCGAGACAAAAACTGGGAGGTCTATGTCGCAGACACGAAGCGATGGCGGCACATCCCGCCGATTCTGGTCCTTAGCATCCACGCCGTCGTAGTCGAAGAAGGAATGGAAAAAGAATGGCGCTGGAAGGAAATGGGACGCAACGAGAAGGTCTTCACAGGAAGGTCCCAGCCGATCAGGCGCTTTCTCTGGCGGTTCCACCTGATTGACGATTCCTATGTTACCGGCGCGGTCAAGGGTCAGCCATTATGGATCGAAACCCGCCAAAAACGCCACGGGCCATTCATCCTGCACGAGAGGTCAAAGGGTGAGTTTGGCCTGAGCCTCAAAGACCTTGTCTATCTCAAGCGCGTCGTTATCTCCCGACGGGCGATGAAAGAGGTCATTCAGGCCCAGTCCGGCTCATCAAAACCCGCTTCGTAAACATTCAGGACTGGTTTCTTTCCGAAACGGGCCGGTGGGGAACCATACGGGCCAGTTCAGCCCGGTTGAGAATCGGCTGGTCTAGCAGAGGACAAGAGGTTAATATCGTCTCCGTGAAGAACAAAACGGCAATTATTGCAATGGTTTTGTCGGCATTGGCGGGATGCGATTCAATTCGTCTCTTGCGGTCCGGCGAGCAGGATGAGCCGAAGCAGGCTGATGAATTTTACCTCCAGCCTCTGCCGGTCCAGCAGAAGCAGGCATATGCAGAGACGACAACCGGCAGGTTCGTCTCGCTTGCGGACTTTGAGGATTCACCCATCCTCGGCAAAGGGTTCGACCAATTGAAGCACTTTTCCATTTCCCCCGCCGGGGCTGGAAAACGCAGGTTCGTGGTCAACATTACTCGCACCGGCGCAGGCGCGATGGAGGCGGAACTTCCTCCCCAATCCGCATTGGTTTATCACCTTCCCGGCGTGCACGATTTTTCGGACTACACGCTTATGATGTTGGCTGTCTATAGCAGGGGCATTCGGGACGATTTGAGGATACGCATTTCGACCGACCGCGCCGGATGGGAATCCCTTCCGGTGCTGCTTCGGGAAGGATGGAACAATGTGCTGATAGACCTGGCGAGGCTCAAGGCGATGAAGGATTTTAAGGCCCGTGGCGTTCGGTCCGTCAGCCTGGGATTTTCGGACTCGACCGAGCCGGTGCTGATTAACATCGACGACATCATGCTGATAGACAATCGTCGTGAGATTCATCCCGTTCCCGAAGGGATGCGGCTGGTTAAGAACGGGCTTGATTACGTTCTGCATCTGCCGAATTTCCGTCCCATCCGAATAAACCAGAGCGATGACGGGCTTTGGCGTTTCGGAGCCGATCAGGCGGCTATCGAACTGGCTCGGGACGTTTTGGTCGGAAGGGGAGGCGAAGAGGTCTCCGTGATGGGCAGGCGGCGTGTCGGTGAAGTGGAGATACTGGAGCACAACTCCGTTCGCCTACGTCTGTCCAATACGTGGTATTTCCCCACCGAGTCGGGCGAGTGGCTGTCGCTTTCGGTTCGTCGGATTCGCTGGGAATATACGTTCTACCGCGACGGGCGACGGATAACGGACGTGATACTGAATAATGCCGGCGGGGAGGCGATCTCGGCTGTGAGTATTACCGCACCGGCTGCAGCGGTTTTCTCCGACGGTGAAAAGGGGCGGGTAAAAAAGGTGTCCCGTTTCGGTGGGCTGGCGGGTCGATGGTGTTTTATGATTACGCCGAACACAGCGAATAAGAAGATATACGAGGCGAATTTCGCCCTTCCCTGCCGGCTTGAGGTGCGTATCGGACGGCGGGACCAGACCGAGGGAGATTCCGGACTTCGGCGAGCTCAGTCGAGCAGCGGCGACGGATTCGACCAGTCCCAAGGCTGCTATCGACTGCGGGCGAAGGCGGGGCACTGTCGATTCAGGTTAATTCCTCCGGCCTGTGGGGTATCCGATGCTGTAATTCATGTTTCGGGTCGGTGGAATTCAACCGTTTCGGTCAATTCCGAAGGCCTGGCCATTCGGGACATCGCGCGGTTGGAGGATGGGTCGGTCCTGTTCGTTCTGCCCGGCATGGTGAACAGACCGAAGTGGGTAGAGGTAACAGGCGCCGTTCCGCTGCTGGAGGAGTGACGAATATCCGCTTGAGAACTTATTCGATTAAACGCAAGAGAAGGTGCGGTCCAGTCGATATTTCTATAATAAGGCTCCTGGGTCTTCGCTGTAACGACCATAAGGAACGGGACATGTTCTTCTTGACAACGGAATGTCTATCTATGCTAATACCACAATAATCCAGCCTGCCTGTTGGCGTACAGGTGTCTGCG
This sequence comes from Planctomycetota bacterium, assembly GCA_034190305.1. GTDB lineage: Bacteria > Planctomycetota > Phycisphaerae > SM23-33 > SM23-33 > JAUWNJ01. The sequence continues at coordinate 238 of JAXHSV010000128.1, read as the reverse complement.
AGGCTCGGGGTGTATGCGAAAGACACAGAGGCAGTGGTTTCGGTTCGGCCGATTAGGTGAGGTTGAACTGAAGCCAATTCGATTTGAAAGGTCAGACCGTGGGTAATGTAAAGTTATCAGCGATTATTTTATTGTTGGTGGTTGCAGCGGTGTTTTTGTCCGGCTGTTATGGACACCAAATCGGTTTGCTCGGATCGAACCAACTTTCCAAACCGATTTGGTGTCCATAACAGCCGGA
>JAXHSV010000127.1:0-8841 GCA_034190305.1 Planctomycetota bacterium | reverse complement strand
ATGCGGTGGAACAAGGCGAACGTCAGCCCCATGGCAGCCCTTGTGAGTCTTTGGGCCAACGGAGAGTGGGACAGACACTGGCAGGCGGTTGCATGAGTGCCACGATCCGTACGTGCACCCATATAAAACCAAAAACGGCCTTCCCTGTATTCCGTTCTTCCGTCATTCTCGCCGGGCGATTGTTTCGACTTCGTCGTGTCGGCCCGGCGGGTTGACGGGCAGGATGAGCGTGAAGGTCGCCCCGTGCCCCGGTTCGCTGTCGAGCGTCAATCTGCCGCCCAGCAGTCCGGTGAGCGTCTTGGATATTGCCAACCCCAGCCCCGCCCCGCCGTGCTCGCGCGTCATCGTGTTGTCCAGGCGCGAGAACTTCTCGAATATGCGTTTCTGATCGGCAACGGGGATTCCCGGTCCGGTGTCCGCCACCGCCATTGCCACCGAATCGACCTTCAGGGGTGAAACGGATGAAGCGACCCGACGGGCGGAGACGGTAACGCCGCCGTCGGGTGGCGTGAACTTGATGGCGTTGCTCAGCAGGTTATACAGTATCTGCTGGACCTTTCCGGGATCGGTGGTTATCACAGGAACGTCATCGGCCGGTTTCACCTCCAGACGAAGGTGTTTTTTGTCGGCCATTGGCCGGACCAGTTGTCCGAGCGTTTCGGTCAGGTCGGTTATTGAAACCTTCTCCCGCCTTACCTCGCCGGTGCCGGCTTCGATCTTTGCAACCGCCAGCAGGTCGTTGACTATACCGGCCAGAAGACGCGCTGAGGTGAGGATGTTTCCGGCGTGTCGGCGTCGTTTTTCGTCGTCGGTTTCGGCAAGGAGTTCGGCAAAACCGATGATGCTGTTGAGCGGAGTGCGCAGTTCGTGCGATACGTTGGCAAGGAACTCATTTTTAATCCGTCCCGCCTCATACAGCGCGACGTTTGCCTCGGCCAGTTCGCTCAATCGCAGGTCCAGCGCGCGGTTCGCCTGGCGGAGCTGGTCCTGCTGGGCGTTTATGACATCGAGCATTTCGTTGAAGCGATGCGAGAGTTTTTGAAATTCGTCCCCGCCGGCCAGATCGCATCTACCGGTCAGATCACCCTCGGCAACCTTGTCGGCCAACTCGTCAAGCCGGCGAACAGGCTTAAGGACGACCTGCCTGGTAATGAAATGAAGCGTAATAAACGCCGTCATTACCGCTAGGATTGCGCCCAGCACGAACATTCCTCGGGTCAACCAGACCATCGGTCCTGCCGGAGGGGGCATTGTAATGTCGATAACTCCGATCAGTTGTCCCGGCTGGAGGTCGGGCGAGTCCCTGCCGTCCCTGCCCGAAAGGTACGATGCTTTGGCCCGCACGGCGTGGAGGTAACGATAGACCTTTCGTCCTTCCTCGTCGGACTCGGTCAGCAGAACCATTTTGCGCTGCGGTTCGCTGCCGAAGAGCGACACCGCCTGGCGGACGGGGGCGTCCATCACCTCGGCGTCTTCGCTACCGGCGATGAGCGAGATGAAACCAAGCCCGTGCCGTCCGTCGGCCCCGGCGGTGAAGTAACGGGCTATGTCGCTTTGGGCAAGCGGGGCGACCCGGCGATTCTGCTCCCATTCATGCAGCGCCAGGCGGGCTATCTCGCCGGCGGAACGCTCGGCGGCAGCCTCGGTCAGACGCTCCGTGAAATACCACGGCAGCGCCAGGGCGGCGACGATAATAGCCAGACCGGCGACCGTGAACAATACGCGAAACTTCGTCGCCAGCGATATGCGTACGAAACTCTTAGCCATGACGATATTGTACTGAAAGACAGAAAGACCGAAAGACCGGATTACCGCCTTTCCGATGTAAATTCGACTGTCTTCAGTCAGGTATGGTCTTAATCGGCGCGGTTGTGGTCGTCGGCGGGGGTTTATCCACGATTATCACGTCGCCGGGCATAAAGCCGAAGGTTTCGGCGGTATCCGCCGGCAGATGGAGAGCCTCTACCTCTCCGCCGTCGAATTTGACTTTTTCGGCCCGGAGATTCTCGCGCTGCACTTTCTGACGGCGCATCGCCTTGAAGGCCATCTGTTGTATCATCGTCTCAAGGTCCGCCTGGCTACCTGAAAATCGCACGCCTGCGCCGGCCTGTTGAGTTTTTATCAGCCGGGCGACCTGTTGTTCCGCTCGAAGCGCGCGGGTTCGCATTCTCAGCCATAGTCCAGCCAACAAGGCGATAACCAACAACAGCAGCGAACTGGTGATAATAACGAACCTTGCATCGTTGCCGGAGGAACAATTTGCGGTTTCGGTATTCATGTCGTTTTCCTAATAAAAAACAAAGCAGGGATACAGGGGATGCAGGGGATAAGAATATATCAAATATTCTTTTTTCATCCCTTGCATCTCTGCTATTTCTTTTCTCCCAGGCTGCGGGCGATGCGTGCTTCGGCGTCGGTGGCGGCGAAGTCGGAGAACCTCGGCAGCGGCCGGCCTCGCCTGCCGTAGTAATACGTCAGCCCGCGATAAATGGCAAAATTGGCCAGATAGGAATTCTTCTTCAACGGCAATGCCTTGAGCCGCTTTATTGTGCTTCGCGGGCTGTAGAACTCGTGAAACGCCGCCATCTGTGCGTGGCGGAGCTGCTCGATTGTCATTTTCGCCGGCTGGAATACCACCGTCGCGCCGTTGTACCTGTCCCAGTCTTTTGTCAACAACCGGCCCTCGCGGCGGAACTGCTCGAAGACGGCTGTGCCCGGATAAGGCGTCAGGATCGGATAGCAACTCATACACAGGTCCGCCCGCTGGGCGAAGCGAACAGCCGAGGTACAATCGCGCCAATCGTCGCTGTCGAAACCGAAGATAAACGAACCCCAGATGCTTATTCCGTAAGACTGTATCTTCTTTATCCGCTCGATATAGGTCTCCGCCTTTGCGTAGCGCTTACCTGATTCGGCTAGTGTTTCGTTTTTTGGGCTTTCCAGGCCCAGGATAAGCCCGATGCACCCGCTGTCCCGCATCGCCTCAAGGAGGCGGTCGTTATTGGCGATGAGAATGTCGCACTGGCTGGCCCAGCGGATATTCAAGGCCTTGAGCCTCTCGAAAAGTTCCATCGCCCAGGCGTGGTTTCCGGCAACGTTATCGTCTGAGAAGATGAACACCCGGCTGCGGAAACGCTCATATGCCTCGGCCATTTCATCGACGATGTCGGCGATTTGACGTTGGCGGAATCTTTTTCCGAAGATGGCCGGCGTAGTGCAAAAGGTGCAGGAATGCGGGCATCCTCGGGTCGTCTGGATGGGGTTGAAGACGAGATACTCGGCAGGGTCAAGCAGGTCCTTTCGCGGCGAGGCGATGGGGGTTTCGGGCGCTTCGGTCCAGTCGTAGAGCGGTTTGGCCCGGCCTGCTTCTATGTCGCGCAGGGCGCGGGGCAGCGTTGCTTCGGCGTCGCCCCGGCAGACGATTTGTGCGTGCCGGAGCGCCTCGTCCGGCAAGGCAGACGGGTGAATCCCGCCGAGGATTACCGGAACGCCCAGACAGCGGTAATGATCGGCTATTTCGTATGCCCGTCTGGCCTGTGTGGTCATTGCACCGATACCGACGGCGGTAACGTCGGCAACGGGCGTGTGCGGCGAGTCCGTGATATTCTCATCGACGATTTCGACGTCCCACCCGTCAGGAACAACCGCTGCACAAATCGCCAGGTTCAACGGCATGAACAGTCCGCGCCGGGAAAAGGTCATTTTCCGGATAATCTCCGGCATGGTGATCGTCGAAAGTGCGCTGTGAGGATTGATGAGCCGAAGTTTTCTCGATTGCGGCCATACGGCCGGGCGTCTGCCCGGATTGCGGCCATAAGGACGGGCGTCTGCCCGGATTGCAGATTGCGGATTATCGGAAGGCATTCGGGATTCGGCATTCGGCATTTGTGGCACAAGGTTCATTGTGGTTGTTGCTGTTTTTATCCGGCGTTCAGCAAAACCTCATAATATCAGCAACGGGGCGTGAAACAACCAACGCTCCACCAATGCCGAATGCCTAATGCCCATTCTTTGTTGCCTGGTCCCTGGTCCCCTATTGAATGTAAATTTCCGCTATTGCCCATCGGCTCCTGCCGGGGCTGGATGCCTCGAGGCGAACATAACGTGCAAGCGTCGGGGCGGGCAGAGAGATTATAGTAACACGCCTCGTGCCCGGCGCAATGTATTTGTTATTGTAAATCCTGCCATCGACGCTGGTGGATATATTGACACTTCGGCAGTGCCCGCCTCTGGCGGCGCCGTGTTCAATTATAACGCTCTGAAAGAGGCAAACCTTCTTCAGGTCTATAATCAGTTCGGTCCCTTTGTACTGATAATCGCTGCGAGCGGCAGTGGACAGGTCATGATCAATGGCGGAGGCGGGATTTGCCAAATCGCCCCGAGCAGCCCAGGTGTTCTTGGGTGTAATATTCGCCCCGAGATAACCTCCGGTGCTTGGGCTGTAAACAGGCGCAACAACATCGCAGCCGACCATTACACCGACGAGAAAAACCAAACAGATGTATCTTCGCTGGTAATTCATAGGCTGGGTATTATACACATAGTTTTCCGGGCATGAAAGACCACTACATGGCAGAAACGGGTATGTTTTTTACGACAAGCGTCGCCGCAACACCTTGCGAGGCAAGGGGTAATGGTAAGACTATTAAAAAATCCGATTTATCCGAAACTATTTGCCCGCGGGAACGTCTAAAATATTGGTGGGCCGATTGTCGAAGGTTGCAGGTGGCATAGGCTGGGAAGGTAGCCAAAAATGAGGCGCACAAACACTAGCAGAACCAAGCCCCAAAGTCGATTAACCGTCCGCAAAAGACAGGCGGGGGGACCGCACTTTGCCAGGCTGACGGATTCTGTCAACGGCGATTATTTCCGCGTCCCGCCTTCAGAGGCCAGGCCGAAGCGAGTTTTTGTCAACTGCCACTACTGCGGCTACGCTCCGGCGCACGGGCTGATTCCAAAGACCGGACTGTGCCCGAAGTGCGGATCGATGAGCTGGGATCGATTCGCCCTCGCCGAACCACTTGTGCCTAAACATATGAAATAACCGGCTGCGCCCAAATCCGAAATCCGAAGCACGAAACTCGAAACAATATCGAATTACCAAAATTCAAATTCTCCAAACACCCCCTCCGGAAGCTTTCGGTGAGATTGTTTTGAAGATTTGAATTTCGGATTTGAAATTTGTTTGGGATTTCGATATTCGGATTTCGGATTTGCGTCTAATATAGACGCATCATGCAGGCTGTTATTATTGCTATCGGAGACGAACTTATCGGCGGGGCAAGCGTCGATACCAACAGCGCTTACATTTCTTCCCGGCTGGCGGAGCGCGGAATCGTTTCCGTCAGGCACGTAACCGTCGGCGACGATGCAGGTCAAATTACCGAGTCAATCGTCCGTGCCGCCGAAGAGGCCGACCTGGTCATCCTCACCGGCGGGCTCGGTCCGACTCTGGACGACCTGACCCGCCGGGCCCTTGCCGACGCCATGGGCGTCGAACTTGTCGAGGACGCCCATTCAACCGAGCGGATCGCCGCGTTCTTCGCAAGGATCGGGCGAGCCATGAAACCCTCCAACCTCACTCAGGCGATGGTTCCCGCCGGAGCCGAAGCAATTGACAACGACTGCGGCACGGCTCCGGGAATCGCATGTCGCATCGGTCAAGCCGATCTATTTGCCCTGCCCGGTCCGCCGAACGAGATGATCGAAATGTTCGAGCGGAAAGTAGCGACTCGCCTGCCCGTCGCCGGAGCGGTCGCACGCAGAATTCTCCATGCCTTCGGCACCGGCGAATCGGACATCGGCGAGCGGATTGAAGACCTGATGTCCCGCCACGCCAATCCGAAAGTCGGCACCACAGCCAAGGGCGGGATTATCTCTATACGAATCGTCGCAGCCGCCGAATCATCCGACCGGGCTGAAAGCCTCGCCGAAAAAACCGCCGACGAAATCCGCCGTCGGCTGGGTGAACTCATCTTCGGCGCCGGCGACCAGACGCTTGCGTCCGTCGTTAGGTCAGCCCTTCGGGCCGGCGGGATGACGCTGGCGACGGCTGAGTCGTGCACCGGCGGAATGATAGGCGGGATGATTACCGAAACGCCCGGCGCCAGTGAGTATTTTCTGGGCGGCATCATCGCTTACGCGAATTCCGCAAAGACGACGATACTGAACATCCCGCCTGAGGTAATTGAAACCCACGGAGCCGTCAGCGAGCAGGTGGCCTCAGCCATGGCCGACGGCGCCAGAGCGAGATTCGGCTCGGATTTCGCCCTCGGCGTAACCGGAATCGCCGGACCGGCGGGAGGATCGCCCGAAAAACCGGTCGGGCTGGTCTATATCGCCCTGACCGGGGCGGACGGGACAGAAGTTCACCGGCACGTCTTCAGCGGCAATCGTGGCGCAGTTCGCAAACGCGCCGCCTTTGCCGCTATCAACCACCTTCGACTGGCGCTGACTTAGAACACAAACCGGTCGAAAATTGTGCGGCGGGGACTTGCACGGTGAGCGAAAGCGGTTATACTGCCGCGCTTTCCTATTCGCCGAAAGGAGCACAACAAATGTCGGATAAATTTGTTGACAGCATCATGGAAACAGTCGAGGCCCGCAACGGCGGGGAAGTGGAGTTTCACCAGGCGGTGCGGGAAGTAATCGAGTCGATCGCTCCGGTCATAGATAAGCACCCGGAATTCGCCGCCGCCGGTATCGTCCAACGGCTGGTCGAACCGGAAAGACAAATCATTTTCCGCATCCCGTGGATGGATGATAATGGACAGGTTCAAGTCAATCGCGGTTTCCGCGTCCAGTTCAATAGCGCCCTGGGACCATACAAGGGCGGGCTGCGGTTACATCCCTCTGTCAACATCGGGATTATCAAGTTCCTGGGATTCGAGCAGGTCTTCAAGAACGCCCTGACCGCAACGCCTATCGGCGGAGCCAAGGGCGGAGCCGACTTCAACCCCAAGGGCAAGAGCGACAATGAGATTATGCGCTTCTGCCAGTCGTTTATGAGCGAATTGTTCCGCCACGTAGGTCCGGACACCGACGTACCGGCCGGCGACATCGGCGTGGGCGGGCGCGAAATAGGATACCTGTTCGGACAGTACAAAAAACTCACAAACACCTTCACCGGCGTACTGACCGGTAAGGGTCTGGGATGGGGCGGCTCGCTGGTGCGGACGGAGGCGACCGGATACGGACTGGTCTATTTTGTTACAAGAATGCTCGAAGCGCTCGGAAAGGACTGGAAGGGGCTGAAGGTCGTAATATCAGGTTCCGGAAACGTCGCAATTTACGCTACGCAGAAGGCCCAGCAACTCGGCGCTACCGTCATTGCTCTTTCAGACAGTAACGGATATGTCGTGGATAACGACGGGATTAAACTCGATACCGTCAGGCAGATTAAGGAAGTCCGGCGGGGCCGGATAAAGGAATACGTCGAAGAGCACTCTTCCGCCGAATTCCATGAAGATTGGCAGGGTATCTGGACTGTCCCCTGCGACGTAGCGCTTCCTTCGGCTACGCAGAACGAGTTGGACGAGCAGGCAGCCAAGGCACTTGTGGCCAACGGTTGTATTGCCGTCGGCGAGGGCGCCAACATGCCGTCCACGCCGGAGGCGGTTAAGATATTCCTTGACGAGGGTGTTTCTTTCGGTCCGGCCAAGGCAGCCAACGCCGGGGGCGTCGCAACCAGCGCGCTGGAAATGAGCCAGAACTCCATGAGGATGAGTTGGACCTTCGACGAGGTTGACCGGCGCCTTAAGGATATCATGGACAACATCTATACCCAGTGCGTCGATGCCTCCCAGGCCTACGGGTGCGATGGCAACCTGGTCGCCGGAGCCAATATCGCCGGGTTCCTGAAGGTCGCCAGGGCTATGATGGCGCATGGCGTGGTCTGATAAACTTGTACCGTGCTCAAAAACAGAGCCTAACGGCAAGCCAACTCTCGACATTGGTTTGCCTTTCGGCTCTGTAGTGCTATCGATACCGCGCAGCAACTTTTTTGTTCCGTATCACAGGGAATTACATGGATTTTCTTTTGTTTTTATCCTGTAATCCTAAAATCCCTATAATCCTGCTATTCTTTTTCAGCGGCAGTAATGCCTGAACGATTCAAACAACACGTGTACGAACAGGCGTGGCACGCGGATGCGCCTTATGACCGGAAGGAGGCGATCCGCCTGATTAAGGCCTGCGAGTCGATCCGCCGGCACGCCGGGCAGCTCAAATTGCAGCGCCGATACGATCTTCTTGACGTCGGCTGCGGCATAGGTCCGCTGCGAAAGTGGCTGCCGGCCGGCGATTTCAACATCACCGGTCTGGAGATCAGCGAAGCCGCAGCCGCCGAGGCCCGCAAAAATTACGATTCCTGCCATCTCGCCGACATCGAGGCTCCCTGGCCGGTCGAACCAAAAAGTTTCGACGGCATCCACGCCGGCGCGATACTGGAACACGTTCCCGACTGGCACGCGCCGCTGAATCACGCAAACACAGCCCTACGCGACGGCGGGCTGATAGTCATCGCCGTTCCCAACCTGCGATACTGGAAGGAAATCCGCCGGCTTATCCGAGGCCGACAACCGCACTGGCTGACCGATATGCAGCACCTGCACGGATATACGCCGAAATTCCTGACCACGCTGGTAAGTTTGCACGGATTCGAGGTTCGTTCACTCCACGCCGACCGCGTGAACCTTCCGCTGATGCCTCGTCGAAACCGCTGGCTTGAGAGGCGATTTGCGGGTATCGGGTCGGTGTTGATCCTATCGGCCAGACTGGCCCGTCGCGTACGCGTCGAAGACGATTCAAGAGCAGACCAGTTCGGCGACCACAAACCTGTCG
>JAXHSV010000126.1:2794-8856 GCA_034190305.1 Planctomycetota bacterium | reverse complement strand
TCAAAATCATCTTTTCGAACCATTGCCGTTGACCTCGCCGGGCTTGTACGCAGCCAATTTCGGTATGGAGTCCTTTGCCATCGCGAAGAACTCCGGATTGCTTTCAAGTCCGACGCTCTTGAGCCCGCAGGCAGCCGCCGCCGCAATCGTGGACCCGGAACCCATAAAGGGATCAAGCAATACACCCTTCCCCAAAGGAAGGGAAGCCCGAACTATCTGCCGGAGAAAATGCTGGGGTTTAAGTGATGGGTGCGGTGCGATTTTCCGCTCAATGCCTCGCGCCGGCAATGAATAAATCATATCCTTGAAAGGTTCTTCTGCGGATATTCTTCGCAGCCCACCCGTGGACCATTTCCTTAGATTGTCCTGCACTCTGCCCTCACAAGGCTTGCGAAAAAGACCCCACGGCTCCCAGCACGATTTCGGCATCACGGACACATCAGTAAATTCACGGTGGGCGTTTTTGGGACGGTCCCCGCCACGTAGTGTATGTACTACCCGGACAATCTCACCCCGTTTTTCAAAACCGGCGGAGATAAACGGCTCGTGCACAAGGTAAGAAACGAGCGGGTTCGTGGCGACAAAAACATGAGCGCCCGGAACGAGAACCGGCATCAGAAAATCCGCCAATCGAGCGAAAAAAGACCGCAAAGAGTCCTTGTCCGAATCTGTCAGAACGGTAAAACGCGGCAGAGGGCTGCGCCGACTACCGTCGAATGACGGAGGTATACGCCATACGCCGCCATTGCCGTTCTTCCGCTTGTCCAACTGTTCATGAGTGTATTCGATCAGGCCATAGGGGGGATCGGTTACAACCGCATGAATCGAGTCCGGTTTGGTCCCAGCCAGCCACTCAAAGGCATCGGCCTGATGGATTTCATACAGCCCCGAAACATCAACAGGCTGGTCGATCTCATCGAATAATGCAGTGGAAGAACCGGATATCCGAACCGTTTTCATAGACTCTACAAATACACCCATTGCGCCATCCTCGTCAAGGATTCGTCGAACTGATTTAGAGATTTTCAATCTCCACCCGTTCGACGGCTTCGGCCAGGTCGAAACCGAAGATGCGCGAGAAGAAGTATAACTCCCCTTCCAATGCGCGGGTGATATTTTTGACCTGGCGGAAGCCGTGCTGCTCGCCGGCGAATTCCACGTAAGCGACAGGCACGCCCTTGCTGCGCAGCGCCTCTACCATCATATGAGCCTGGTTCGGCGGGACGATCTTGTCCTCATCACCCTGGAAAAATATCACCGGACAGTCAAACCCGTCAAGATGATGTATTGCCGACCGCTCGATGTACAAATCCCGCCGTTGCGGGTACGGACCAATCAGGCCGTCAAGGTAGCGCGACTCGAACTTGTGCGTCTCCTTGGCCAGGGCCTCGCAATCGCTGACGCCGTAGTGGCTGGCGCCGGCGGCGAAGGTATCGCGGAACGCCAATGCAGCCAGCGTCGTATATCCGCCGGCGCTGCCGCCGGTAATGGCAAGGCGAGAAGGATCGACCAAGCCCTGTTCGGCAAGATATTTTGCACCATTGCAGCAATCGTCCACATCGACAACGCCCCACTGCCCATTAAGGCGATTGCGATACTTGCGTCCGTAACCGGAACTGCCGCCGTAATTAACGTCCAGCACCGCGATTCCGCGACTGGTGTAATACTGAATCGACAATTTCAGCGACGCAGGCGCTGCCGAGGTCGGCCCGCCATGAACCATCACAACCAGCGGCGGTTTTTCGCCGACAGGTGCGGTGAAATCCTTATTCCTTGGCCTGTAGAAAAGCCCATACGCCGTCAGTCTCCCGCCAGTCGGAAACTCTACCGCCTCAGCCGGCGAAATATAACCGGAATCGAACTGTAACTCGCTCGCACGGCGCAATTCCTCCATCCCACCGCTTTCCATGTCCAGCAAAACTATCGCAGCGACCTTATCGGAAGAACCGCCGATAAACACCGCCTGTCCGTTCAAAGCCCGCAGGGCTGAAATTGAATTGTAAGGCGTCTCAATCCGCTCCAACCGACCTGTTGCGATATCCAGAATCGCCAATTCCCACAAGCCGTTTTGAGTGTATGTGCAGACAACCTTCTCATGCCCGGCGAAGGCATACGTCGGCCGGCCGAAAACCCACAGCGGCGCGGCAAACTCAGCCTCCAATTGTGTAACCGGTTCGATTGAACTCACCGCAGGCGCTTCGATTCGTCCGTTGCTGCCGCGGCGATACAGGTTCCACCAATCCGTGCGGTCTGATACGAAGTAGAGTTGCCCGTCAGGCGAGAACTCCGGCTGGACGACCGATTCGTCCGCTCCACCGGCGACGTGCGTCGTTTCGCCTATTGACCCGTCATTATTGAACCGTCCGACCCAAACCTCGGCGGCGTCCCACGGCATATCCGGGTGATTCCACGTCAGCCACGCCAGTTCTTTTCCGTCCGGGCTGATGCGCGGATTGGCGTAGAAATCTCCTCCGGAAACCAGCGTCTCGACCTTGCCGTCGTCATAGACGGCTGCGATTGTGTTGACCGGTTCGACTTCGCTCACCGCGGGCGCCTCGCCTTCGCCGCGATGGTCTTCCATCACGGTCAGCAGACGCCTGCGCCGCAAGTCATAAACGAAATCAGCGTAACGCACATCGCCTTGGGGTGTAATCGGCGTCGGCTGGTCGTTACCATTCGTGCGGTACAGCCTCTGGTCGGTATAATTGGCGAAAATCACGGTTTCGCCATGTGGGATGTATGCCCCGCCTCCGTATTCGTGAACGCGCGTCCGCGCGTTAAACGGCGGCGGATTCATCTCGATGGTGTCGCCGTCGGCATTTCGCCGGACGACTACGCATCTTCCCGCCTCCGACGGGCGAAGTTCGACCCAATAGACGTATTGGCCTTCAATGTACGGCTCGCCAAGCCTGATCGTCCCAGCCGCTATGTCCGCAGCCTTAATCGGCGAAGCCCATGAACCGTACGGAGCCACACTTGATTTTCCCATTGCCTGCTCCTGAATAGAGACTCATCAGGCGGCATCGTGCCATCAATTGGAAGTCCAGGCAAGATTGAATTGCACTTAACGGCCTGGTTCAAAAAATAGCGTTTTCGGGTAACATATTGTTTAATAACAGGCCCCTGCTTTAGCGGGGGTGATCAAAACCCATTTACCCCTCTCTTTTTCTCTTTCCCGCCTTTTGGGGCGGGAAAGAAAAAAAGGGGGTATAAACAACCCTTATATACCCCCGCTGAAGAAAGGGCCTGTTAGAAAACATTGAATGAGAATCTTTTGCATCATAGTGTTACCCTGAATTGAACCAGGCCCACTTAACCGGTCAATCAAATAGCGGATGCCGTGGCCGGCGATAATCCCGACCACGACACCCGTTTTACGGCACAGCCTTTATTTACTTATTTACCGATCCGTCAACTTCAACGTCTTCGTCGGCGGCGAATCAGCATTCCCAGTCCGCCCAATATCATCAGCGTAATAGTCCCCGGTTCGGGCGTTATAACAAACGCCATGTCCAGGGATTCGCCGGTAATCGGGTCAATCAGTTCAATCCAGTTGCCGCCGGCTGCCGGCAGGTATGCCGCATCATCCATGAATTTGTCTCTGGACGTTTTCCAACCCATCAATCCGTCGCCCGCTATATTAACGTTAAGAGCAAGCCAGTAGATTTCACCTTCCTTCTGGATGAACGGGTCTTTGATGCGTACTATGTTGACCTGAAAGTACTTGGTGTGGTCCGGCTTGACATAGTATTCATTGCACGGGTCGTACCATCCCTGGTCTCCCTCGCCGCCGGGATGAATGCTGAACTCATCGGACTGGAACCACCGATCCCACAGCATCTCGCCCGGATGACTGGGATCTGTGTCGGTCTCCGGTACATTGCTGAAGATCCCAACATGAATTGCACCGATCGGCACTTCCTGGTCTCTTTCCCACGAAGCCCAAAAGTGAACGTCTTTGACCAAGCCTGATTCAGAACATTTCCAGTCGTCCGCCACAATGCAGCCGGCGGATATGTTCACGTCCCAACCAAACGGATCGGGAAACTGAGGGTAGTGCATTTTATGGCCCATAGATTCATCCCAATAGCCGTGTGCACCCGACGCCAGTATTCCCAGCGCCAAACCAACCGCCATTACTGTCATTGTCCATCTCATGATCTGCTCCTTTCACTTTCCCGGAACTTTGATAATTTTCGGATATTCATCTGTTCCAAAATCCTCTTTGCCTACCGGGTCAGGCCTGAGGATGGAACAAACATCCCTGATACTTTTTCTAAACATAGTAACTGCTGTTTTTCAGTGCAGACTTCCCGTCGGTTGGGCCAGCCATCGACTTGCGGGTCGGTCCAGACGGAAAGAACTCGTCCGAAAAATCCCGGTCAATGACTCGGTTGTTACCGGGCGGGGCAGATACGCCCGCGCGCCGGCCAGACGGGCGCGCCTTTCCATTTCCACATCACCGGGCGGTCCGGTCGCCACAATGAACCTTACCGACGGTAACCGCCCTAAAAAAGAAATCGCCGGTTCTTCACCGATATTCAACTCCGTCCCAACAACCGCTCCGTCGAAAATCTCGCACTGCAAAAACTCTATTGCCTGCTGAACTAATGTCGCGACGTGAACTCTCAATCCCATCGCCGTCAGGCGCCGCTTCATGTTCAGAGCATCCTGCGGGTTTGCTTCAAGGACAAGAATGGTCCTCATCTGTTCCACTTCTCTTATCTCGCAATCCTGTAACACCATTTTCATTTGCCGCCGTTCGCGTGGCGGAGTCCAGTTTGTTTGAATCGATTTATATATTCGCAACTACCGTGCCAACGATGTCCCTTCGGGGTAATTATCAAGTAAAGATTTGTATAAAAAGGAGTTATGGCTTCGCTGTTCGGCGTCCATCTTTCCCTCCACAGACGAACCCGTGAGGCGATTGGGAACATGGACAATGCGGGCGAATCGCGCAGGTATTTGTGGTTTTTAGAGATACCCGCCATGAGGCGTTCCGCCACGGAACGTGGCGACAGGCCACGCGATACCGGCAGAGACTAAAAACGCAACCGGTTTTGAAGGGCCCCCTATCGCACTTTTTTACCTTCCAGCGTTTTGGTTGCCTGCGGCGTCGCGGTGAAGCATTCGCCAGAGGCTCTTGCGGTCAATGCCCAACATCCTTGCCGCCCGGCTGCGAACACCGTTGGCGCTTTCCAAAGCCCTCATGACGTGATCGTGCGTTACTTCCTGGAGTGTGGGAAATGTATCTGCAGCGGTTTTTCCGCACTTGTCGAACAAATCTTCCGAAAGGTCTTCAATTTCTATGACCGGTTCGCATCCAAGCACGTACGCCCTCTGAATGACGTTGCCGAGTTCGCGGACATTACCAGGCCAGTCATAGCGAATCAGCGTATCCATTGCCGGCTGAGAGATTTTCTTTACGGGCATGTGCAGCATTCCGGCCATTTTCCGCGACATGTGTTCTGCCAGGAGCGGAATATCATCGCGTCTGTCTCGCAGCGGAGCAATGGTCAGACGCACGACGTTCAGACGGTAGTACAAATCCCGGCGGAAGGAGCCGTCGTGGACGGCCTTCGCAAGGTCGCAGTGTGTCGCGGCGATGACGCGAATGTCTATCGGGATCGGACGCGTTGCGCCGACGGGTATCACCGAACGCTGCTCCAGAACGCGGAGTAACTTAGCCTGGAGCGATTCGCTCATGTCTCCGATCTCGTCCAGGAGGATCGTGCCGCTGTCGGAAGCCCGAAGGAAGCCCAGCGTGGAATGACGCGCCCCGGTAAAGGCGCCTGCCTGGTGACCGAACAATTCGCTCTCCAGGAGCGTTTCATGAATCGCTGCGCAGTTGACGCCCACAAAAGGACCGTCGCGCCGATCACTGAGGCTGTGAACCATGCGGGAAACCAACTCCTTGCCGGTCCCGGATTCTCCCTGCAGCAGCAGATTGACGTCGAAACCTGCCACCATGGTCACACGCTCGCGGAGCTGCTGAATGGCCGGCGATACGCCAATAAGTTCTTCAGCCGGCATTGTAAAAGTTTCCGCGCTCATAATCGGAA
>JAXHSV010000126.1:0-2694 GCA_034190305.1 Planctomycetota bacterium | reverse complement strand
CGCCCCAAAGCGGTACGATAAAATTGAAAACGCCCGCGGAAACTGTAAAGTGGTGGAATGATTATAGACGATCACGTCCACCCGCTGACACGCGACGCCCGGTGCATCCCCAACCTTTCGACCGTTCTGGAACGGTTCTTTCGTCCCTCGGCCCGGACCGGGCTGGCCGAGTCAATCAGTAATCGGTCGCTCGATGACATCATAACCGACATGGATGCAGCCGGTATCGACGTGAGCGTTATCGTGGGTACGGACCTGACGGGTTCGCTGGGGGTGGTGATGGTAACCAACGACAGCGTCGCCGAGATGGCGGCGGAGTATCCTCGCAGGCTTATCGGCTTTGCCGGCGTGGACCCGACGACGGGCGTTTCCGCCGCCGTTGACGAACTGGAACGGGCTGTGCGGGAACTGGGCCTCAAAGGCCTCAAACTCGTCCCGCCGGTGCAAAAGTTCTCGCCTGCCGATGAGCGATACGACCGGCTGTGGGAGCGGGCGACGGCGCTGGGGATCCCGGTCTGGATACACACAGGACATCAGATCTCCACGCCGGGCTCTGTGGCTAAATTCGGACATCCGATGCTGATTGACTCGCTGGCCGACAGGCACCCGGATTTGAAAATCATCATGGGGCACTGTTCCTGGCCCTGGCCTTGGGAGGCGTGGAGCGTCTGCTGTCGCCGCCCGAACGTGTACATAGACACTGCCGCTTACGGAAGCCTCTTCAATCACTTTCCATGGGACGCATTCTCCAAATTCGATATTGAGCATAAGATATTGTTCGGGACGGATTATCCGCTCCACGGATTCACAACATCCGTCGAAGAGGTGCAATCGCTGGCGATTTCGGATGAATTTAAGGAAAAAATCCTCGGCCTGAACGCCGCTGCAATCCTGGGCGAGTAAGTAGTGCGGGCAAACCTGCCCGCGTTTTGTAAAAACAGAAACCGGGACAAAAACCAAAAAGAGATAACTACGGTATCTGTAGGGTTGTTGAAAAAGTCCCGTAAGGACAATTGAAAATAGCCCCCGTACGGGGGAATGAGACGCCGTTACCGGTTAGTCCTGTAAGGACGGATGAGGTGTATATAAGACGTACCCCTGTAAGAGCTTCTTCAGTCGTCCCTACGGGACTTGGCTGATCTCGTTACCTTTGTCCCAGCAGTGAACTGCTGGGCTATTATCAATTGCCCTTTAGGACAAAACCGACTTTTTCAACAACCCCCCTGTCGCCGTAATCCCGATCCCAAACTCCGGTAAGAAACCGCGTTGCCGCTCCGCTTCAGTACGAAAACCACCACACACACAACCACGCTGAACGCCGCGTTTTGAAAATACACAAACCGGGACAAAAACCAAAAAGAGATAATTATTTTATCTGTAGCCACAATATCAGCAGTATTAAGATAAGATGTATTAATCTCTTTAACTTTAACCCCGCCTCTGATCGATCCAACCGCTGTCCGCCTGTCTACGGATGATTTGTCTGAGTTGATCCAAACAGTTCAGTACCTAAGGAGATCGCGTCATCAAACTGCTTCGCGTTGTCTTCCGTGGAATCCAGCTTCGCGATGGTAAATGGTTTGGACAGGTCTTTAATCGACCCGCCCAGCGTAAACATTCTGTCATCACTCCTAAGCAACCGATCATGCAAACCATCTTTAACCACAAGGCGATAGCCCGTTGGTCCGCGCTGCTGTGCGAACAATCTGGACATGTCGAGAAACTCGTCATATCGGGCCTGATCTTTTTTCGTTTTTGGATTAGATGAAGGAGACGTTACAAGGGTTATGACAGCGGTTGATGGCGTATCAGTAAAATAGCGGTAGAAAAGTGTCTGGTCAAAATATCGGTCTATCCAAACGATCTGGTTCTTCGCTGTAGAGCAAAGGTCTTTTACGAAACAGTATGTCGAGAACGGTGTTTAAGCTTCGTAGATTGCTGAATCTATGGGGATGGGAATTGAAAGAATGATATTGAGAATTTTCAGGGCATCGTCATTCGCCCGCTCACGATACTGATTCAAATCACCGAAAGGCGACATGGCCAAATGAAACAGCAGATTAATAGCATCAGAGTACTGTCTGGAGTAGTCATGTCCGGGTTCACCGACCGAGAAAGATTTTATGGCTTTGCTCATCACGCCGTATTCCGCTGATAGGCGAGCGAGTATACGAGTACGCTCATCGTCGTCATAGGCGGATGGGTTCTCTGCCATCTTGAGCAGGGGACCAAGAAGTTGACCGAGTTTGAAGATGAGTTCGGCTTGTTCGTGTTTTCTGTTGTTCTGCGCCATTTGCCTGCCTTCTTTGCAACAATCCTTATTCTGGCCTGCCGGTAGAGAAACAATCTTGACGATTTCTAAATTCGCAGCTTGCCCCACAAATCTGGCCGGTACACAACATTTTTGCCACGTCCGAATCTTCCAGTCAACAACCCCGTTCAAAGTGGCCCGAAAAAATGATACCCGTAAGTCGCCACAAATATAAAACTTTGAACAGAATCCTAACCGGCCAGAGAACACCTGTCAAGTTTCCGTTTGGATTGGATAGCGTAAGATATTTTGTGTAAGTTTACGGCGGCATCAGAAATGACGAACAAGTTATAACGCCAGACCCAGCCCAGCCATAGCCATGGCTGGGCTGTAATGTCCGCTCTTCGACCGATTTTGCGAAAACCTGCGTTTGTCCGCTTTCG
>JAXHSV010000125.1:0-8923 GCA_034190305.1 Planctomycetota bacterium | reverse complement strand
GTAGGAAAGTTTATACCTGATAGGGATTTATTGGGGATCATCAGGAAACTGTCGGTCAGGCGAACGCCTATCGACTCGGCAGCGCTTCCCAGAAGGTTAAACATCGGCTCCTGCTCGGTTATCGGCCAATCCTCAAGCGAACCGGGAGACATGGAAGACATTTTGCCGGGATTATTATGCGCTTTCAGGTGCTCTATTATCGCTTTACTTGCCGTGCGCAATGCCATTTCCTTGATGACGTCCGCCCAGTAGTATTCCAGCATGTCGCTGAAGCCTTCCGACCACGCCTGAAGTTCGGCTCCGCATGTGGCGAGGAACGGAAAGACCCGCTCGGGTTTGTCCAGATTCACCCTAAGCACCCGGCTGGCGAAAGTAACTCCGTCGATTACGACGGTCTCATCGCTCCTGGATTCGATGTACGCTGTGCCATAAATCCCCTTAGGCCTGCCCAGCGCAACGGCATCTTCGACCATCCGTTCAATTGTCGCGGCATCGGCGCTATCGGCGGCGACACGCATTCGACGCAGCAGGTCTTCTGTGTTTATCTCGAAAGGGATGTTGTCCAGGATAATCGCGTCCATTAATAAATAGTAGCCGGTAGTCAGTAGCCGGTAACCGGCAAAACAACCAACAGCCACTGACTGGCTAATACTCCGTCATTACTAAATCCATGAACAATTCCGTGCGTTGTTTTTTCGACACACCCGCCTGCCGGTAGGCGGGGTGACACCAAGGAACAGAGAAAAAATCATATCTTTTTCTTTTTTTCACTCTCTGTCTCTCTGCGTCTCTGTGTCGCATAACCATGCTGACAGATTTAAGGTTGACAGAGTACTAATGGCTACCGGCGACTGACTACTACATCAACTCTTCCATTCCGGGCAGTTTCATTCCGCCGGTAAGTTCGGCCATCGCTTCTGCGGCTGCGACGGCAGCCTTTTCCTGTGCGGCGGAAACGGCGGCCTTGATGAGGTCCGCCAGCATCCCGGCGTCGCCATCGCCCAGAACTTCCGGGGCGATTTTGATATCCACCAGTTGCATCTTTCCGTTGACGGTGGCAGAGACGACCCCGCCGCCCGCATCGGCGCCGAACTCCGCAGCCGCCAGTTTCGTCTTCATCTCCGGCAGTTTCGCCTTCATCTGACCGGCCATCTTCAACATCTTGCCTATATCACCGAACATTGTTTTTCCTTAAGAAGTCCACGAATTACACAAATTACACGAAAACAAAACGAAACAGACTTGGCCTGCCATTACAAAACCTTATCCCCACTTTCAAGCACCTTCCTGACAATGAAATCGCCAATTTCTTCGGTTAATACCGTTTGGGGAAAGACCCAGAACCGCGACTCACAGAATAGCAACCACATATCGTGGAACCTCCAGAGCCTGTCAAAGGCGGACCACTTACAGTCCGAACACGCAAGCGAACTCTTTATTTGCAGCCTTTCATCAGTAACGTGGTATTGCACAAGGCGATTTTTAACTTTTGCCCAACTGGAAATCGGTTTTACGCGTGACTTGAAAT
Source organism: Planctomycetota bacterium (assembly GCA_034190305.1). GTDB lineage: Bacteria > Planctomycetota > Phycisphaerae > SM23-33 > SM23-33 > JAUWNJ01. Next base: position 7,395 of record JAXHSV010000125.1, on the reverse strand, counting down.
ACACGGACAGAAAAAAACCTACACCTATAAAACCGAGTGCCGATAAGAATCCGCCGAACCAGGTGTCAACTCCGAAAAGGAGCGTTAATACAAGCAGAAATACCGAAAACAGTAACATCACCGGGCCATACCAACCCAAATGCCTGCGCCAATATCGTCTTACAGAAGCCGCGATCAGTTTATCCGACATTTCCACCGTAAATTCCGCCTGCATTGGGCTTGTCTCCTCATTGCCTCATTGCCGTTCACGCCACCGTTCCGGATCACGGCTCGCATGATAAATGGCAATAACAAAGACTACCTCCCGTTTGATTACGTAGAAAATCCCAAATGGAAATCGCCGAACCAGCGCCTTACGGAACTTTTTGTGAACAGCAGGAAAAAGTTTGGGATTTCTTTGGATGAATGTGAGGCGGGAAATAACACAACGAAGGAATTCTTCACCCAATCCCTTGCTTCTGTCTTCGTACCAATGATATGCCTCCATCAGTTCCGCTTTGGCCTCAGGACGGATGACGAGACGATAACTCATGTGCTCTGCCTGATTTCCGCTATGACATCTTCCAAAGATGAACCGGCTTCCGGGTTGGCCTTCAACGCCTCCAAACGGCGGTCCAACTCTTCTTTCTGCCAATCAGTCAGTTCGACCGCATCAGGCACACAAGCGATGCTGTCCCAAATATCCTCAACCAGTTGGATACGTTCGGCCAGGCTCAGCGCAAGCACGTCAGTCATGGAAATGGTTTCTTTCATACCGTCAGTATATCAGATTTGAACAGTTTCAAGGAAACAATATTATGCGTTTTCTTCGCTTGCCGGCGGGATTTGGCGGGTTATGTTTGTTACCGTCCCGTCGAAGAAGTCCAGTACGGACTTTACGACCGGGTCGTTGTTTATCTGGGCCCGTTGGGCCGACGAAATCGCCGCATTGGCGCCGGCCGGTGCGGCCTGGCTGTCCGATTCGCCCATCGGAACATATTTGCACACGACATCGGCCCTTCCGAACAGCCCGCCCAGGGCGGAGGTAATGGCATCGTCCATTCGCTCGGCGCATCGTCGGCGGATGACCTCGTGGGCCGAGTCGAATCCCAGGCGGAGCGCATCGCCGTCAAGACCGAGCACCATCGCCGGGCGCAGCAAACCCGCAACGTGCCCCTGGCGATTACCGTTCAATGCCGAGACGATCTCAGGCCACTGCCCCCGAATATACTCCTCCGTCCAGGATGGATTATCCAGCGCCGGCGTTGCGGTTGCGGGAGCGGAATCGCCTCGCAGGGTCGCATCGTCATGGGCAAGTGGGGAATGTTTTACATGAACCGGCCTATCGCTTAGAGTCTTTTTTTTTTGCCCTGCCGGTGCAGGCGCCGGTCGCCGCCCCGCCGGGCCGGACGCGGCGGACCTTCCGGAAGAAAGACGCTCAAGTCTCTCTATCAGGCTTTGGGCATCGACAAATTTATCCGCAGCAGCCAGGCGAACGAGCATCGCCTCGACAAGTCCCCGCCCCGACAAAAGTCCCCGTAGGTTTCGCCCGGTCGTCTGGGTCATGCTGACTGCCTGCACAATCGCCGGCAGTGTAAATTTCCCCGCAAGTTCGGCAACGACCTTTCTCTGCGAATCGGGCAACTCGATAAGCGGGCTGTCGGCGCCGCAGGAGGATGAAAGCATCATATGGCGGAACATCTCGCCGATCGCCGAGACGGCCGATTCCAGCGTCAGTCCGGAGGCGAGCAGTTCAGCCAGCGCGTCCAGAGCGGCAGCTGAGTCCCCCTCGGCTATTGCTGTTACAATCGCGGAGGTCCGCTCATCGGAAGGCGTACCGAGTACGGCGATAACGTCGTCTTCGCCGACCTCGCCCGCCCCCGCCGCCAGTAACTGGTCCAGCAGGCTCAGCCCGTCGCGCATCGAACCGGCGGCTGCACGTGCAATCCGGAAAATGGCTTCGGACGTTACCTTTACATCTTCTGCCTTGCATATGTTCTCAAGGTGCTTGGTAATTTTCCCCGTCGGTATATCGCGGAAGTCGAACCTCTGGCAGCGCGATAGGATTGTAGCGGGGATTTTTTCAGGCTCGGTCGTCGCGAAGATGAACTTGACGTGTTCGGGCGGTTCTTCGAGCGTCTTCAGAAGCGCGTTGAAGGCGTCTTTGGTTATCTGGTGGACTTCGTCGATGTAGTAGATTTTGTATCGGCAGCGGGCCGGGCGGTAGATCGCATTGTCCCGCAGTTCGCGGATATTTTCGATTCCGCGATTGGAGGCCCCGTCTATTTCCACGACGTCTATGTCGTCGCCGCGAGCGATAGCGAGGCAGGCTTGGCACTCATTACAAGGCGTCGCCACAGGCCCCTCAGACGACAGGCAGTTCAGCGCCTTGGCGAGGATTCTCGCCATCGTCGTCTTGCCTATGCCCCGCGTACCGGTGAACAGGAACGCGTGGGCTACTCGTCCGCTCTTTATCGCGTTGACCAGAGTGGTGGCGACGTGCTCCTGCCCGACCACCTCATCAAAGGTAGCCGAGCGATACTTTCTTGCCAAGACCAAATACTCAGACACCGACAGTCTTCTCCGACAGCGATAATCTACTGAAATTGACGAATTTTATTGCGGACTGTGGATTTCAGATTGCGGATTTCCACAAATGAATCTTTTTTCTAATCCGCATTCCGCAAACCGCAATCCGCAATCAAAAAAAGCCGTGCACTCCGCTTCGATGCGCCCCAACGGGTCCCGCCCGACGGCCCGGCTCCAACCAGGCGACCCTCCGGCACATGCCGAAAACTCGCTTATGGCTGCTTCCTTCCGGACCTGACCAGGTTCACGGCCCGGCATTGCAGAGGACCCAGCCTTCAACACCAAACCGCCAGACAGGATGGTCCACCAGGACAACACCTCGGCGGAGGATTCAGCCCCGCTATAGCGGATTGCGGGTCATCCCGGCAAATGCGGGAATCAGGGTACCGCTAACACCCCGCCTAGCACGGCGCCTGCATCATAGAACAAACCACGCCGCAGAGCAAGCACCAGACAAAAGAAAGAGATCAGTGGACAAGGACTCCTGCCGGCAGGCAGGTGGGACTCGCAGGTTACGTTACCCGACCAGCCGCGAGCGGGAGCGAGCGGGTTGTATCCTCCCCTTAAACCCCGCCCCCTTTACCCCATTTCATCTGTCCGGTTAGACCTCCTTTACCTGCCACTGCCCGGGGCCGAACCAGCCTATCATCTTGAGCGGCCCTTTCAGCAGGCCACGGTCTCGAAGTTCTTCTGCCACCGCGATTGGGCACCAGTCCCGCCCGGCCGAGAAGGGCAGGCCGAGATCGGCAAGCATCTGAAGGGTTCGAGCCTTCTCTGCCTCACCGGAGGCCTCCTTCTGCATAGTACCGCGCTGCCGGCCTCGGCCCGCAAAGACGAACCCGAGATGCTTGAACTTCTCCGCGTCGGCGTTAGTACGGGCCTCGACTTCTACATAATCGGCGCCGATCCAACTGACGTATGACGGTAGGCGTTTGCGCATCAGTCTATCCTCGGTCAAGGTGTCCCGCACTTATCCTTAGTTCGCTTACCTTCGGTGTAATCGAGACCACACTTACTCTCGCAACTCGTTAAGAGGATCCCGGTCACCCGGTCCTCGCTCGGGACAATCCAAAATCTTCATTTCTCATTCGTCAATACCGATAATCCCGGCCGCCCTTGAGCACCATATCTTTTCGCGGAGTTCGTCCGGCATTTGCAAAGCGTCCATCAGTTTTCGGTAATCGTTTATTACGTCCTCGATCTGGTCGGTTCCCACGTCGCTGCCGAAGACTATCTTTTCCCATGCAGACGTCCTGTCGGGGCTCTTGTAGGCGGTGGAGTCGGACCACCACAGAAGTGAAGAGAGGAACTCGGGCGTCTTTTTTTTGAGTGTGGAGCCGGACAGGTCGAAAAACAGGTTCGGGTTCCAGCGGCAGGACATGGTGGCTTCCTCGTACCACGGGTTGCCCAGGTGGGCTCCGATAATCTTCCATTCGGGAATCCGCCGCGCGATGTGGTCCAGGTGGATCGGACGCATCTGGTTGCTGTCGCAATCTCTCCAAGGCCCGAAGTTCGCTACGATGCCCAGGTGGAACAGACCCGGCATACCAAGCTCGCAGGCTTTCTCGTAAACGGAGAAGTAGGCCGGGTCGTTGTAGGGCTTTTCAGGCCCGATAAACTTGATGCCTATAAACCCATCGTCGCGGAACCGCCGAAGCTCGTCGGCGTTCATGCGGTCCAGATCGAACCCGACGAAGGGTACGTAGAGATCCGGTTCGCGTTTGTGCGCAGCCAGGACGACTTCATTATTGCCGGACTGCCGATTCGGCGGGTGGCCAAGAAGTATCGATTTGACGACTCCGAGGCGGTGATAGGTTTCGGTCAGTTTGTCGAGTTCCCCAAGGTCCTCCAGGTGTTGGTGCGCATCTATGATCTTTTGGACCACGAAATTATCTCCTTATACGATTCTTTATCTGCGATAGTGAATTCCGGGAGTGAATTCCGGGGGCGCCATACTTGATTATCCTTTTTCTCTTTCCGCTTCGGATAAGGTTTTCTTTGGCAACCGGTCCGGCCGAAAACAACCAAAACACTCACCTGTTCCTTGGGCCATTTTTAATCGTTCAGTCAACATAAGCAATCCCTCATCCTAAGTAATCAATATGAAATTAGTTTACCGTCCTGATTGTCCCCGATCAGATCCATCAGCGCTCTGCCCGTTATATGCGACCGCAACCGGATCGGTTATCGACTCCCTCAAATACTCGTTTCAGCGCCCTTGGCCGCCGCCGGATAAGCGAGATAATCTCCGAACGGCCTGGTCTGCCGCCCGGGTTTCGGCGTATTCTTCAGCAAGACGCACGTATATTTCCCTCGCCTCGGCGGAGCGATGCTGTTTTTCCAGGCAGAAACCAAGCCAGAACAGCGCTTCAGCTGACCGCTGACGGTCGCCGGCAATCGAAAATCTGTCGAACGCCTGCCGGAACTTTTCAGACGCCTCTTCATAACGCAGAGATTCGGTCAGCAAAATCGCTTCGTTGAACGTCGCCAGGTCCGCCTCGTTGACAATGCTAGGCCGGGACCGGGTGTCCTTCGGCCAAGGCGAGTACTCGGCGCAGCCGGTCAGAGCCAAAGCGACAACCAAAACCATCAGCAAACGCCCCAATTCGTTAACGGCAGACAGGAATACACAGGATACACGGGATTTTTCAACTAATATCCTATCCCCTGCATCCATGCTAATCTTTTTGTGAATTTGTCGTTTATCCCACATTTTCCGCTCCCTCCAGGATCATCCTGGCTTCGAGTATCCAGGTGCGGACATCGGCGCTCCTGCGTCCTTCAGACAGGGCTGCGTCAATTTCCCTGACCAGTCCGCCGCGGCGGACAAGCGATGCGAAGGCTTCAGCCTCGGATACATCGGCGGGGTTCAAAAGTTCCAGCCTCGTCAGCACCACCTCCAGGCGGTCCATCAACCGGCCTGTGTCTGTCGTCGGCACTAACGAGCGGAGTTCGGCGCATCGCTCCAGCAAGGCGGCGCCGCGGGCAGCCGACTGGCGAACGGCAAGGTCGATTCGTCGTCCCGGATTTTCCATACCCCCCGCCGCCGCCGCTGCCGACAGGTACGCACGCTGGAAATCATCAAAAACAGTCTTGTTCCGGGCCTTCAGAGCAACCAGTTCGGATTGAACCTTTTGGCTGTCGGTGAGAACCTGCCGATACTTCCTGTTCACTCTGTCCAGTTCTGAAACGGCAGCGGCCAGCCTGATCCGCGTCCGCTCGTTGTTCTGTGCCGATTTAAGAAGTCTTTTTCTTTCCGCATCCGCCGAGGCCAGACGTTTTAATGTCTTATCCAGTTCGCCGGCGACCTGCTCCAGGCGAGCCTCCTTTTGGGCAATATTGTTTCTCAGCGCCGTGATCCGCCGGTCCGCTTCACCGAGCAGTTTTTCCTTTTCCTGCCGGAAGCGCGCCTCCAACTGCGCCAGTTCGGAAGCGTGATTCTCTCGGCTGGTCTCCAGTTCCTTCCGCGCCCGGGCAAGTTCTGTTCGGACTTGTGCAAGTTCCGCTTTAAGGTTTTCGACGTCCTCCTGTGCCGGCGACGTGTCATTACCGGTGAACGTAATGACAAACAGTCCGACAGCCACAAGAAGCATTGCCGCCGCCGCTGCCGGCGGACCCCATCGCAGTAATATCGTCTTCCATCGGCGCTGCGGAGTCATCTCCGGCATAGGCGGAACGCCCACCCGTCGCGCGGATTCAGCGACGCCCCAGCGGCGTAACATTCTTTCAAGACGTTCGTCCGGTTCGTGGTTCTTCTCGTTCATTGTTCCAGTATCCTATATCCGCATCGTCGGGGCGATGCGCGAAGATTTATTCGAGGAATCCCTTCTCCTTCAGGCATTGCCGAACTGCCTCGGCTGCTTCTTTGAGTCGGAGGCGGACGGTCGATTCCGGCAGATTCATCTCCGCTGCGATACCACGGGTCGTCCTCGCATCGATATATCGCAGCCGGACTACGCGAACCAGGTCCGCAGGAAGGGAATCGACACATCGGCCGACGGCGACGATTTCTTCCGCCGAGGCAGGGTCCGGACCGGGATTGACGGAATCAGCAAACATTTCCTCCGCCAGTTCAGGATCGAAGTTTTCCGGAGCCTTTCGACGGGACCAGTGTTTGCGGGCGACGTTTCGGGCTATTGTCGCCAGCCAGGGGTGAAATCGGCCTCGACCGGCATCGAAGGTGTGCAGCGACCGGAACGCACGAATGAAGGTCTCCTGTGCCATATCTTCGGCGTCGTGCCGGGCAAATCCGCTCCGCAGAAAATAGGCCAGTACCCGCCCTGCGTGGTCGGCGTCAAGCCGCTCGAAAGCAGCCTGCTCACCCGCCAGACACCGCTGAACAAGTTGTACATCTTTGTCGCTCATAAACGTGCTGATCGATGTGAATTGTCGCTCTGTGTTGTCCCGCGTGTCAATAAATTGATAACGCTGGTTTCGGAAAGCATGCCAGTCGTTCTGTAACTCATCGGTAATCCAGTTTTACCGATGCGGGCCGGTGGGGAACGATACGTAACGATTGGGAACGGTCCGGAATGATTGGGAACGGTCCGGAACGACTCGGAACAATTCGGAAAGTTTCGGAAAGATTGGGAAAGAAACATAAATCTGTATCTCCTTATTACGCAAGCAGTTGCGATTTTCGAGGTCATTTTTACACCCGGTTTTAAAAATCAATCCACGAATTACACAAATTTACACGAATTATTCCGGCGTATAACCTGTGTGCCGGCGGGAGATAAACGAGCCGCGAGTGGAAACGAGCGGGTTTGACTCAACGATGTTGGTCAAACATGACCGCTCCCTTGCGGTCGCGGCTCGTTTATCTCC
>JAXHSV010000124.1:0-9035 GCA_034190305.1 Planctomycetota bacterium | reverse complement strand
TGACCACTGCTTATCTCGCCTGCGGGTCAACCCACTTGCCGCCCCCGCCTCTGCTGGGGCGCCACACGTCGAACGGGTAACGCTTCTCCTTCGTCGGCGCCTCGACGTACTCGAGCAGGATATCAACGAACGGCCCGACCCGGTCGCGGTATCCCTCTTCGAGCAGTGCTTTGAGCACCTCGCGGAGTATGACGCGATCTGAATCGGTTTTTTTCTGGGGTCCGGCGACCGACGTCCATCGGGAACTGTGGGGCCGGTTCCTGAAATCGACCCACATGCTCTGCCCGTTGCCCGCTTCGGCGATCTTGTCGAAGGTCGCAAGGGCGCGGTCGTAATTGGGCAGTTTGGTGTGGTGCCGGTGGGACGTGCGAACCTTAATGCAGTAAAAGCGGAATTGTTTTTTCGTTGACGATGTTACCAGTTTCTCTATCTTTCCCAGGCTTTCCTTTTGCGGCGGGGCGTCCCCGACGAGAACGACGACCTTCCGAGCGGACGAATTCTTCGACCATTTCTGCTTCCTGACGATGGTGCAAAGCGCCTCGTACACGGCCTCAGGAATGTCCCCTCCGCCTTTTGCCTCGGCGTCGCGCAGACAATAGGCGAGTTTCGCTCCGCTTCCGAGCAGGGGAACCCCCTGCATGACATAGGCGTCGCCGTGGTCGCGGTACAGCAGTACGCTTATCTTCGGTTCTCTGCTGATCAGTTCAAACGCCCGCATCATTCTGATTACGTCGCGTTTTATCCACTGGACCACGCTTCCCATAGAACCGGTGCTGTCAACGGCGAAGCCCACCTCCAGATTCTTCAATCGAAGCCGCTTCAGTTCCAGGTCCTTGATCCATTTCTCATCGTGGATATTCGTGATTTTTTCGCCCTTTGGCATGATCTGTGACAGGCCAGTGTAAGGCTCGCCCGCGCCGGGGTCGATCTCCTTGAACTCGGTGTTCCTGAACCACTTTACCCATCGCTTTTGCGTCCTGCCCCACATTTCCTCGGAACTCCGCTTGTTCAGCGTGGATGAAGGTTCGATGCCGCCATGAACCCGCCGGAGAATGAACTCGGCGCGATAGGCTGAATCCAGATTGTTCATCGCGCTAATCAGCCCCTTGATAATACCGGGGCTTTGCCAGACCCTTAACGTATCGCCCATCGCTTCCAGCGTGCGGATGTCGCCGGGGTCAAGTGAATTGGTATGCTCGAAGAGCCGCTTGAACAGATTTTTATTCCTTTCCGTCGGCCCGCCGGCGCGCATCAGGCCGACCAGCCCCAGACGCAGGTCGCCCCGAAAGGAGTTCTTTTTGGCCAGTTTGAACGCGCCGGAGAACCATCGCCCTCGCTGCTCGGGCGTGAGACGATCCTGACGGGCGTGAAGGGCTTCCCATGCATAGACGCGGACAATGCGAGTCTCGTCACTTTCCATTACCTCGATCAGCCTCTCGCTGGTCCGGGGGTCGTCTATCTTCGCCAGGCTGATTACGGACATCACCCGCGCCATCCAGTCTCTGCTCTTGAGGTGCTTGCCGTACATGTCGAGGTAATAGTTGGTGAACCGCTCGATCCCGGCGGCTTCTTGATCGATCTTTCCGGTGGTTGGTTGAGTCGTCGCCGGTTGGCTGGCGGGTGTATGAGCACCCAAGGCCGGAGAAAGAAGAACCACTACACACGCAAGAACAGGAAATCCTCCGATAACGCTTCTGCGCGATAAAGAAGTCTGCCGCATCTCTTCTATCTCCGTTCCTGTCCCTGTTTCCGGCGGGAACTACAGTACAACCTAATTATACCCGATGGTCAACTTTTATTCAGGGTTGGGGTTTCACCGACAGGAGGCTGGAGATCGTCGTAAAACCGCGCATAACCGACGGACATGTACGGCATAAGGAAAATAAGGCCTATTCCGAGGGTCAATATACACAACAAGCCCCAGCAGAAATACCGCAGACCGAGGCAAAACAGTTTGCCTTTGTATCCTCGCATTATATCCTTGCTGGTGCGAATGGCGCCTATTGCCCCGATGGACGGGTTATCAGCCAAAAGGTAAAAAGTCTGGAAATAGGACATCTGTGCGAGGATGCCGAGGACAAGTCCGAAGACATAGCCTATAATCAGGCCTACAAGGGCGCCGGCTGCAAGCCCTTCGCCCGGGTTACCGGAAATACCCCCAAAAACAGCGCCTATCGCAAGACCGATTAATGCCCCTCCAAGCAATGGCGCTGAAATCCAGAGCGCCACAAACAAAGCCACCAGCAGGTAAGCAGCCAGGGCGCTGCCGAAGTTCCTGAAGCCGGCGAAGAGCATTCCGATCTCGGCCCGGCCGGCGCGGATGAACGTCAGGAAGAAGATAATAGCACCGAGCTGCAAAGGTCCGGTGAGAATCAGGCCGGCGATGCCGCCGACGTAAGGTAACATCTGGATACCCATTTGAATCAGAATCAGCAACAGGCAGAAACCGATTGCCAGACCCCATCGCCCCCGCAGAGTTTCCCTGGCCTGGAGGTTCAATTCCGCGTTCGGCGTCCGCCCGCCGGTGCCGCCCGGCGAGGAGACGTGCACGCCGGCGGTCTGTATGGGAATGCCTCCGGCGCCGTCGAACAGTCCGGGCACAGACCCAGCCGCTGCCCATTGACCCATCCCCTCGGTCCACACCATGTCGGCGGGGCGGACCCTTCCCTGCTGTATCCACCCCCGAAGTTCGTCTTCGGATACCGGACCATACTGACGACCACCGACAAAACAATACCATTGTCTCATCTTATCACTCCTGTCCAAAGCAACCCCGTGGCGGTAATTTCATCCGACATAAAGGATTATATATGCCCAGTTGATTAAGACAAGCACTCCGGTAGCGACCCAGGCGGCGAATCGCTCCGCGCGTGTCAAGTGTATCTGAATCTTCCTGCCGACCACTAGGCGCATCAACATAACGGCCAGGAAAACAGCCAATATTGAAAAGACCAGCGGATTATGCCACCAGACCCCGACTATATCGCCCCGTAAAATGCACAGCAACGCCCGGCTGAAGCCGCAAGTCGGACAGGGAATACCCGTCAGGCGTTTGAAAAAACACAGTACCACCTTCCGGCCCATGCAACCCGACACATAGGTTACAACGCCTCCCAGCGCCAACCACATCGCAACTACCGCACCGGCCCACCAAGGCCAAGGCAGACGACGCGAAACATGAACGAGTTTAAACCTCATCGCGCCCGCTCCGCAGGCTGATTACTGCCCGGCTAACCCGCGGATACGGCTATGCAGGGCAAACCGGCAAATATCACAATCCGTCAGGGCGAGGTAACGGTCATGCGGCTCGCAGTGCCACGGCGCCCAGCACCATAAGCAGCCAGAGGCCGAAAACGACGATGGTGAGAATAACGCTAATCATCCCGCAGATCTTCCCTGCATTGGTAAGACCCTCACCGGAGGGGTCCATGCTTCCAGCTGCCATCTCTTTCAGGTCGTTGTTGCCCATTACCCAGGCGATGATGCCGCAGATAACACAAACCACCAGACCGAGAATTCCAAGGACAAGGACGAGTGTGCCTCGGTGCTGTTTGAGGTACTGGCCTGTCGGCGGTACTCCGGCGGGCGGTTGTACAGCAGGGGGTTGTGGTGTTTCGGTCATAGATAGTTTCCTTTCCTTGTTCTGCGTCCCGGCCCGGAGTCGTTCCGCGCCTGTAAAGGTAACTCTTTCACCGCCGGAAAACTACAGCATACGGATGGCGCTGTCAATTATTCGGATTATCTTTACCGGAAAAATTTCATGAGTTGCTTTAGACATCGCGGGCAGTGCGTCAATGGGCGATACAGGACTTGAACCTGTGACCTTGCGGGTGTGATCCGCACGCTCTAGCCAACTGAGCTAATCGCCCGTCCGGGTGCAACCGGAAAAGTCAAATCCCGCATTGCGGGACGAAAAACCTGCTCGCATGAGCGAACAGGCCTGATGTTATTTGTTGTCTTCCTTGTTCTGATTCGAATCTGAAACTGCATCGTCAGTTTCATTCGCCGCTTCTTCGATATCGTCTTTGACGCCGCGCAGGCCCTTTTTGAACTCTACCAGCGCCTTGCCGAGGCTTCTTCCGATCTCCGGCAAACGTCGTCCGAACAGAAGCACCGCGATTATGACAATGACCGCTATCTCCCAAGGCCCTATTGTCCACGCCAGTGTTGTCATGATTGTGCTCCGGACAATGACAAATCCGGAATCCATTATAAAACCCGGCGACGGGACTGTCAAAGTCCATTCTGCACGGGCGAGACGCCCGTGCTACCTTTACCGCCGCCCAGCGCCCGCAGGGCTGATAGGAAATCTTCCGGAAGTGGCGCCTCTATTCGCATCGTCTTGAGCGTTCGCGGATGCTGAAATTCTATAACGGCTGCGTGCAGCGCCTGGCGAGTTATAATCGGACCGTATGCTGTATCGGCTTTACCGTCCAGTTGGCTTTGATAGACAGGTCCGCCGCCGTAGGTTCGGTCCCCGACGATCGGATGTCCGATGTAACTCATGTGAACCCTTAACTGGTGTGTCCGTCCTGTCTTCGGGTACAACTCCAGATAAGTAAATCCACCGGCGATTGCACCGGTGTCGGTGAGTCTGTGAAGGACTCGGTATCGCGTGGATGCCGATTTGGCTGAAGGCGGCGTTTCCTTTTCCGTCTGCCGGTGGACGGCGTACCTTTCGCGGTGGTGATGGTGCACGCCGATCGGCGCGTCGATAATGTCTTCATCCACTTCGACCTGCCCATGAACGATTGCCCGATATGTCTTGTGGATTCTTCGCAGTTCGAACTGCCTTCCAAGCCGCCACAGCGCCAGCCTGGTCTTGGCCAGCAGGATCACACCGCTGGTGTCGCGGTCGAGCCGGTGGACGATTCCGGGTCGGCACCGGTCGCCGCCGTCGGGAATCTCGTCGAACCGGGTTGAGTCCGCGCCTTTCTGCTGAAAGTAGTATGCCAGCGCGTTCAGCAGCGTTCCGGCGTGATTTCCCCTGGCGGGGTGAACGATAAGCCCTGCCTGCTTGTTGACGGCGATTATGTCGTCGTCTTCATAGATGACATCCAGACGGATCGGTTCCGGTTCGATGACGAACTGTTCCGGTTCGGGCAGGAGCATCTCGATTACGTCGCCCGTCCGGATGGTGTATGAAGGTTTGACGATTTGCCGGTTGACGGTAACGGCGCCTTCGCGGATGTACTGTTGTAGTGCGGTGCGGGACAATTCACCGAGCCGGCCTGCGAGGTATTTATCAAGCCGGCGGTTCGGTAATGCCCGACGGATGTCGATTCTCAGTCGGCGCAGACCGTCCTGTTCCAATTCGTCCGGCGTCTCGACTACCTGCATACCGACGCCGGGAGCGTTTTTATGCGGCTTGTCAGGCATTACCGAAACGCGAATTTACACGAATCGCGCCGAAGAAACGCGGGTCGTTTTGATACGAATTCGCGAGCAAATTATTCACGCTAATTGGCGCCGATTAGTTCCAGGGCCTTCTCGGCGGCGCTGGCTGCATCGGGCGCGTATCCGTCGGCGCCTATTTCGTCCGCGAAACTCTGGGTAACGGGCGCGCCGCCGACCATCGTCTTGACGTTCAGTCCGGATTCCTTTATTGCCTTGATGATTTCGGGCATCTGTGGCATCGTTGTTGTCAGAAGAGCGCTCATTGCGACTATTTTGGCGCCGCTTTCCTTGACGGCGGCGACGAATTTTTCCGGGGATACGTCGATTCCTGCATCGATGACCTCAAGCCCGCCGCCCTGGAGCATCATACCCACGAGATTCTTTCCGATATCGTGGAGGTCGCCTTTGACCGTTCCTATAACGATAACACCAATCGGTTCGACGCCGCTTGCCGTCAGGTGCGGTTTGAGGATGTCCAGCCCGCCGTGCATCGCACGGGCGGCGATGAGCACCTCGGGCACGTACACCTCGTTATTTTTGAAGCGGACGCCGATGACGTTCATCCCGGCAATCAGACCCTGCTGAAGGATATCAGCCGGGGCGGCTCCATCATCAATTGCCTTCTGCGTCAGTTCGACTACGGTGTTACGGTCGCCCTTAATAAGGGCATCCGCGATTGGCTGTAAATCTGACATCAGTGTTATCTCCTTGCGATAATTTTAATGTTTCAAAAGGGCGGTTTCTGACGTGTCCCGTCCGAGTTGTTCAAGGGAAATTTCATTTATTTTTGCGTCGGCCTCGGTCGGTTTTGACGTCGGTTGTGTTTTTGCCTCAGATGGTTTCGATGTCGGCGCGGTCGCAGCCGGTTCAGTGGTGGGAGCGATTGTGGCGAACCGGAAGGGTTTGGACCAGGCGTCCAGGATATTCAATCGCCGCTGCGCCTCTGCCGATACCGGAAAACTCTCGTCGAGCAGTCGCTGCACCAGATTGTATTCGGACCGGGCAGTTGTCCAGTTCGCAGCGCTTTCAGCCAGCATTCCCAGCCCCAGGTGCGCCCGGGCGACGAAGACCTTCCGATCGGGATTATTTTCGATCACCAGGCGGTAGTATTTTTCGGCCTTTGCTCGATATTGATCGACCGGTTTGCCGTCGGAACGTCGCATGCCTGTAACATATTGCTCTGAACAGAAGTCCGCCGCAAACATGGACGCCGATGCCGACAGGAGCGGATCCCTGGCGTTTTCGGCAAGGTCAATCAACCCCTCCAGCGCCGACGCCTGCTTGTCCGGGACGCCGATATCTCGCTTCAGCGTCTCATACAAGGCCGACTGTTCAGCCAGTTCCGCGGCGCTTCGGCTTCGATAGTGCCAGACAACCAGGACAACAACCAGCACAGCAACGAGAAGAGCTGTAATCCAGTTACCGTAGCGTTTATAGAAACTTCTTATATTGCCCAGTTCTTGGGCAAGAACGTTTTCATGCAATTCGTGCCTTCGTTGAGCCTTCATTTTGTGGTGGTTTTACCTCCGGTCTTTTCTTCAGGCGCAATGATGCGCCCCGTGGTCCACAACTGAACCTTGATGTAAGTAGGATGGAACAGGCTGCCCTTGCCGATGATGATCTGGCAGCGTTCCGTCTCCCTTTCAAAGTCCAGCCTGATGTCGCCTTGCGCGAAAATATCCGTAACAAACGTCCATCGGTTGGTGGGCATCTGCCTTTTATAGAACCTGGCTGTTACCCACTTGTCGGCGCTGCCCTTGTACAGGTGGTCCACGTAGCGTGCGCCGGCTGCTGTGAAGTTCCGGCTGCGGTTTTCATCCAGTTTGAACCCGATCGGAACGGGCACGTCGTGGATCGGCGGATTTGCCTGGGCGATCAATTCGATCGGAGGGGCGACCTCACGGTATCCGCCGGAGGTCGTTTCCATTTTTCCGGGGCTGTTGTTGCAGCCTGTCAACCACAAAACCGTCCCAGCCGCCAATGTCAATCCTGTCAGTCTCAATGTGGTCATCATAATGACCTCCTCTCAACCAGTGCTCAAGATTGCCTGTTTTTTATCTGATTGTCAAGAAAATGCCGACGCCTCGTACCGGAAAGGTCGCCGATTCGCTTGTCGGCGACTTCGGTGTCGAACCCACGTCGGCGCAGCCAATCGGCCCCGCGCGTGCTCTCGACCTGCTCTGAAAAAATCCGCTTCAAGACAGATACAATCCGCAATCCACAATCCGCAATCGAATAACGGAGAGGGCGGGATTCGAACCCGCGGTACCCGAAGGTACACGGCATTTCCAGTGCCGCCCGTTCGGCCGCTCCGGCACCTCTCCATAAAGCAACCGGTTGTGATTATACGAACTGGTCAAATTAACGCAACGCTATGGAAGGGGTGTTTCGCCCTTGACATAATCGGCAAGTGCGAATAACCTTTGCCGTTCGTCAGTCTTGAAGAACTCAAAAAAAAACACAAGGAGTGATGGAATGTCTGTAAAAGTCGGAATTAACGGGTTTGGTCGGATAGGCCGGTTGGTATTTCGCGCAATGGCAGAAGAGCCGGAACGGTTCGACGTTGTCGCGGTCAACGACCTGGCCGACGCCGACATGCTTGCCTACCTGCTGCGGTACGACTCGACGCAGGGGCGCTTTCCCGGAAAAGTAGTCGCCAGGCAGGATTCCCTGATCGTCAACGGTAAAGAAATAAAGGTGCTTTCCGAGCGAAACCCCGCCGACTTGCCGTGGGGCGATATGGGTGTTGAAGTCGCACTGGAATCGACGGGCGTTTTCCGCGCCAACAAGACCGCCGAGAAAGCCGGATACGACAGCCATCTCGATGCCGGAGCAAAGAAGGTTGTCATTTCCGCCCCCGCCAAGGGTGATGCAGCCACGGTTGTCCTGGGCGTCAACGATCAGATACTTACGCCCGAGACAAAGTGCATCTCAAACGCCTCCTGTACGACAAACTCCCTGGCGCCGGTGGCGAAGGTCCTTCACGAGCAGTTCGGCATCGTCAAGGGTCTGATGACGACCTGCCACGGTTACACTTCCGACCAGCGGCTTTTGGACCTTGTTCATACAGCTAAGGTTCGCGCCCGGGCCGCTGCCATTAACATTGTCCCGACGACCACCGGGGCGGCAGTAGCCGTTGGAAAGGTCCTGCCTGAACTGAATGGAAAACTTGACGGTTTCGCATTGCGTGTTCCGGTTCCGGTCGGCTCGATAACCGACCTGACTATCATGGTCGGCAAAAAGACCGGTATCGAGGAGATTAACGAAACAATCCGCCAGGCCGCCGCCGGTCCCATGAAAGGGATCATCGAGTACGTTACCGACCCGATTGTCTCGAGCGACATCATCCACAACCCCCACAGTTCGATCTTCGATTCCAACAACACACTGGTGATGGACGGCGACATGGTCAAGGTTACCATGTGGTACGACAACGAATGGGGATACTCCTGCCGGTCGGCAGACCTGATCGAGAAGATCGCGGCGCTTTAACAAGTCAGAGTTTAAAATATTTTAAGAGCCTGTTGCACAACAAGTCCTGAATCCAACGATTAGATTCGGTGGCTGCGCAAGAGGGACGGCTCAATTTTCTCGTTCCCACGCGCCTTGTCCGTATTTCGTCTATGTGAATCAATCAC
>JAXHSV010000123.1:0-9084 GCA_034190305.1 Planctomycetota bacterium | reverse complement strand
TGGAGCAGGTTCTGGCGCATCGCAATCGCTTCACGACGGTTACCGTCCTTACCAAGAACCCGATGCTGGCTGTACGCCGCAATTACATCGACCTGTTCCGCAGCCTGGTCGAGTTGCCGAGCAATCATCCGTACCGGCTGGAGTTTGCGCGGACCGGCCAGCCCGGATTCTGCCTCGAAGTGAGCCTGGCGTTCCGGCGTGATGAAGCCAAGGCAGCCTATGAGCACAATTCACCGCATGTTCAGGATCGCGTGGAGGGCATCCGCGCGATCCGGGCAGCCGGCATCCCCTTGGCGCTGCGGATTGATCCGCTGTTTCCACGGTCACCTTTTGGGGAAGGTTCGACCAGGACATTGGCGGACTTCGGGCTTACCGAGGCCCAGACCCTGGACGACCTGGCCGGCCTGGTGCAATTCGCTAAAGAAGTCGGCGTTCGCTACGTGGTTTATTCGGCAGCCAAGATCGTCCAGCCCCGCAGCCGGCCTTTGTCGGACACGATGCGGGCCATGCGACAGGTTTACGAATTCCTCGCGGCTCCGCAGAGGTTAATCTTCCGCGGCGGCGCCTGGCGTCTTCCAGCCGACGTTGCCAACAGCCGAATCATCAAGCCGTTCCTGGACATCTGCCGGCGTGAAGGCGTCCCGGCCAGGCACTGTAAGCACAACCTGCTGGGAACGCCTTGAAAGGACATGGCTTATGCGTCATTCTGAAATTACCCTGTACACCATTGGATTCGCCGGGAAGAGCGCTGAACAGTTCTTTGCAATCCTTCGCCGGAACAACGTCAGAAAGATACTCGACGTCCGGTTGTTCAACCGCTCGCAACTGTCGGGATTCACGAAGCAGCAGGACCTTGAGTATTTCCTTCAGTCCATCCTTGGGGCGGGCTATCAACACCTTCCAGAGTTCGCCCCGACGAAATTGCTCCTCGATGGGTACAAGAAGGGACATATTTCCTGGGATGCTTACAGGCGCGAGTACCTGGAACTCATCGAAAAAAGGAGGCCTCATGAGCGATTGATTCAAGACGAGGCCGACGGTGCTTGCTTGCTGTGTAGTGAATCACCCCCAGATTTCTGTCATCGACGGCTTGCCGCCGAGTATCTCAAAAAACAATGGGGAAATGTCAGAATCGTTCATCTATGAAACAGAGGTTATCATGGCTGAAATACTATGCTTGGCGAACTCGTATAAGTGTGTTCGGAGTTCTGATTTTGAGGCGAGGCCGAGTCTATTGCGCCAGACATATCATGGCCATTCTTGACGAACCGCCAAGATTCACGAGTTGAAAAAAGCCTGAAAGGAATGGGCCTGTGTTTGTCAAGCACTTACAAAAATGGTCCCGATAGGGTATAAAATAGCCTTCCAACGGCAAATTGAAGCCAGCAACACCCCCTATGCTCACTTTTAATACCCGATAGGGTACAAATAAACTTGACTAAATAGGCCAAGTAGCCGATTATAATGGAGTGAAGTCTGGTATTATACCCGATAGGGACTTTCAGCGTGGAATTGGCCAAGGAAGTTATCAAGATGCGGAAGTCGGCTGGGCTGACCCAGGCCGAGATGGCTGAGCGGGCAGGCGTGGGCTTGCGATTTGTGCGTGAACTGGAACAGGGCAAACCGACGGCCCGGCTGGACAAAGTCAACCAGGTGCTCGCTCTGTTCGGCTGTGAGCTTGGCGTGAGGACGAAATCATGACCCGCCAGGCTGACGTGTTCTATCGCAACCGCCTGGCGGGACGGCTCACCGAACTCGCCGACGGCGGCTACCGGTTCATCTACGACGAATCGTACCTGGTCGATGGTGAGCCTATCTCGCTGACGCTGCCATTGCAGGCCGAGCCGTTCGAGTCGGAAACGTTGTTCTCATTCTTCGCCGGCCTGGTGCCAGAGGGATGGTATCTGAAGATTGTCTCCCCAACCATCAAGGTGGATGAGCGCGATACCTTTGGCCTGCTGATGCACACCTGCGGCGACTGTATCGGAGCCGTCAGTCTGCGGGAGGTATCTGATAGCGATGATTGACTACGACGCCAAAACTCTTCGAATAATGTTCGGCAAGCCGATCAGGCCGACAATACCCATCTCGCTGGATGAGATATCCATTGAGGCCCAGAAGCTGGCCGGCCAGCTCAGCATCTCCGGTGTACAGCCAAAGCTCTCCGTGCAACTGGAAGGCGAGAAATTGCTCCCTGTCGCTAAGGACGGACAGTTCATCCTCAAGCCGCAAACGCAGGACTTTCCCGAACTACCGCAGAACGAATATCTCTGCATGCAGATGGGCCGGCGGTTTGGCTTGAACATCGCCCCGTGCCTGCTGCTGGAGTTGGCAGACGGGTCGCCGGCGTATCTGGTAAAGCGGTTCGACCGCTTCAGGAAGGGCCGACGTATCGAGAAATTAGCCTGCGAGGACATCCACCAGATTCTCGGCGGCTCCGACAAATACGCCGGCAGCCACGAGCAGATCGCCGATGTCATCAAAGAGCATTGCCGCTTCGCGCCACTGGAACTCCAGCGGCTGTTCGAGATGACCATCTTCAACTTCGCCATCGGCAACGGCGACGCTCACCGTAAGAATTTTTCCCTGCTGACCAGCGCCGAAGGCACCGTTGCGATAAGCCCCGCCTACGACCTTGTCTCGTCGCGGCTGGTGATCCCTGATGAAGACGGAGAACTTGCTCTAACCGTCAACGGCAGGCGGAACCGACTGGAGCGAACTGACTTTCTGGCTTTCGCTGACCACGTGGGTATCGCCGCGACCTACGCCGAAGGCAAGCTTGTCGATCTGCTCAACCTGCGCGATGAATTCGTGAAGATGATAGGTAGCTCAACGCTGACCACCAAATTGCGCGGTCGCCTTGCGAAAATCGTGACAGATCGCCTGGCCCGGCTTCAATAGGTACTTCCCGGCCGATTTTTCTCCTGACGCCAGCGGGAACAGCCGCACTATTAGGCACAGTTTGTTTTGCGTGTCCGTTTTTTTCGGGCATTGGTCTTCGCCGGCCTAGCAGGGACTGCCCTTGCCGGTCGCAGCCAATAAAAGTCATCGTGGGCAGCGGCTTCGCCTGTATGGCGTAGTTTTCCCCGGCGACCTTGTGGGCTTCGCTGATCGCACATCTTTGGCACACGTGCGAACGTCGCGCCCCCTGGGCGAACCCCTGCCCGCTATTGTCCGACAGATCGGCCGACATGGCCGGATGTGCGGTATGTTGGCAGAGATGCCCGTGTTATGCGACGGCTTCCCAGAGAATCCCGCCCCATGGCCAGAGAACCCTGACACCGCTTTCGCTCCTGCTCTACCAAGGACTTACAGGCGAAAGTGCCAAAATCGCCCGATTTCGCATTCTGCGCCTGCCCCTGGGCATGCCTGCGCTCTCCCGGCCTGCGTTTTCGTCGCGTTGCCAACAAATTGTGCCTATAGGCTCGATGCGTTCCTGCCGCCATCATGGGAAAACCGACCGGAAGGATTTCATGGCGTCATGGGTCGTGCGGCTCATCCGGCGCGTCACCCGCCTGTCTGACTTTGGCCGCCTGCTCTCGGTTCCACTGCTCCAACAGCCAAGCAAACAAGGCATCCGAACGCCGCTCCCATCGCCTTGCCGATTCGGGTGTCGGTTCCCCGAAGCGGACCGTGAACTCGTACTTCCCGACCTTCTCGGCTGGTTCCTTGCTGCGTTCACCGGCCTGCGGAAAAGCGAACTGGCCAGCATACGGATCGGCGACGTGCACCTGGACACGATGCCGGCATATCTCGAACTGCATGCGGAAAATGAAAAGGCCAAGCGCGGGGCGAAGTTGCCCCTCAAAAACGAACTCGCTGATATGGTTCGCAAATACATCGCCGGGCAGCGTCAGGTGGTTGGAAATAGCGTGCGTCTCCTCCTGCCCGATGTGCCGCTTATCGAGCCGCCGACGCTAAAGACGTTCAATCTTGACCTGGCGGTCGCGGGAATCGAAAAGGTGGACTCATGCGGCAGGAGCATGGACATACACTCGCTGCGGCATACGTTCGGGACCATGTTGGCCCGCAGCGGCGTAGCCCCACGGACGGCACAGGAACTTATGCGGCACAGCGACATCCGCCTGACGACGAACATCTATCAGCACCTCGAACTGGTCGATACGGCTGGGGCTGTCGAAATGCTGCCGGACTTGGAGGAATGTCGCAGCAGCGCTGTTGCGATTTCCTCAACGGCTTGAGGGGACCAAAAAGGGGACCAGCAAACGCGGGGGTGACCAGATCGGTGCCGCAAGGCAATCCATGAAAAAGGATTGTTGGCACACGGCGGCGGGATTGCTTCGACTCGCCTTGGGCGATTGCCTCCGCTCCGCTGCGGCAAGCGCCGGCTCGTCGAAGGAATCCCGTCGCGTGTCTGCTTCGCAGACACAACGTGCTACGCACGTTTCCGCCATTGAAAAAAGGTTGGCCCTGACGGACCAACCTTTTTTCAATGTCGGGGCGGCGGGATTTGAACCCGCGACCTCTTGACCCCCAGTCAAGCACGCTAGCCAAACTGCGCCACGCCCCGGAAAACGTTCCTATTCTGTTGTTACCGGTCGGCTTTGTCAAGATGGGCGGCGACCGCACTACCCGGCCCGTTTCAGCCGACGCGACCAAAACGACAGCCAGATGACGATCATCAACACCATAAACAGCATCAACTTAGCAAAAGAGAAGAAATACAACACGATCGTGCGGACGTCCGTCCAGTCCAGGTCGCCGCCGCCCCAAAGTTTCAGCAGCCACCCCGGCTGGCAGTACAGGATCGCCAGGAAAAAGAACCATCCCGCCGTCATCCAGATGGCGGCAATGAGGATCGTCCACCATCCGGCAATTGCGGCAGATCGAACGCGTTTCGCCAGTAAGTCATCCATTGTAAGTTCTCCTTTCCTGATCCATTTCCAACTGTTACTATTATATCCGTATCGGTTATAAGGTGCGAAAATGTTTATTGGAGGTTTTTGACACCGGTTAGGCCGGACCTATAGACTTATTAGCCCGTGCGAATACTTCTGGTCAATGACGACGGTATTTTAGCGCCGGGCCTGTCGGCCCTTTGGTCGGCGGTCGCGGATATGGGCGAGGTAACGGTCGTAGCGCCTGAGACGTCCCAATCGGCTGCGGGACGATCGCTTACGCTTCACGGGCCTGTGATCTGCAATCACGTTCACGTCGGCGGTCAGTTTCACGGCGTCAGCGTCGCCGGTCGTCCTGTCGATTGTGTCAAACTCGCCATCCGGGAATTGATGGATTCCAGACCCGACCTGGTGCTATCAGGGATTAACGCCGGTGAAAACGTCGGCGTGAACGTCTTCTACAGCGGGACGGTTTCCGCCGGGGCAGAAGGGGCGCTGTTCGGAATTCCGTCGGTGGCTTTTTCTCTGGCAGGCGCCGGCGAGATGGATTTTCGTCGCGCCGGCCGATTGTGCCGGCAGGTTCTTGATGTCCTGCTGTCCGGGTCGATAGCGCCGGGAGAACTGGTCAACGTCAACATCCCCGCCTTGTCGCAATCAACCCCTCGCGGCGTAAAAGTCGTCCCGCAAAGCACCGCTGCTATCAGCGAGACATATCGGCGCGAAAATGACGCCGACGGGCGGATGATATTCCAATTAAACGACCACTTCGAGCACGGGCCTCAGGACACCGAAACGGACGTAACCGCTTTAGCGGAGGGGTTTATAACAGTTACGCCGCTGATGTCGGACATGACAGACCACAATCGGCTGGGGCATTTTCAGCAATGCCGATGGGGCAATTCGCAACGCTGAAGTGAGGCAAATTTCGCGTTTTTTCTATTTTTTAGGCCCGTAAACTCTTGACAAGTTTAACAGTGATGTGTTATATTCGAGTGATTATGGCGACGACGGTTTCCCCAAGAGCATATTCTGCGAAGAGTCTTCGCGCCCCCAGATTGCCGATTCGCACTTATGAGGCGGCGATGAAGTATCTCTTTGCGCAGACGGACTACGAACAGATGCTGCGAGTCCGTTATAACCGCGACACCTTCAGCCTCGCTCGCATGAGGGCGCTGCTCAAGAAGATTAAAGACCCGCATAAAGGGCTTCGGGTCGCCCACATCGCCGGGACAAAAGGCAAAGGCTCGACAGCCACGATGCTGTCGGCGATGCTGCATGCCTGCGGGTACAAGGTCGGGTTGTACACCTCGCCGCACCTTGTCGATATTCGAGAGCGGATACGGATAAACGGCGAGGAAATCAGCAAGGTTGCCCTGACTAAATATATCAACAAAGTGGCTTTGCACGTCAAAAGTATGGGCGACGATGCGCCGACGTTCTTCGAGATATTCACCGCAATTGCCTTTATGTATTTCGCCGACGAGGGTGTGGACATAGCCGTTCTTGAAACCGGCATGGGAGGACGACTGGACAGCACCAACGTCGTCAGACCGATGGTGGTGGGTTTCACCAACATCAGCATTGACCACATGCAGCAACTCGGTGATACGGTCGAGGCGATTGCCGCTGAAAAAGCCGGTATCCTCAAGCGGGGCGTACCGGCAATATCGGTCCCTCAGGTCCCCGCCGCCGAAAGTGTGTTGAAAAAGACGGCAAAGCGGATTAATTCGCCGCTGATGTTCACAGGAAAGAACATCGACTTCAGTTATCGTTTCGAGTCGTCGCGCGATGCCGGTCCGCAAACCCGTGTATGTCTGACCACGCCGCGCAGCAAGTTCGAGCACCTGCCTGTTCCGCTGATGGGCGAGCACCAGGCCCTGAACTGCGGACTGGCGCTGGCGATGCTGGACCAACTCAAAAATCAGGGACTGAAAATCGACGATGCCGCCGCAATCGAGGGGCTTTCGCAGGTCCGCCTGCCCGGACGGATGGAACTCATCAGGGACAATCCGCGAATCCTCGTCGATGGCGCGCACAACGCCGATTCGATGCAAGCGCTGATGCGGTCTATCGGACAGTATATTCCCTACGACTCGATGGTGGTTATCTTCGGCTGCGCCGCCGATAAAGAGATTGCCGGCATGTTGGACCAGTTGATGCGCGGAGCCGACAAGGTAATCTTCACCCGAAGCGACACACCCCGCGCCGCCGATCCCGCCGAACTGGCGAAACGATACGAACATCGCTCGGGAAAAACCGCACAGGTGGCAGCCAACCTAACCGAATCTATAAATACCGCCAACAACGCCATTACGCGGGGAGACATCATCTGCATAACCGGAAGTTTCTACCTCGTCGGCGAAGCCAAAAAACTGCTTAACGACTGACAGGGAACCCCATCCATAAGTTCTCAAACCTGCTTATCGCGCGCAGTGTAATTCCCGCGGCCTTTCGGGCACGAAGTGAAAAATCTTCGGTCGAAGAAGACTTGATCGAGAGGCAACGGTCGATTGGCAATTCACTACTGCTGACGCTCGCGTAAAACTGAAAAGACTCTATCCTGTTATTGACGTGTAACGGAGTTCCAGGCGGGAAAACTTTGAGAGTAATCGACTCTTTTCCGGGAGTAATCGCCGTCAATCGGCGGACTCAACGCACATCCTTCGCGCGTAATTACCCGCAATTGTACACAATCCTCTGCACTCGAAAAAATAAGTGCAATAAAAGCAAAGTTTCCGTTTTCCTTGACTTTTCCGCCGATTCCTCCCCCCCTTCGCCGTAAGAGGTTACGGTGAATTCGCATCAAGCCGACAAACCGGCGGCGGTACTCCTCATAACCCCGGGGTCGCGGAGGGATGATTCAGAATAACGGCATCGGTTATGCAGGGCCGGCGATCGGGTGCGATCAATATGATTCTTGATTTTTACCGGTTGTCGCCGTATTGAATTAAGCAAGGCGTCTGTGGAATCTGACGCAAAAAACGGAAAAGAATTACTTGATGTGTCTGTCGCCATAATTGCCGTAATTGAATCGTCGCCATTGTAGTTGAAAGGAAATCACCGTGAGTATCGAACTTCGAAAAGATTGCGCGTGCAGCCTGATTACCACCACAAGCATGGGAACCCGCCTGACCCCTCTCAACGGCCAGCCGATGCACTGCAACGACACCTTCTTCATGCATGCGACAAGCGCCGAATCGAACGTAGTCAGTATCGCGTCGTACCTGGGGCTTCCGGTAAAGGTGCTGACGGCATTCGTAAAGGGCAGCCCGATTGCACGGTTCATCAAGGACAGTCTGGCAAGCCGGCATATCGACTACGAGGGGAAGGAAGTCGAACAGGGCGGGCCTTGGGGCTATCGCCACCAGTTCAACCTTGCCGACAGCGGTTACGGTTCCCGAGGCCCGCGAGTCCACAACGACCGGGCGGGCGAGGTCGGAAGGACGATGAGCGCCAAGGACTTCGACCTGGACCGCATCTTCGGCAAAGAGGGAGTGCAGATAGTCCACTTATCGGGGCTTATCACCGCCCTTTCGCCCGAAACCGGCGCTTTGTGCCTTGAAATCGCCAAGGCAGCCAAAAAATACGGAACCAGAGTCTCGTTCGACCTGAACCACCGCGCCTCGTTCTGGAAGAACCGCGAAAAGGAACTGCGGAAAATCTTCCTGGAGATCGCCGGGGTCTCCGACATACTCGTCGGAAACGAGGAGGACTTCCAGCTCTGCCTCGGCCTGGAAGGTCCCGAAGCCGGCGGGAAGGACCTCGCCGCCAAGATAGAGAGTTTCAAGACCATGATCAACCAGGCGAAACAGGCGTTCGGAAATGCCTCGGTTTTCGCAACCACGCTGCGCGAGGTCGTCAGCGCGAACTGCCACCGTTGGGGCGCTATCATGTCCGAGGGCGACGAATGGCACGTTGTCGAACCTCGTGACATTACCGTGCTGGACCGCATAGGCGGAGGCGACGGTTTCGTCGGGGGAGTGCTTTACGCGATATTGAAAGGCTGGCAGCCTGAGAAGTGGATTCAGTTCGGATGGGCCTGCGGGGCATTGGCGACCACGATGATGACCGATTACGCCCAGCCGGCGGACGAAGAACAGGTCTGGAGCATCTGGGAAGGAAACGCCAGGGTCAGGCGATAAAATACGCCGACCTTGTTTGAATTGCTACAAACTGGTTACTGAAGTAACCAGTCCTCGTGCGCAATGTGATCTTACAATGTTTG
>JAXHSV010000122.1:2009-9125 GCA_034190305.1 Planctomycetota bacterium | reverse complement strand
GAGATAAGCCAGGCCTTGCGGAGTGGTGCGTCAGTGGACGAGATGCGTGCAATCGCCGTGCGTGGCGGCATGACCACCATGGCCGCCGACGGTATCCGCCGTGCAGCCGCCGGCGAAATAACACTGGAGGAGGTCTTCCGCGTGATGTCGCTGCGGTAAGATTGAAGGTGCGCGTCGGGGGTTCGTGAAAAAATCACGAGTCGAACGTCCGTGTCGCTTTGGGGCGGAAGATCAGGCGGATGGGTACTTCCGGGAACGGCAGACGAAGGCGGAGTTGGTTGATGAGGTATCGCCGGAAGGTCGGTTCGAAGGAGTCGGCATTGTTGACGAAGGCAGCCAGTGTCGGCGGGGCGGTCGCTATCTGCGTAACGTAGTAAATCTTCGCAGGCCTGCCCGTATGTTTCGAACGCGGCGAGTGGTGCGCCAATATCTCTTCCATGGCGGTGTTTAATTCAGCCGTCGGCACCCGCAGGCGCGCCTGCTCGAACAGTTCTCCCGCCAGCGCCACTGCCTCACGAACGCCCTCGCCGTCGGTTGCACGCGTAAAGACAATCGGGGCGTAAGACAGACCCGGCAAAGCGCGAGTCAGATAAGGCCCGTATTCGTCCCGCGTAACGCCGTCCGGAACGAGGTCCCACTTGTTGACGACGAAGACGGTTGGTTTGTAAAGGCCGCTAATGTAATCTGCCAGTTGCTTTTCCACCTTTCCGACCGGCTCGGTCGCGTCGAACATCAGCATTACCACGTCCGCCCGGCGGATGCTCCGCAACGCGCGGTGCCGGCTGTAAAATTCAATGTCGTCGGCGAGTTTGCTTCGCTTGCGGACCCCGGCGGTGTCTATACCCACAAGGCTCTTGCCGGCCATACTGCCGCCCGCCTGGGCGTCCATCTCGAACCGCACGTCCACGCTGTCGCGCGTCGTTCCGGGAACCTCCGAGACGATAACTCGATCGGATCCCGCCAGCGTGTTGATAAAGGTACTCTTTCCGACGTTTCGCTTCCCGACGATGGCGAATTTCATAATCGGTTCGTCGTCGGTCCGGGCGGCGGAGCCGGCGAGCTCGGAAATCCTTTCCATGAGCGAATTGGTGCCCAGTTGATGGGTGGCCGATATAACCACCGGCTCGCCGAAACCGAGGGCGTGTAACTCGCCCAGTTCGGTCTCAGCCCTGGGCGAATCGACCTTGTTGGCCACGAGGATAACCGGCCTGTCGGCGTGGCGGAGCCGCTTGGCTACGGATTTGTCCAGCGGCGTTACGCCTTCGCGGGCATCGACCACGAACAAAATAAGCGCCGCTGTGGACATGGCATAATCAATCTGGCTGGTAACGTGGGCGGTAAGGTCGTCGGTATCTTCGATTCCGTACCCGCCGGTATCGACCAGTTCGACGTACTTTTCAGGCTCGGTACAGATCGGCAGCGGCGCGCTTATCCGGTCGCGCGTAACTCCCGGCGTCGCATCGACGATAGCGATCCGCCTGCCGGTCAGACAGTTCAGCAGGCTGCTCTTTCCGACGTTAGGCCGGCCCACAATGGCAACCATAGGAAGACTCATGCCGGATGTTGTACACGTTTTGATGCCTGTATAAAAGGTTCGATTACATATGTCCGTGAACCGAACCCTATTGGTCCGAACGGTTCCCAATGGCTCCCAACGATTCCGAACCGGCGCAAAAACGCATCGACAAAGCCTGTGACCGCGTGGAACCGGCGTACTTCGCCGACGGTTCAAAGCATATCCGCAAAGACAATCGCGGCTACATTCACGCGTACGTCTTTGACAACCTGTCCTGTCCCGCCGCCTTCCTTCCCAACGCCTGCTTGACTGAATGGCCCGAAGTTACTACCCTCACGCCGTTATGAGCGATTGCAAAACAAAGGAAATCACGCTGGGCGAACTTGCCGACCTGCTCGGCGGGTCTCTGACGGGCGATGTAGAGAAAGTCGTTCGCGGCGTCGGCGCCCTGACCGAAGCCGGCGCCGATGAGGTCGCCTTCCTGGCAAATGTCCGCTACGAGCGGTTCATGGCTAAGACCAAAGCGGCGGCGGTGATTGTGGCGGAGGACTACGGTGGGCCCGGAGAAAACCTCATTCGCTGCGCGGACCCCTATTTCGCCTTCCGGGAGGCGATGGTGGCCCTGTATGGCTTCCGCAGGCATCCTTTCAGCGGAATAGACCCGTCAGCCCGAATCGACCCCGGCGCGAAAGTGGCGGAGGATGTATCCGTGGCGCAGTTTGTTACCGTCGAGGCGGGTGCACAAATCGGCGCAGGCGCCGTGCTTTATCCGGGTGTATTCGTCGGCCCGGACTGCCGGATCGGGCGCGGCTGCATATTGTATCCCAACGTCGTCCTGTATGACGGTACGGTCCTCGGCGAGAGGGTAACGATCCACGCCGGTACGGTCGTCGGTGAGGACGGTTTCGGATACGCCACGCACGCCGGAAGGCACGAGAAGATACCCCAGGCCGGTTGGGTCGAAATCGGCGACGACGTGGAGATCGGCGCTTGTTGCGCGATCGACCGGGCCACAATGGGCGCGACCGTTATCGGCGACGGTACGAAATTCTCCAACCTCGTAACCATCGGTCACGGTACGAAGGTCGGAAAGGGTTGCCTGTTCGTCGCACAGGTCGGCGTAGCCGGTTCGACGACGATAGGCGATTACTGCGCCCTGGCCGGTCAGGCCGGCGTCGTCGGACATTTGAAAATCGGCAACAACGTTCGCATCGGCGCAAAGGCCGGCGTAACAAGCGACGTGCCCGACGGAAAGGAAGTCCTCGGCGCCCCGGCGGTTCCCCTGGCTCAGGCGCGACGAATGTTCTCGGTCATGTCCAGGCTGCCGGATTTGCGCCGGACGCTCATGAAACTCGAAGCCGAGATCGCCGAACTGAAAAATAAAACGACAAATGCTGAATGAAAAACCTTCGGGGCAAAGCGTTTGGCATTTAACATTTTTTACTTAGCAGGGTCGAACTGCCTGTGGTCAACGAAGCGGAACCATTGGGTCTTATTGCCGGGGCCGGGCGATTGCCCGTGCTGATTGCCGACGGCATGCGCCGGACAGGTCGGCCGTTGGTGGTCATTGGTATTCGAGGCCAGGCCGAACCGCTCCTTCGCAGCCTGGCGGACGAGTTCGACTGGGCGGGCATCACCCGCATGGGTCGGTGGATTCGACTGCTTCGCAGGCGCGGCGTCCGGGAGGCGGTGCTGGCCGGCGGCGTGCGAAAGGCGAACATGTATTCGCCGCTGCGACTGCTGCGATACCTGCCTGATTTGCGCACCGCCCGGCTTTGGTATGGTCGGCTGCGACATGACAAACGCGACAACGCCGTGCTGCTGGCGGTGGCGGACGAACTTTTGAGGGAGGGTATCGAACTTATGTCAAGCGTCGAATATTGCGCCGAGCACCTTGCCGATGAAGGCCTGATGACCCAAACGCCGCCGTCGAAGTCGGCCCAGGTCGATGCGGACTTCGGTTTCGATATCGCCCGTCGGAGCGCCTCGCTGGACGTAGGACAGTCTGTAGCAGTCAAGGAGCGCGACATAATCGCCGTCGAGGCGATGGAGGGTACCGACGAGATGATCGCCCGCGCGGGTCGGCTTTGCCGCTCCGGCGGGTGGGTGCTGGTGAAGGTCGCCCGGCCGAATCAGGACATGCGATTCGACGTGCCCACCGTCGGACCGGAGACGATCCGGGCCCTCAAATCCGCCGGAGCTGCCTGCCTGGTCCTCGAAGCCGGAAGGACCATCATCCTCGACAAAACCGACACGCTCGCCCTGGCCGATAACCTCGGCATCGTCGTAATTGGAAAACGGGCGGAATAACGGGCCACAGAGACGCGGAGGACACAGAGAGAATTAAAATGGAGTAATAAAAAAATGCCACTTTTTGAAATTAGCAAAACGAAGTTAGTGTCTTTAGAGCAGACAAATTTTCCCAGCGAAAAGAAATTACAGCATTTGGTTGAGGAAAACCTCGGCACCATATTTAATTGTCGGTTTGTCGCATCGGAATTTCCCACGGGCCCCACGCATGGAGGTCGCATAGATACGCTGGCGCTATCTGAGGATAACAATCCAGTTATTATCGAGTACAAGAAAGTCGAATCGTCAGAGCTGATCAATCAGAGCTTATTTTATCTTGCATGGATTAATGATCATCGCGGCGATTACAAGATCGCGGTTCAGCAAGCCTTGGGAAATAATGTAAAAGTTGACTGGTCGGATGTACGGGTAATTTGCATCGCACCAAATTACCGAAAATATGATCTGCATGCCGTGCAGGTAATTGGAGCGAACATCGAACTCTGGCAATACCGATACTTCAAGCCGGGTTTGGTGTACCTCGAGGAGGTGTTCCGCAAGTCGTACACACCGTTTTCCGAGTCTGCACAACAGGGCAAAAGTCCGGTTATGATAGCAGCAGGCAAGAAAGCCGCAATTACTCGCGCAACCGGCAGCTACACATTTGAGCAGCGTTTAAAAAATATGCCTCAAAAAATACAAAATCTCGCCCTGGAAATTCAAGAGTATGTCATGAGTCTTGATCCCGCCATGGCCGAAGTGCCGAAGAAGTTCTACGTTGCCTATAAGATTTCGCAGAATATCGTTTGCATGGTTGTTCGTAAGTCGCAAATAAATCTTTATCTCAAACTTGATCCCGGGACGATCAAAAATCGTCCCCCCAATAGCAGTCGAGACGTTACCGATATAGGACACTATGGAACTGGAGACTTTGAGATACTGATTAAGGACAGAGGAGATTTGGAGACTGCCAAGCCATTTATCGAAATGGCCTATCGGAAAGTGGGTGGCTAGTTCCGTTGTAATTCTTGACAGAGTAGGCTGACGGATGAGGAGATTGCGATTGTTGAGAAGGCGGTGGGATAATAGGCCCGAAGGAATGGAGGATGGTAGCCGGTGGCGTGAGCCACCGAAATAAGTCCATCCAATTAACTCAACTCCAATGGTGCGGCGGAAGGACTCGCGGCAAAGCGTTTCCGTCGCTCCGTTGGGGTTTGGGATTTTTCGTAAAATTTTCCCTTGACAATTCCCGGAACGAATCCGATAATTAGTATAGAAATAATGATGATTTATTTGCTCCCCGTCTGACATGCCAGTAGGCCTCGGGCGGGGTACTTTTTGCGCTCGTAGAATAACCATGACCGTTACGCCGCCTGATATTCCGAAGGCTGTGGTTTTTGTAGATGGACAAAACCTCTTCCATGCGGCCAAGGAGGCATTTGGCTACAATTGGCCTAATTATGACCCCGTAGCCTTGGCGACGCGGATTTGTCGGAACAAAAGATGGGAACTTTTGCAGACGAGATTCTATACGGGGGTGCCCGACGCAGCGGATAACGAGTTCTGGAACCATTTCTGGACGTCTAAACTGGCTGTGATTGGCCGGTGTCCCACCGCGGAAATTTACCGGCGTTCCTTGCGGTATCGCAACCAGACGGTTCGTCTTCCGAACGGAACCAAACACACTTTTCTCGTTGGGCAGGAGAAAGGGATTGACGTGCGGATTGCACTGGACACAACCCGTTTCGCTCTGGACAGGCATTATGACGTAGCCATAATTGTAAGTCAGGACCAAGACCTGACCGAGGCCGTCGAAGAGGTAAAAGAAATCGCCTGTATGCAGAATCGCTGGATATGGGTGGCGTCTGCCTTTCCGGTCAGCCCTACCTCCGAGAACCGCCGGGGCATAGACAAAACTGAGTGGATACAGATCACTCGGGCCGACTATGATGCCTGTCTAGACCCGCGCGACTACCGTCCTCCACACATGAGAGGAAAGAAACGATAGGCGGTAAGAAACAGGCTGTGAAACTGGTGGTGGATGAAAAAGCGGATGCCCTGTACTTGAGGCTGTTCGCGTTGTTCACGGCTATGAACTTTACGGTTTGTCGGGGTTGGTGGTGGCGATGGGCGCGGTGCTTGTCGCCGGCGCGGAAGTCGTCGCGGCGTTTGTTCGCGGCAGAGCGCCGGGGGAGTTGAAATACCTTCGTATTATCTGCATTGCCGGTTTGCCCGTCGGAATATAGGAGGTGTCGTTGATTCCGCCGGTCTGATTGGGGTGATTTCGCCACTCCCAAATCAGGACGCCGGCGACGGTCTTTTCATTCTGCCAGGTCTTGAAAAACGCTTCGAAGCTGTTGGCTTGTGCGGCCGGGTCCGGTTTATCAGGGTTGCCGTAATAGTTCCACGGTTCCTTCGCACAGCCTTCCTGATTCGGCCAGCCGACCTCGGTGAACAATATCGACATCCCGATTTTTTGCCGCCAGGCGAGAATTTCCTTTTTAATCGGCTTCCACGACTCGACAAGGACATCCAGCGTGGGTTTTTTGTCGCCGACCAGGTCGTAATAAACCGTCATGCCGATAAGGTCCAGGTCTCGCCACCATTCGATGTCCTTGTAATGGTCCCAGTTGGCCGAGTAACTAATCCTGCCTTTATAGACTTTGCGGACTTTTCGGACAAGACTTCGCCATTGGCGGGTCTTGTCTTCCAGGCCCACCAGTTCAGAACCGATCATAAAGACCTCCGCCTTCGCATCGGCGGCGATGCGGGCGTAGAAGAGGATGTAGTTTTCGTATTGCGTCCACCAGTGTTCCGGATCGGCAGGATTAATCTTTCCCCGCCACTCTCCGGACCGGGGATTCTCCAGCAGAATGATGGGCATCAGCACGACCCGCAGCCCGCGGTCGTGGGCGAGTTTGATGAGGTTTTTCAGCCTCTTTATCGAAGGGACCTTGCGATACTCTATGAACAGCGAACTGGAGGAGGCGTTTTCCTGATAGGCGGACAGCGAAAGGCAGATAGTGTTGGCGCCGCTGCGAGCGATTTCCTCGACGTACTGCTCGAACGGGATACCTTCCCAGTGGGATTGCAATTGGATGGTCATTCCTCGCAATTCGCCCGCCTGTGAAGGTTTCAGCGGCGGGCCGTCGTCGGGCAGCGGGAGATTTCCGCCCTTCCCGAATACCTGCGGGAAATATACCGCCCCTAACAGCAGCATCACAACGCCCAGTATCGCCCAGCGCTCCTGTCGCAGGTTGTAGCGACGAACCGATTTTTCGTCAAAATCATTCATAATTCAGCATTCAGCA
>JAXHSV010000122.1:0-1909 GCA_034190305.1 Planctomycetota bacterium | reverse complement strand
CAATAAGATGCAACATTGTAGGCATTAAGTCCACAGTCCGCGCTGCGGTTATTGAACTTTTCGCCGGAAGCGACGGGCCGGCCCATATCCACGGAACGATAATTTCATGGCGCAGCAGCCCGCCGTGCCCGCCCTTTTCCGTCCCGCCTAAGGCCCATCCGTCGGCGGCGAAAAGGACAATATCGCCGCTGCGGGGCGAATCGTTCAACTCGATTAACTGCACCACGCAGTCCGGCTTGGGCGTCTCCAGCGTCGCCGCCAGCCAGGCGTCGGCGTCGTGATATTCACCGTCCATCAACAATGCCGCCTTGGGATTAGACGAATAACCCAAAGGGTCGGTTCCCTTCGTTACGCGATAACGATATAGTTTTTCACCGTTCTGGACGATGCGATCAATCACGCCGATACCGGCTTTGTTCTGCACCCGGATGCTGTTGTCGCCCAGGCGAACCATCACCAGGTCCGTCGCCGGCTGCGAAGCGAGCACACCGGGCAGGCTGGGGCGCCGATACGGACCGGCAGTGTGTACTGGAAATTGAGCGTGTCGGAACCCATCTATTTCCTTTTCCGTCGGCCTGGCCCACCAGTGTTTTCCGGGCCGGAGGTGGATGCTGCATCGGCGCATCCCGCCGGTGGCGACGACCGCCCTGGCCTTGGCGAAATGGGCGATGCGCTTCTCGAATAACTCGCCCCGCCCGAATCTTTTGCTGATTGTCGGGATTTTCAGCGTCTTGTGGAAATAATCGGCTACGTCCAAGTGCTTGGGCGTATCGACGAAGCCGTGGTCGGAAATCAGCGTAATGAAGGTTTTTTCGAGCAAACCGGCCTTTTCGAGCGATTGGCAGATGTGCCCGATCTGGCGGTCTATGTCGAGGATCATCTCGGTATATGGCGGAGCCTTGGTGCCGTAATCGTGGCCTGCGGTGTCGGGCGTTACGAAATAAGCGAAGATGTACTTAGGCCATCGACCGGTTTGATTGGCGACGCCGGCGATAAGTTCGAACCGGGCGGTCGTCAGGTGGTTGACGTTTTTTTGCAGACCGAAGTGCCACGAGATACCGGCTGACATCCAGTTGTCTATGTTGCGCGTGGCGCCGCGGCGGACGGGTGTGAGTATCGTGGCTGTGAATTCATCACCCAATGCCTCGTAAATTGTCGTGGCATTAAAGTCCGAATCGACCTTTTGATACGTCTTGATGAAGTTGTAGTCCTGGAAGATGAGGCTGTTGCGGTCGAACCATTTGTTTCCGACGATTCCGTGATGCCCCGGAAACATCCCCGTCGCGAACGATGTGTCATTGGCATAGGTTATTGTGGGAAACGATGCGACTGCCCCCTCGACCGTTACGCCGCGATCGATGAGGTATTTGGTGATATTCGGAAGTTTTCCCGCCTTCCGGAGCGACTCGAAGGCTTCGATGTCCAGCCCATCGACCCAGAACACCAGCCCCATTTTATCAGGCACGACGGTCTCTGCCGCTAATTCAATCCGCGGCGGCGCATCAGCAACACACGACGCCAGACCAAGCCCCGTCGCTACTACAAACAAATACAGTATTTTAGAAATCTTCGAGGCCATGTGAATTTTCAGTTGCGGATATATTAGCCGCGAACTACGCGAACGCAAAAGAAAGTGGGGTTTATTCTGCGCGGCGGGTTTCCTAACCCGCCGCGCAGAATAAAACGCGGTGGATTGGGAAATCCACCGCGCGAAGTTCGAAACCGCTCATTTTCCCTATTTTACAGATTACTATTGCTCTTGTCCATTTGCTGGGCACCGTTTGATATCGTCAAGTATTTTGTGTAAGTTCCGAAAGCGGACAAACGCAGGTTTTCGCAAAATCGGTCGAAGAGCGGACATTACAGCCCAGCCATGGCTATGGCTGGGCTGGGTCTGGCGTTATAACTT
>JAXHSV010000121.1:0-9254 GCA_034190305.1 Planctomycetota bacterium | reverse complement strand
GGACGCCGGGGATGTCCGTCAGGCGTTTCGACGACTCTTCGAGGATAAAAGGGGACGTATCGTCAAGGTCAGGGAACTACTCGCTCAAACCGACCAGGTCGAACCGGTCAGGATACTATGTGAATCGTGCATGCGCAGCCTCACCGGTCGTTTCGGGCGACACCGTGAAAGATACCGAGGCAAGACGCCCCCGGAGGCCGAAGAGTTTTTTAAAGGAGTCGAAAGGCAATGAGTATTCGCGTCGGAGTAATCGGTCTTGGTCGAATGGGCAACCTGCACTGCCGGGTCATCTCGGAAATGCCCGAAGTTGAACTGGCGTGTGTGGTCGATACGAACGCCGATGCAGCCGAAACCGCCGCGAAAAAATACAACGTCCCTGCAAACAGCATCGCCGAAGCAGTCGAACTTGTCGATTCAGCCGTCATCGCCACGCCCACCAGCGCCCACATGGAATCTGCCAGGCCGTTCGTCGCCGCCGGAAAGGCCGTTCTTATAGAGAAACCCATCGCCGACAGCGTCGCGGCGGCGGAGGAACTCATCACACTTTCCGAAAAGACCGGTTCCAGAGTCCAGGTCGGGCACACCGAACGGTTCAATCCGGCAGTCGAAGCCATTCGCCGGTTCGATATTGCGCCTAAATTCATAGAGGCGCACCGCATAAGCCCGTTCACGTTTCGCTCCGCCGACATCGGCGTGGTGCTGGACATGATGATCCACGATATTGATCTGGTGTTGATGCTGGCCGGCGACGAACCGGAACAAGTCCAGGCCGTCGGCGTCAACGTTCTGGGCGCAACCGAGGACATCGCCAACGCGCGCCTGACTTTCCCGAACGGATGCGTCGCCAACCTGACCGCCTCGCGCCTGGCCATAAAGAGCGAGCGTAAAATGCGAATCTTCTCCGAGCAGGCGTACCTGTCGGTCGATTACGGCAGAGGAGTCGGGATCGTCGTAAAGAAAAGCGAAAACATGGATTTAATTCAGATGGCCCGTCAGATGGACGCGAAAAACCTGGGCGAACTGGCCGGCAAGGTCGATTACACCAAACTCATCAAGGTTGAGCAGTTGAAGGTCGCAGATGACGTCGAACCGCTCCGCAAACAGGCGGAGGCTTTTTATCGATGCGTCGCCGAAGGCGCCGAGCCGATCGTGCCCGCAGCCGCCGGTCTGGCCGCCATCCGCTGCGCCGCTGCAATCACAGACTCCATCGAATCACACCGCTGGGACGGACGCGATTCGGAACGAATAGGTTTGGATATAATGGAAAAAAACAGATGATTCAAAAAGGGCAAACAGCCCACAGATAGCAACGCACCGACAACAACAGCCCACAGATAGCTATCCGTGGGCTGTCGAGTTACAGGTTTGTCGCACCAACTTACTCGGCGTCTCGAACGCTTTCATCGCTTGTAATACTTCCGCACCGCCTCATCGACAGCGAGGCGTTCGAAGCGATCGGTGGCGATGATTACCGCTTTGGCGTACAGTTTCGCGCGGTATTCGTCGGCGAGTTTGGCGAACTGCCGCCGGCGGAGTTTATCGGCGATTGTATCCTGGACCTTCTCGAACGGGAGTTTCTCGCCGCCTCTGATGTCCAGCGTTCTGACGATGTAAAAACCTCCGGGCGTTTCGATGACACCGCTTGTCCGTCCCTTACCCTGGGCGAAGGCGGATTCTTCCACGGCTTCGGCGCGGAAACTTCCCCTTTCCATCAGAGGCCAGACTCCGCCGGAGGCCGACATCGGTCCGGTGCTGAAGGTCCTGGCGACCTTTGCGAATTTCTCCCCGCTCACCAGCGCGGCATGGGCCTTATTTATCAAGTCCTTCGCCTTGCGGTGCGACTCGGCCCGGTCTTCTTCGTCAGGCTTGCGGTCGGTCGGAAGAAATTCGCCGCGGGGAACGGAAATAATCTGCATTTGCACGCGGTCGGGCCTGGAGAACTCCCGAGGGTGCGCGACGTAGTAATCCCACATAATACGACGATCTACTACGATTCGCTTACCAAGCCGACTTTGCATGTAACTGCGAATCAGCATCGTTTCGGTCAAATCTTTCTTCCAGGTTTCCAGGTCTGTCCCTTCATTTCGTAGTCTCTGGTCGAATAGCGCCCTGCTTCCGCCCGACTCGGCGACTGCCTGGCGAAGCCGACCGACGACCCATTCATCGACCTGTTTTTTCTCCGCATCAGTAAGGTAATTCTCCGCTTCCGATAGGAGTAGCACGTGCTCGACCTGCCTGCGAATTTCCTCGCGGATAAGCCCCAAAGCCTTAATACGGAACGCCTCCTCGCCGGCGCCTGCTGCTGCTGCGGTGAGTTTGGGGCGAATCGGGTCGAGCAACTTCCGGAGCGTGATAAACTTATTATTGACCTGGAGTGAAGCGGCGGCGACTACCTCAGGCTTTCCGACGACGCGATAGTCAGCCGATGGGCGTGTCGTCCGTTCAGTCGGCGCGGGTTTGGAATCTGTGCGTTTCTCGGTCTTAAGCACAGGTTGAAAACCTGTGCCACCAGCCTCTACCGGTCCGCTAACCGGGGCGGTGGCGGGCGTCTCTTCGGAAGGCTGGATGACGCGGTTTTTCCGCCCAAACCAGCCGCAACCGGAAAATAAAAATAGCGCCGTCAGAATCAATGCAATCCGCTTCATAAGCAGCCTGTAATAATGAAGGAAGATAGCAGGATTACAGGGATTTTAAGATTACAGGATAAAAAGAAATCCCTATAATCCCGTAATCCCGGTAATCCTGCTGTTCTGTCCGTTTTTTGTCGAGACGTCTGTCTTTATTCAAATACTGTTCAATCTTTATTGTAATCAGATTATCAGGGGGCAATTATACCCTCTCATCCGCCCGCCGCAATCGCTTCATCAAAACGGCGAGCAGCGTCGAACGTTCCAGATACGCCGATGGAGGCCGCCAATACGCGGTATGCTCATCGACCAGGCGGACGGAACCCGCCAGGCCCGCAAGTGCCGAATCGGCAAGGGCCGGATCGCTGAGCGTAAAGATTACGTCCGGGCGCATCAGGACGATTCGGTCGATACCCGTCTTTCCGGCCAGAAGGCGTATCTCCGCAACGGAAAGCAGGTCGCCGACGACCGGAGAAATCGGGCCGAAGACATCCGTAAGGTCCGCCGACAATTGAGACAATTCCTCGCTCGTTCGGCACATCGCCAACCGGCGGTACACCTCCATCCGCTGGCGGGCCGACGAGATGTACGATCGTGGGATGTAGGTATCGCCGGCCAGTTCAACGTGCGCCTTGGCGGGCGGGGCGGTGATCTTTTCGCCCCGTAACCCTGCCACCGCCTGTTCCAACAACTGACAGTACAGTTCGTACCCCACCGCGGCGATGTGTCCGCTCTGGGCAGAGCCGAGAATGTTACCCGCGCCGCGAATCTCCAGGTCGCGCATCGCTATCTGGAAACCCGCTCCAAGGTCGGAGAACTCCTCGACGGCTTTGAGCCGCCTTGCAGCCACCCGACTGACAGACCTGTCGGTCGGAAGCAGCAGGCAGCAATATGCCCTGTGCTTGTACCGTCCTATCCGCCCGCGCAACTGGTGCAACTGCGCCAGTCCGAAACGGTCGGCGTTCCGGATGAACATCGTGTTGGCCGACGGTATGTCCAGGCCCGACTCGATAATCGTCGTGCACACCAAAACGTCAATGTCCCCGGCGACGAAACTAAGCATCGTTTTTTCCAGACCGTCTTTGGGCATCTGCCCGTGGGCGAATTGGACGCGGGCCTCCGGCGCGATTGACCTGATGTGGTCAGTTACCTGTTCGATGTCGAATACGCGGTTGTGGACGAAGAATACCTGCCCTTTGCGGTCCAGTTCGCGTCCGATGGCGGCGCGGATTCGCTTATCGTCGCTCCGGCAGACCTCTGTGAAAACCGCCCTGCGGTCCAGCGGCGCAGTCGCCAGCGAAGAGATGTCCCGCAAACCCATCAACGCCATGTGCAGCGTTCGCGGAATGGGCGTAGCCGTCATGGTCAGAACATCGACCTCCGCACGCATTCGTTTGAGATGCTCTTTGTGTTCGACGCCGAACCGCTGCTCCTCGTCGATGACCACCAGTCCGAGGTCGGCGAATTGCACGTCGCCCGAAAGCAGTCTGTGCGTGCCGATAAGTATGTCGATCTTCCCCGCAGCGGCGGATTCGGAGATTTTTCCGGCTTCGCCTTTGCTGCGAAAACGCGACAGGACTTCGACCGTAACGGGATAATCGGCGAACCGCTCGCTGAATGTTCGGTAATGCTGAGCGGCGAGGACCGTCGTCGGAACAAGCACCGCCACCTGCCGACCGGCTTCGACGACGCGAAAAGCCGCCCGCATCGCCAGTTCGGTCTTTCCGTAACCGACGTCGCCGCACAGAAGGCGGTCCATCGGTCGGGCCTCGGCCATGTCGGCGGAAATCTCACGCATCGCCGTTATCTGGTCGGGCGTTTCGGTATAGGTAAACTCCTGTTCAAACCGCCTCATCCAGTCGCTGTCGCCGGTGTAACTTATCCCCGGCGAGGAGTTGCGGACCGCCTGGAGCCGCAGCAACTCTGCCGCCAGGTCGCGCGTAGCGATTGCGACGCGATCCTTCCGCAGCGACCATGCCGACGAACCCAGCCTCGACAGCGACGGGCGCGCCCGCCCGGCGCCGATGTACTTCTGAACCAGTTGAATTTCCGTTACCGGAACGTGCAGCAGCGACCCGCCGGCGAAGCGGAGCGTCAGGAACTCCTCTGACCGGCCGTCGGTCTTCAGCGTCTTGAAACCCACGAAACGGGCGATTCCGTGAGTCAGATGGACGACGTAGTCGCCTTCGGCAAGGTCCATAAAACTTTCAATTGGTCTGCCCGCGCGGAGACGCCGGAACGTGCGCCGACGGGCGTAACGATGAAATATCTCGTGATGCCCGACAACCACCAGTCGCTGGGCGGGCCAGTGAAACCCGCAATCGACGTGCCCGATTGACTTATGAACCTTCGCCGCCAGTTCGGCATGGTCGCCGCTAAGTAATTCGCCGAAGCGGTCCATCTCTGCGGCGTTCTCGCAGTACACCCAGACCTCGTTTTCGCCGGCTAGCCTTTCCAGTTCATCCAATGCTTCCTCCGGCCTTTGGAGCCGCTGGAGCGAAGCGATGCCCATCGGGACAACTTTTCCGGCGCGCCCAGCCGGGGCAAAGGCGGACATCTCCATCACCGCAAGTCGGTCATCCGCCCTGAATAGCGTCTCGGGCCCGTGTACGACGCCGGCGCCTTCCTTCCGGCAGGCAGGGTCGATCAGACGACGATAGAACGCTTCGGCTGTTGAGCGAACCTCGTCCGGTTCGATGAAACATACGATTGCGCCGTCCGGCAGGTAATTGAGCAGATGCGTCGTCCTGCCGGCGCCGGTTTCCCTTCCCGCCGATATTGCCACCAGGTCGCAGCCTGAGATTTGCGCGGTGGAGCGTTGCGTGTCCGGGTCGAACCGCCGGATGGATTCGATTTTCTCGCCGAAGAACTCTATCCGCACGGGCAGGTCCCCCGCAGGCGGAAAGACATCGACGATCCCGCCCCGGCGTGCGAACTGGCCGGCCTGGTCAACCGCATCGACGCTTTCGAATCCGGCATCGACCAGCCATTCGAGAAGTTTCCGAAGGTCCGTTTCGCCGCCGGTCCGCAGCGACATTCTTGCCGCCGCGAGAACCTCGGGCATAGGCACAGGCTGCATCAGGGACATGGCGGACGCCACGATAAATCCCGGGCGCTCGTCGTCGCCGGCAAGAAGGGCGCAAAGACGCAGACGCTGACCGGTAATTTCGTCGTTCAGGTGGTCGGGGGCGGGAGCGTCGGTTGCGGATAAGCCTGCGATGCCCATCTCCCAGGCGGGAAAGATTTCAGCGGCCGGACCGGTGAAAACTTCGATGTCGTCGGCGGCTGAATCCGCCTCGTCCGGTCCGGAAACAACGAGCAGGACAGGCCGCTTTTTCAGTTCTCCCACCGCCGCAGCCAATAAGGGCGCAGAAGACCCCCACACACCGGTCAGTTTCACCACCCCCCCGACCCGGACCATTCCGGCTATCCGGGCGACAGGTTCCGAAGAAAGGATGCGCTTAAACACCCGCTTATATTATCGTCCGACCCACGCCTGCAATTCAAGGGCGGACAATCGCCAATAATTATATTGGTACTTGACTTCCCAATAGATGATGACTATAAATAGCGTCAGAAAAGGACTGTTATGGCAGAAGCGGGGACTAAATTAGACCGTTCTGTTTACGAGGGTGACCTTGGACTCGGGCCGCTTTTCAACAGCACAGTGTATGAGCGGGACACAGTTATCCCTCTTTTGGGCTACAACCCCGCTGACCCGGAAGAATCATATTGCGATTGTGTGCCGGAAAACCACCGGAAACGACTTGGCCAATTCTTCACGCCGGCACCCATCGCTAATATGATGTGCTCCTGGATTCTGGCTTCGAAGCCATCCCAGATTCTTGACCCAGCCGTAGGTCCTGGGATATTCGTTCGTGAGATACTCAAACAATCGCCTACAAGCCATATCTGCACAATAGACGTTGACCCGCTTGCGCTCGCCGCCGCCAAACAAGTGATTGGAAATGTTCCATCCGTTGAATTTATTCAAGCTGACTTCCTGACATGGCGCAGCGATAGGCGATTTGACGGTGCGATAGCCAATCCCCCCTATCTTAAACATCATAACTTTTTTTATAGAGGGAATATTTTTTCGGAGATTGGTTTCAGGAACCACGTTAATCTTTCGCGTTTGACGAATATCTACGGCCTTTTCATCCTAGAGATATGCCGACGACTTAAGACGGGAGGGCGTGCTGCTATCCTCGTGCCGGGAGAATGGGTTAATGCAAATTTTGGAATGCCGCTGAAGAATTATTTACTGTCCAATGGACTTCTCAAGGTGCTGATATATTTTTCTCACTACTCGCTATTGTTCGATAACGCTTTAACTA
This sequence comes from Planctomycetota bacterium, assembly GCA_034190305.1. Classification (GTDB taxonomy): domain Bacteria; phylum Planctomycetota; class Phycisphaerae; order SM23-33; family SM23-33; genus JAUWNJ01. Next base: position 2,290 of record JAXHSV010000121.1, on the reverse strand, counting down.
CTGCCTCGGTGCTGTTTATCGAAAAGCCGGAACGCTGTAAACCTCGCAAGAAGATACTCACATCTTATATCAAAGACAGGGTGAACGTTGCATTGCTCAAGCCGTTGGCGCAAAACAGGTTTCCCGAATGTGATGGGGTTCGGACTCAGTGGATCAGTACTGATTTGCTACTGAAGGAAAAGAAGTGGGATTACGTCCTGGGGCACGTCTGTGATGAGGCTTTGGAGGGATTCGTGCCTCTTTCTGATATGGCGGAGACACGACGGGGCATCGCAACAGGAGCCAACAAGTATTTTCATTTGTCGGCAGACGCAGCAAGGAACAACAACATTCCCGCAGGATCCATTTTAGAATGTGTGGGCCGCTCAGCAGATGTCCCTTCTTTCATTTTCCTAAAATCCGACTTTGAAAGCCTGGTGGCTAAAGGCAGGCGTACCTGCCTGCTCAACTTCCAAGGCGCTCTGACTGTGGATGAAAAAGATTATATTACAAGGGGTGAAACGGACGGGCTTCCAAAGAGATACCTGCTTGCCGCCAGGGACCCGTGGTATACGATGGAGAGAAGAAATCCTTCATCCATATGGGCTGTTGTTTTTGGCCGAAAGGGCTTGAGGTTCATTCTAAATGCCGCCGCTGTTCATAACCTCACCGCGTTCCATTGTATATATCCGATTTCCGAAGACCCGTTATTCATAAAAGCATTAGTAGGTTCACTCAATAGCAGAAAAGTTCAACATCTTGCGAAGCGGCATCGGCGAGTTTATGGAGGTGGCCTGTCGAAATTCGAACCACGCGATCTTTTAGACATACAAGTCCCGGATTTGCGCGTCATAAGTCGCGCCACTCTGCAAGACCTGGCAAACGCGCTGGATCGTCTTGACAAAACCACTCGTCAGAAACAAGACATCCCGGAAGAAGATTACTCCCTCCTCAATGAACTCGTTGATAAAGCTGCGGAAGAAGCAGTCGCTGTCAAGGGATCAAAACGCCGAACAGAGCCTTTGAATCTATAACGAGCCGGCCTCCCTTGGGAACGACATACGCGTCGTGCCGGCCAAGTCTTGTAACTCGCTCCATTGCTTCAAATGCAGGAGGTTCCATGAATTCTCCGACCATTTGTCCGCATGTAACAGGAACCATGATGGTCGCTTTCAGTTGGCTTTTGGCGGGCGTTTCTATCGTAAATCCTTCGCCTGAAGCAATGATCTTGAAGAGATCCAGAAAGTTGATGCAGAAGACTACGTCAAAAAAGACTTGGCAGTAACTTTGCGGAATTCCATATCTTTCGATCCACCTATATACGATTTTGAGATCTTCGACTTTGACCGTAAAACTCGGCGCCGAACGCCCGGACCCCTTGCCTGCTTCGCGCTGCTCCTTTCTAACGCGCATATATTTCAAAGCCTCGAACTTACTCGAACGAACTTCTACGGCGGCAACGGCCTTGCGGACAAGTCTGTCCGCTTCATCAAACGGGACAGAGGTAATATCTTGGGAAATATCGGAATCTCCGGCAAACACCAAAAGATCGGGGCGTTTACCATACTTCCGAACCTCCTCCATCACCGACAGGTAAAACTCTCTAAATCCATCGTCTCCTGCCGCAATCCTTTGAGCGTTGCCGTAATGCGATACGGTCCAATCTCCTTTCCCATCGCGTATCGCCTGTGCAAGTACGTCCTCGGCCCAATCCCCCATGGCCCGGTTTGCAAGGAATTCAGAACGAGCATCCGTTGGGATAGTCGGACGCTTGCTGGAAACTTCCCCCGGACCTCCGAATCCAAGGTACCTCTGTTGAATCCCACGACGGTAAAGCTCACTCACGAGATCGTCCTTGGTTGCAGACAGGGATTGGAAGTATCTCATATATTTTCCCCCATTTCAGAGATAAGAAACCCGGCGGTACACCCCAGACCATCAGCAAGTCGCTGCAAAGTTTCCAGCGTTATATTCCGCTCATGCCGTTCGATGGCACCAATATATGTCCGATGTAGGTCGCATTCTGAAGCGAGTCTTTCCTGAGACCATCCTTTTGCCCGCCGTAATCGACGGATATTCCTTGCGACAATCGTTATAAGATCTGTTTCCACCATGATCTGAAACCGGAATATGAAAGAAAGAACACTAAATATCGACAGACTATATGTAGCATAACGATAAAATCTTTTCCCCCCCCGATCACTATTTCCGCCTTTTTCCTGCTATTTTTCGCTTGCGTACTCGTACATCCTCAAATATCCCGGCATCATTTCCCAAGTGAACAGCGTTTCCCTTGCCGCGGCGACGATGC
>JAXHSV010000120.1:0-9262 GCA_034190305.1 Planctomycetota bacterium | reverse complement strand
CGGCGATGGGAGTCAAGCAGCCATGATGGAATATCTTTTCACGACGCTAACCCGCGCAGTCGAGGGCACCCCGGCGGTCGCCCTGGCTGCTGCCTTCATCTGGGGCATTCTGAGCATCCTGCTAAGCCCGTGCCACCTGGCCAGTATCCCGTTAATCGTCGGTTTTATTGATGAGCAGGGTAGAATTTCGACCAGGCGGGCATTCATCATCTCGACGCTGTTTTCGGTGGGCATCCTGATAACCATCGGTGCTATCGGCGGGATTACCGCTGCGGCAGGACGAATGATGGGTGATGTGGGCAAGTACGGAAACTACATAGTCGCGGTCATATTCTTCATCGTCGGCCTGCATCTGCTGGGCGTCATTCCTATGCCGTGGTCCGGACCGGGCAAAGTCGGCATGAAACGCAAGGGTCTGCTGGCCGCTTTCATACTGGGGCTGGTATTCGGCATCGCTCTGGGGCCTTGCACCTTTGCCTATATGGCCCCGATGCTGGGCGTTACCTTCAAACTTGCAGCCACCAACATCGCTTACGGCATCCTGCTGCTGGCAATCTATGGTATCGGGCACTGCTCGGTTATCGTCCTTGCCGGCACAAGCACCGAACTGGTCCAGCGGTATCTGAACTGGAACGAGAAATCCAGAGGAACCATAATCGTCAAGAAAATCTGCGGCGTCCTCGTCCTGTTGGGAGGTATCTATCTCATCTACACAGCCCGGTAACGACAAGGCTATCGCCAAAAGGTTGGAAGTCGCAAAGCGATAGTGCAACAATACGACGACAGGCCTATGGACGATATAAAATCAAACGGTTCCGGAGCATCCGAACGCATGAGGATACTGTTCCTCTGCACGGGCAATTCTTGTCGCAGTCAGATGGCCGAAGGCTGGGCGAGGCGCCTTAAAGGTGATATAATCGAGCCATACTCTGCGGGAATTGAAGCACACGGCCTGAATCCCAACGCCGTGAAGGTAATGGCGGAGGCGGGTGTGGATATATCAGGCCACCAGTCAAAGAGTGTCGCGGAGTTGATGGATGTTCCATTTGATTATGTCGTAACGGTTTGTAATCACGCCCGCGAAACCTGCCCCGTGTTCGGCGGCAAGGCAAAGGTTGTGCATGTCGGATTCGACGACCCTCCAAAAATCGCAAAGGATGCAGAGACGGAAGAAGAGTTCCTGAACCATTATCGTCGCGTTCGGGACGAAATTCGGGCTTTTGTGGAAACACTGCCGAAAGCGCTCGCTGAATCCGAGGCTGGGAGGTAACAATGGACCTGTCTCGAAAAGATGTTATAGACATCGTCAAACGGCTCCGTGAAGCGATCCGTTACAAACAATGTCTGACGTACGATTGTCTTCAGGGGCTGTTGACTCAGTTGGAAATCGATGCCCAGGAGGATGTCTCGGACATTATTGAACCCTTGAAGGTTCCACCCGATCGGATGCATGGTTGCCTGGGCTGCGAGCCCTGCCCGCCGGGCGAGGTGTACGCTGATTATCTGCGTCGCCGCAATAACGGTAATTATTGTGGCGAAAAGGAACATAAATGAAATGACGACGGAACCGAACATTACCGGCCAAGCTAAGGGACTCGGCGTTTTTGAGAAATACCTGACCATTTGGGTTGTTTTCTGCATAGTTGCCGGAATCATGCTGGGTAAGTTTGCTCCTGTTGTCGCCCGGAGGCTCGACGGTATGGCGATCTGTGTAGGCGAGGCGCCCGTGGTGTCCATTCCGATCGCCGTTTGCCTGTTCTTCATGATGTATCCGATCATGGTTAAGATCGACTTTGCCGAGGTCATCAAGGCCGGCAGGAGCATCAAACCCGTGGGCCTGACACTGTTCATCAACTGGGCCGTCAAGCCTTTCACCATGTATGCCATAGCGCTGTTCTTTCTGGGTACGATGTTCTATGGGTTCATCGGCCCCGACGCCGTGGACATGGTGAAGATGCCGTTCGGTCTGGACTTGGCTGTGGGGGATCAACACGGCGCCGGTACGGTAGTCCTTCAGGATGGCGTCAAGATGCTCCAGGTTCCGCTTTGGCGCAGTTACCTGGCAGGGTGCATACTGCTGGGTATCGCGCCATGCACTGCCATGGTGCTGGTCTGGGGATATCTGGCCAGGGGCAACGACGGCTTGACGCTCGTTATGGTGGCGATTAACTCACTTACAATGCTTCTTTTATACGGCGTTCTTGGCGGTTTCCTGCTGGATGTCGGCCGGCTTCCGGTTCCGTGGCAGGCGCTGTTGCTGTCAATCTCCGTTTACGTAGCCCTTCCGCTGGCGGCTGGGTATCTGTCCCGAAAATGGATCATCGCCGCCAAAGGCGAAGCATGGTTCAAAGAGAAGTTTTTGCATGTTCTGACGCCGGTAACGATCACCGCTTTGCTGGTTACGCTGGTGTTGCTGTTCAGTTTCAAGGGAGAGGCTATTCTTTCCAATCCGATGACAATCTTATGGATCGCGATCCCGCTGTTTATCCAGACAAACCTGATCTTCTGGTTGGGATACGGCCTGGGAAAATTGCTGAAACTAAACTATCGGGATGCCGCCCCATCGGCAATGATCGGCGCGTCGAATCACTTCGAAGTTGCCATCGCTACATCGGTAATGCTGTTCGGACTGTCGTCCGGCGCAGCCCTGGCTACGGTTGTCGGCGTTCTCATAGAAGTTCCCGTCATGCTGATGCTGGTGAATATCTGCGTGCGAACGCAAAACTGGTTCAAATGAAACAGTGGAAATAAGGATTTGGGCGAGGGATGCCGTCGGCGCACGAAAAAAACACCAAAATCTTTATTATCATCGACAGTTCAGGCCTTGAAAATCTCTCCCGTATGTGCGAGAATACCATTGTCCAGTATGGGAGTTATATCATGTCATCTTTTTCCGGTCGAAGTCTCGGCCGATTGGAGCAAGTTGCCGAACTTGAGGCGGTGTTGTTGGGGCGGATAGAAGACGCCGCCGACGAACTCCGGCACATCGAATGCCTCGACGAGGAACAGCGGGCCGAGATACACGCCATCCTTGAGGCGATGAAACATGACGGTCAGGCTCATGCTTCGGCTATTCGCGTCATGGAGAACGGGTCGGCCCAGGAGACCTGTCATGCCTGATCGCGCAATCCTTCGCGAGCACTTCAATGCGATGCTTCAGACCACCTCCGACGCCGCTGCCGAGTACGACCGGCTCGCCAAAGAGGCAACTGACGCCGACCAGCGGGAACAACTACTCAGGCTCACGCGCGAAAAATACCGCTACGTGGAATTGACCGAGCGACTGCTCGAAATCCTGGACGAGTGAGACAACAATGACAAAGTATCAACTTGGGGTAATCGGCGCGGGCAATATGGCCGAGGCCTTGCTGCGCGGAGTAATCTCGGCCAATCTTATCGACCACAATGCGGTGGTCGCTTCTGATCCTCAATTCTCCCGCCGGCAGCATTTCACGCGCGAACTGGGCATCACAACGGAAGACGACAACTCCATCCCCGCACAATGCCCGCGAATAATCCTTGCGGTCAAGCCGCAGATAATGTCCGAGGTGCTTGAAGGTATCGCCGAGGCAATCAACCCCGATGCCACTGTAATCAGCATTGCCTCCGGCATCCGCTCACAATTTATCTCCGACTCACTCGGCGGCAAAGGCCGAATCGTTCGCGTTATGCCTAATACGCCGATGCTGGTCGGCGCCGGCGTCAGCGCCGTATGCGCCGGACCCGGCGCAGAAGAGGCAGACCTGGCATGGACGGAAAAACTCTTCGCAGCCTGCGGAAACACCGTCCGCGTCGCCGAAGAACTAATTGACGCGATTATCGCCGTCAGCGGATCGGGCCCGGCGTATTTTTTCTACCTCATCGAGGCGATGATCGCCGCCGGCGTCGCCGAAGGACTCGACAGGGACATGGCCATGGACCTTGCGATCCAGACCTGCCGAGGGGCGGGCGAACTGCTTGTCCGCACCGGCGAGCCGCCGGAAGTCCTGCGGGCAAGAGTTACCAGCCCCGGCGGGACGACACAAGCCGCCGTTGAATCAATGGAATCGTCCGGTGTCAAAGAAGCCCTCATCGCCGCCTTCCGACGCGCTGCCGAACGCTCACGAGAACTGGGAAAATAAAAAAATTGGCCACAGAGGCGCAGAGAGCGCAGAGAAAAAATAGAATTAAAAAAAGACTTTTTTGTTTTTTTATTTATATATCTCTGCGCTCTCTGCGCCTCTGTGGCGTTATTTTTTCGGTTTCGGCCAGGCGTCTGGAGTCGGCAGGTCTTTCAGCGAACGATCTCCATGGGCCAGGTCCAGCATCGCCAGCGCCAGAACGTCCATTGTATCGACGACGGGAACGGTTGCATCGTCCGGCCCTAAGGCAAGCGAAATTTCCGAACAGGCTAATATTACAACCTCCGCCCCCTGCTGCTCGACAAGGCAACTCGCAGCCTCACGTAGGAGGTCTCGTGGCGACGGGTTGCCCTCATCCAGCAGACCGGCCTTTATGCCGCCTGTCCGCTTGCCGTTCTCATAGGGGCCAAAAATAGCCTGCATCACCAGTCTTTCCTGGAGGTTGGACGGATCGGAATCGTCCTCGCTGTCGGGCGGATAGACCAACTCAACCCCCCTGCCGGCGAATACCTGTCCGAACAGGCCGAAGCGGCACGTGCCCGTCGTGCCTAACAAACCCGCACGCCTGACGGACGGATAGTGCGAAAGCACATAATCGACCGTCTCAGTAACAACGTGGACAAGGGGCAGCGAGATGTCGGCGGCGATTGCCGGAAGGAAAGCATGGGCGGTGTTGCACGTAACGGCGAGAAAATCAGCACCGGCCTTCTCAAGCCGACGAAACGACCGGATCAGATAAGGCTCCGGGGAGGGCGCCTTTCCCAGCAGCGCTTCGGACCGTACAGGAACCTGGGGAACACACGAGACGATCCATTCAGGGAAATCATCGTCACAGACGGCCCCAAAACGATCCGCCGACAGTTCCAGCATACGCTTCTCGAATCCTACGTGGGCGAACGGACCAAGCCCGCCGGCGATACCGGGAATCAAAGGAAACTTCGGATGAGACAAATCCTCGCTCATATATTCTACTCCGTTAATTTCATATCAGATGATGATTCCGCTTTCACTTGTTCAGGAATTCCTCGAACGACCCGCCGAAAATGGCGCGGGCGTCGCGGGCAATTTCTTCTTCCGCAGGCCTCCATCCGGCTTCGAACAGGTCGCTGTATTTTTCGACGAGAATATCGGCAACGATCTTACGCGTATGGTCCCACTTGTATATCAACTGGTCCAGTACGCGGGCGTCGGAGTGCTGGCAGGTAAAGGCCGTTCCCAGCAATTCCAGCCTCTGGCGCGTCATTTCGTTGATGATGCTGGGATTGTTACAGAACCACCAGCAGCCGAAAAGGTGCAGGTTCCTGAATTTTCTCGCCAGGACGGTCAGTTCGTGCTGGTTGTTGCGGGAGAGCATCGTAACGAGAAATTTCGCATCAGGATGCTTTAAAAGCAGAGCGTTTATCGCCGTTACGTCGGCGACGCCGACGCCGGCGCCGGCATCGCGGAGATTCGGGTTCACAGCCCTGCGCGCTCCTATCATCAATGCGAAAGGAACGCCGACCTCGATAGCGGCGGGAACAACGGACCGGTCAACCAGCCTGGTGAACGCAGAATCGTCGCCATAAGCGAACTCCGGGCCGATCGAGGCCGCAAAGTACACCGGATTGAGACGCGCCGACCAATCGACGAGGAAACGTCGAACTTCGTCGAATGTCTTTTCGTCCGGTTCGGTCCTGACGGCGTAACCGGCGCCGGCCATTACGCCGGCGGCCCGTTCCCAACCGTCCCCGAACAGCATATCGATGCGCAATGATGTCCTTAGACACGCCGGTACCGGCAGCGACTGATTCCAGAGTTCAACCTGGGCGGCGCTGAAGGGGCTGTTGGTCATCACGGCATAATAAATATTCGCCAACGTGAATACCTTCGAGAGGTATTCCTCGACATCCTGTTCAGCGAACCATTTTCTGATGCCCGCCAGGTCGCGCCCCGCCACATCCAGGCCGAGACGGTTAAACGTTGTAATAGCGCCGCGGGTGGCCTCGGACAATGCGCCTCGCTTCAGGAAAAGATGCTCCCACACCAAATCGGCCTGGACGGACCTGGGTAGTGAAAAGAATTTTTCGTAAGTCAGGTCGCGCGACGCGACGATAAAAAGTTCCGCCACAAGGTAATGATAGGTCAGCACCTCGTCGACACCCCACAATAACATGTCGCCGTGACTAGGCGGGCTCAGGTGCGTGTGAATGTCTGTAACAGTGGTCGTCTCGACTGCCTTACGAACGACTTTTCTCAACAAGGAAATGTCCTGAATCATGATTCTGTTCGCTCCTCTATCCGGTAGGGTAGGCAATCCTGTCCACGAAGGTTACACAACGGACATCGAAACACGGCTCAGATTTGCTCGCCCTGCTCACTCGCCACCAAAACACGGGAGTATATAAAAAAATCGCCATAAGGCAATCATTTATGCCATGGCGAAAAAAATAAGACTACATCTCCTACTTGCCTTTGAAAGTAAAGAATCCCAAATCGCAGACTAAGACTGATACTCCAGCATTTCGTGGAGATGGGCCGGTATAAAATTATTCATGCTGGCCAGGTATCCACGAATGGCCTCTTCCAGATTTTCCCTTGCCTGCTTAGCAGTCCGGCCACTGGAGACGCACCCCGGCAGCGACAGGCAGACTGCAATGAACTCGCCACTGTCGTTACGCCGTACTTCTATACATAACTTCATCGTACGCCTCGCTTTCCAGTCCCGATAAAACCCCGAATATCCGAAAAAACGCATATGTTTAAAAGCGGACGTGGCGATTAGAAACAAACAAACTATACAACCGCACCCAAGCCGCTTGATATGACCCCCTATTATAAAGCACCGGCTCGCGCGACTTCAATAGATTTTTTCTATTAAATTTCAGGAGCACTGGGAATTCTCGGCAGCCTTGCCTATATTACCCAAACGGTACACACGGTAAAACCAACAGATGGCTACCTGCTGGAACCGAGTAGTTTATCCAGCGCAAATCGAGCGCCGGGGCGGTCGCCCCGATCAAGCGCTTCGGCGGCGGTATTGAGGTGGTCGGCCTGGCGGGTAGTGAACGCCATTGCCGCAGTCGGATCAAAATCGGAAAAACCCAACTTATCACGAATTTCCCGGCGGAGTATGTCTATCCCGATGAGTGTTTCGGCGGAAACTGCCAGATCGGCCCGGTCGGTCGGCTCTACGATGTCGCATTTACTCGCAACGTTGATAACATTCGATAGCGCGCGGAGATGTGCAACAAGATTGGCGTATTCGCCTTCGCCACCGTCGCCGGCGGTTACGCAGATAACCAGATCGGACGATTCTATCCGTCTCCATGCCCGGCGGACAGCCTCGGCGTCGATGCCTTCGGCTTGGGACCAAAGACCGGCTGTATCGGTCAGACGGATCGGTATGCCGTCGGTATCGGTTAGCGTACAAACCCAGTCGCGCGTAGTTCCGGGCCTATCGGAGACCACCGCCACATTCCGTCCGACCAAAGCGTTTGCCAACGTGCTTTTTCCGACATTCGGCGGTCCGGCGATAACAACTTCCGCCGGTTCCAAAAGCCTGCGCATCAGAGGCAGCGCCTCGGCGGCTTCACGAAGGCGATCCGGTTCCGGATGAGGGGAATCCGCGAGCGCCGACAACCCGCCCGACCACTGGCAACTAATCGCCGAGGCTGAAAGCGGGGTTGAAACCAGAGGCAACGCTGATAGAAACTCCTTCATAATTGCGGGCTTTACCGGCCCGGTTCTCCTTGTTTCCGACAGAACCGGGTCAACCGGACAATCGGAAACGATGCTCGCGCCCCGCTCGGACAGAAGGGTTAGGACTTTCCGCGCGACGTGAGGTCCGCCGTGGATGTTAATCTCAATGGCGCCACTGGATGGGCGCGAGACAATCGCTTCATCGAGCACTTCGTCGCCGTTGACGATCCGCCCCAGCGCCAAACGGCCTGATTGGGGAAGCACGCCTCGCTCCCGCCCGCCCGCCGATAATCGAGGGCGGAAGATTTCCCGCATAATCCTTTCCGCCTCCGGGCCTGTAAGGACTATAACGGCGATTCCGCCGCGGGCGGGCGAGGTAACCAGCGCCGCTGATGTTGTCGCCGACATTTTCATTTCCGGACGTCCCGGGCGGAAAGACCCACGCCCAACAGGCACAGGTCCGGGACGACGGCGCTGACAATGTCATAATCGGACCCGATAAGTTCGGCGTCACCCCCGGTAAGAATAACTTCCGGCCAGACGCCTAATTCGGTGGCGTATAACTCGACAAATTCCCGCAATGCACCGCGTGCGCCGAAAACAATCCCGCCGATAATAGCCTGTCTCGTATCGGCGCCGAAGACCCAATCCGGTTTTACCAGTTTCACTTCAGGCAAGGCCGACGTACCACGAGCGAGCGACTCTGCCGAGAGCCTCAGGCCCGGTAGGATTGCTCCTCCGAGGAACACTCCTTCGGAATTGACGCAGTCGATGGTAACGGCTGTGCCGAAATCCGCCACAACGCATGGTCCGCCCAAACGATGATACGCCATCGCCGCTGAGCAAAGCCGGTCGGTCCCGATACGCTCCGGTTCGGGCAGGTCCGTTTCCATCGGCAGAGGCAGGTCGCGCCCGACAACGAGCACCTTTTGCTTTATCCGCCGGGCGGCCGATTCCAGCGAGGCCAGGTACTCCGGCTGGACCGAACTGGCGGCGATGAGCGCCGGGGCGGGACACCGACGCCAGACATCCTCCAGCACATCGCCAAGCGATACGAAATTATCGGGCGACAAGCGATGGACATGCGAAACCTTCTCATCAATCACGCACCCCAGCGAGATTCGTGAATTACCAACATCACATGCAAGAATGGATTTTATCTTACTCATCCGTTTCTTCTTTTCCACAGTCCCCAGTTCTTCGTCAACTTTAAATTTGTCAGCATGATTGTGCGACACAGAGACGCAGAGAGACAGAGAGTAAAAAAAGAAAAAAGATATGATTTTTTCTCTGTTCCTCTGTATCTCTGTGTCGAATTAACTCTGTTTTTTGCATCTCTGCCAGAGATATTGTCAAGAGCTGTGGATGACGGATTTGCCATCACGCGGCCCTTTCCTCAATGCCATCGATGAATCGCACACCGCGAATCACCTCCGGCAGTAACGCACTGCCGTTCAATCGTC
>JAXHSV010000012.1:0-23612 GCA_034190305.1 Planctomycetota bacterium | reverse complement strand
GACGCCCAGCATCCCCACCACCGCCACGGCTGCGACCCGCCGCACCCGCCACTGCAAAGACCATCGCACCGCCAGCACTAACACCACAACACCCAAACCTGCCAGACCGGTCAGAACCCACCATGTCGGCGCAGGCACAGCCGAGGGCATCCTGATATTCTTTGCAATAAAGCGAGGCATATGGTCGTAGTAGAGATAAATCAGTGGCAGCAGGATTAACGCCACTCCGATGACAACAGGTGCAGCTGCGATAACGTGACGCAAAATCTGCGTAAGCACGCCCGCATTTCGCCCAAGACGGTAAGTTTCCTCAACTGCCCAAGCCGCCATTAGCGCAACGGCGGCATAGCAAGGCAGCAGATAATCAGGCCTGAAGGCGTGCGTCAGCGAAAACGGAACAACCACAGCCAGTATCCAGCATAACGGCAGAAATATCGGCGACTTATGCACAAACCATCTTCGCGGACCTGCAAGAACTAACGCGCCGACCATAAAGATCGACATAGGAAGAGTGTAGTAGAGCAGGTTCAGGGCCGGGCCCGTTGACCTTGAGTGAGGCGGGTTTTCGCCGGAACCGGTGATGCGCTGAAAGACGTCGCGATCGAATACACCCGCGAATTCCGAACCGCCCTGGACGAACATGGCGGCCCATATCGGCGTCAGGACCACCACCATCGCCAGGATGCCCCAGGCGAGATAGGTCGCCTTCATTGCTTTTCGCCACCGGCGGAGCACGAGGCGTATCGTCAGGAGCATCTTCTTTGCGAACCCGTCAACCGCCCGCAGCAGCGCGAAGCCCGGGCCTACGGCAGTCGCCAGGGCAAGGGCGCCGCCGACAAAGATAAGGTTGGCTATGCCCCATCCCTTGGTAACCGCGCCGAGTATCATCACAGCCCACAGCCCAACCGCCCATTTCCATCGCTGCCTGCGCGGTGCGCGATGGAACAACAGCCGATCGGCGCACATTATGGCTACCAGTATCCACAACGACAGCAGCATGTCCGTTATAGCGACGTAGGTCATTTTGCCCATATGCTGAGCAGTCGCCCACAGGCACGCAGCCAGCAGGCCGACGCGCCGATCATACCAGCGCCGACCAAGAAAATAGACCAGCACGCCGGAAACGAGCGAGGCAAGCACCGTCGGCAGGCGAAAAGTGAAATCATTGTAAATACCGGTAATCATAAGCACCGGCGCATCCAGCCAGACGTAAAGTTGCGGTTTAATCGCAAATCCGCCCAACTGGTCCCTCGGCAGCAGCCAGTTACTGCTTTCGATAGAACCGACGACCGCGCCGATCTGCTGCAATTGGGCGTAAGCGTAAGTGGTCGATGGCGCAGTAGCGGCAATGGAAATAACAGCCGCAACGATCAGAAGCACAAGGATTACGTCCAGCGCCGTCCTGATTCGTCCCGAAGTCCGGGCTGATTCGAGTTTTAGATGGTTTAATTCCCGATCCATGTGAACATCCACAAGTTTTAGAAACCTACCCCGCCACCGCAATTGTGTCAAGCGACGGATTGCGGCGTGGTCTTCGTTGTCTCGACGATCCATGCCGCCACCACACCCACCACAGCCGGGATTACCAGGACGATCAACGTCTGGAAAAGATATGACGCCAGCACCATAGGCTCGGAGAAGCCGAATGCGCCTAATACGAGAGCGGCTGTACCTTCGCGGATACCGAACCCGCCCGGTCCGGCGGGAAGAAGATTTCCAAGCACAACTACCGGCAACAGAGCAGTTGCGATAATCAGCGAAATCCGGCCTTGAGAACTAAAACACAAAAACACCGATAACAGACAAAGCGCTTCGGCTACGAGCGAGACGACATAGAAGATACCGAACTGCCGCCAGGTCAGGCGCGCCTCGGCCAGTTGCTTGGCCCGGCCCGGCAAGACGCGAGCAAGTATCCGCCACAATCCCTTAGGCCTGAAGTGCACCAGCATCGGAACGCCCAGCGTACAGGCAAGCAACATCGGCGCCCCCAGCAGAACCCAGGGGGGCGCCGAGGCGCCCGACGCCAGCAAAGCGCCGGAAAAGACCATGTAAAACACCCCCAGGATACCCAGAGTCAGAACGGCTGACAGGTCGAACATTCGCTCGATGACGATCCACCCGACCAATCGAACTCGCGGTCCTTGCGGCACGAACAACGGGCGGACGATTTCACCGCTTCTTATCGGCGTGACAAGCCCGACTCCAAGACCTGCCAGCATGGACACCCATGCGCGCCCCCAACCAATACTCCGGCCTTCCATCGCCAGCATCCACCGCCAGCGTGCGACGCGAATAAACCAGTACACAAGCGAAAGAACGCCGGCGCCGGTCAACCAGCGCCAGCCGGCGCCGCCGGAAAGGTCCCCCCACCTCTGCCGACCCATCAGCACCGCAAGGACACCAACGGCCAGAGACAGAGAAATCCCATACCGCAACCATTTTCTAATACCCAAACGCATATGAATCATCGAATCCTAAATTCCAATATCGAAATCCGAAACAATTCCGAATGACCAAAATCAGAAATTCCCAAACGTTCTCCGGCAGGTTTTGGCGTAACTGTTTGGGACATTGAGATTTCGAATTTGGAATTTGTTTCGTTTTATGGACATTCGGATTTTACTTCTTGCAGCGTTACCGTCCGAACATATGGCGTTTCTTCGGTTTGCTCTTTTGATGGAAATGCCTCACCCGTTCATAATGGGCCTGAATGTTCTCAAAAAGCCCTCCGCTCTGGTCGCGGTAAACCCGGAGTATTTCAAAAAACTCTCTCTCGGCCTGTTCCCACTCCTCGGCCTTTTCCAGAATACAAGCTTTGTCGTACCTGCTCTTTACCGTATCGGTGAGTTTGTCCAGGACCTCGCGATACATCTGGTCATGTTCCGGATCGTCGAAGTAGATTTCATCCCTGTAGGCCAGAGCCTCCTTGAAGGCTTCAAGGCAGTCGTAGAGATGATAGGAATCACCCAGGCCGTATTGCTGGTACAGCCTGACGGCTTTTTTAAGTTCTTCCTCCTCGCGAAATTTATTCGGCGTTCGCTGAATTGGTTTTCGTATGAACTCGGCAATCTTCTCTCCGGTGAGTTTGGGCGGTTCAGGCCAAGGTTTGTCTTTCCCGCCCTTGCGTGCCGCCAGGACAATCGCTATTACTATTATCGCCGCCAGGTAAATCCCCAGCCCGACGACGATTTTCCGTCGGCGCGCCTTTTGCTCGGATTCGAGGCGTTCGGCGACAGACATCTCGGAAGGTTGTTTGGGCTGAATCCCTGTTTTGTCCTCCCGGTCACCTTCATCAACAACCGGTTCGGGTTCGGGAGGTGGTGGAGGGGCCGCATTTTCAATCCGGGGTTTTCGTCCGAACGCGTCTTTGCCGGTCGCAATATATTCACGATACATTGCAAGGGCGGCATCGGAATCGCCCCCGGCGGCGACAAAGAGTATCTGCGTTGCCTGACCGACGCCGATCAAGTCGCCGGTCTCCAGCAGTATCTGCCTGCCGGATTTGTAGCGCTTCCCGTTAATCCACGTCCCCCGCGCCGAGAGGTTTTCAAGAACAGGACCGGCTTGGAGTAGTTCATAACGCGCCTGGTTGCGGGAGACGTACTCTTCACTAAACAGCACGTCGGCATCCCCGCCGCGACCAAGCACGGCGGCTGGACGAGACAGCACAACACGCTGGCCCGATTGCGGACCCGCTACGAAGATTAATTCAGGATGTTCCTGACTCATTTTTTACCTTTTTTTCAGCAGGGATTCAGGAGATGCGCGGGATAGAACAAATTAAGTTAACAACAGAAAAACAACTGCTGAAACGCTTTTAAAAAATAATTTCTTATCCCCTGTATCCCTTGCATCTCTGCTATCTCCCAATCAGAACATCAATTCGCCTCTGACGCCTTTGATGATTATAGTAGCGAAGACCGTAAGGACCACCGAAAGGAGTATCAGAAGCGACGGAATAAGGATACGTACTGATGCCGAGGCGGCAAGTTTTTCAGCCCGCACCGACCGCTGAAGCCTCAGCAGGTCGGCTTGCTGCTTCAGAATGTCCGACAACGGCGTTCCGAGAGTTTCAGCCTGTATAATCGCCGCAACGATGGATCGCAAAGATTCCTGCGGTATTCGATCGGTCATATTCATAAGCGCGCGTCGGCGAGTGGTTCCAAGATCGATTTCTGCGAGGACCGTGTTCAACTCCACACTGAACGGGTGTTCGGGGTCTTCACCGACGACTGTTCTGACGGCTTCTGTAAAAGTAGCGCCGGCGCCCATCGCCAGTGCGATCAGGTCCAGTGTGTAGGGCATTCGCCTGCCGATCTGCCGGATGCGGTTGGAGGCCTTACTGTACAAATGATACACGACGCCGGCAATCCCGATCAGGAAACCCGATACAGGCAGGATGATACTCGCCCCGCCAATGAATTTTATGCTGATAACTTCCAGGATAATCCCAATGACAAGACCCCAGAGCATCGCCACGGCGATGAACTCGTCGGGCGTATAGAAATTCGGACTACCGGCGGCTACGAGTGTCCTGCGAAGTTTTACCTTAAGGACCGGTATGGGCAGTTGCCTGGCCGTTACAAGCATCAACCAAACCACCGGCTGGATTACCGGCATTTCGAAGACAGTTTTACGGTCGGCGGCGCCGGAGGCCAGGGCGATCTCGCGTTCGGGCGTGATTTCGGCCCGGCCGCGCTGACCAAAAATCGCCATGATAAACACAAATACAAACAGGAAAATCGCCACTCCGGTAATAATCTTCAGCGGAGTAATAATCGTCGCCATTGTAAAAGTAATGCAGATTGTCTCAGAACAACTCATGTTCATATCAAATATCAAGCGACACTATCTTTCGTATCCACAGAAAACCGGCAATATTGAGCAAAACAATGATAAGCAGGATGAGTCTTCCCGCCTCTTCGGTGAACAGCATTGTTACGCCGACCGGGTCGATGAAATACAGAATGCCCAGGATAACAACCGGCATCGCGCCCATCCACCTGGCGGCGGTTCGATTGGGGGCTGTCAGTGTTTCAATGCGTTTTTCCAGGCGGTAAATCTCGCGGATGCTGTCGGCTATTCTATCGAGCGTCCCGCCCAGGTCGCCGCCTCGCTCGCGGTGTGTCAGAAGGGCTGAAAAAAGCAGACGATAATTGCCCGAACCGATACGTTTTGCTGCGTTTGACATGGCTTGTTCCAGCGAGATGCCATGCTCGTATTCACGGACCAGGTGCGCGAACTCCTCACTTATCGGTTTTACGTCGTTGCGGGCCAGCAGGTCCATCGCCTGAACGAGATTCAATCCGGCCCGAACGGCTGAAGTAAGCGTCTGGATACCGCCGACGAGTTGCTCTTCAAGTTTGTACGACCGTCTGGCCTTAAGGAAACGAAGCGTCAACCAGGGCGAAAAAGCACCGATCGCCACGCCGATAATCGCGATAAGAATATTACCGGAAAGCACATAACCAATCGTTGCCAGCAGCACGATTATCCCGAAACACAAAACCGTAACCGTGCGAGGTCGTATATCGAGCAACAGTGAACCGCGAAGAACACGATCGTAATATTCCTCGCGTCTAAGTATGAACCGGCGAAACGGCTCAGCCCATATCATGACAACACAACCGACGGACAGGAAGATAAACACCGCCACTATCACAAACCATGTTGTTTCCGACGCAGGTGTCGGCGATGCCAGAAGTGAAATCACGTGAACACCTCAAGGTCCAGGAAACCTTTTTCTATCAGTTCGGCGGCGAATTCAGGTACATAACCGGTGTGTTGCAGCGAAGAGGCTGCCTGATCACGGACAGGCCTGAGAATGAATATGTCTTCGGTTATAATCTGGTCCGTATCAAGATCAATGCCGACGATCTCGGAAATGTGGGTAACTCGGCGATCTCCGTTGGGAAGGCGCGCGATTTGCACAACCAGGTCCAAAGCCGCGACAATCTGCTCCCTGATCGCCCTGACGGGCATTTCCACCGCCGTAAGCACCATCGTTTCCATCCGCAGCATCGTATCGGAGGGATTATTGGCGTGGATAGTCGTCATCGAGCCGTCATGACCGGTATTCATCGCCTGGAGCATGTCAAGCGCCTCGGAACCTCGAACCTCGCCGACAATGATACGGTCAGGCCTCATGCGCAGAGCGTTGCGGACAAGGTCGCGAATGGTGTAAGCGCCTTTTCCTTCGATATTCGGCGGGCGGGTTTCCAGGCGAACGATATGATCCTGGGGCAGTTGCAGTTCGGCGGACTCTTCGATTGTAACGATCCGCTCGGACGAATCGATGAAACTTCCCAGGACGTTCAGCGTGGTGGTTTTCCCGCTGCCGGTCCCCCCCGAAATCAGCATGTTCTTGCGTCCGCGAACGCATGACTTGAGAAAATTCGCCGTCGCTTCGGTGAGCGTATTGCGCTCGATAAGATCGTCTATAGTGAACGGAATACGGGCGAATTTGCGGATGGTCAGTGCCGGGCCAGAGAGGCTCAACGGCGTAATGATGGCGTTGACTCTCGAACCGTCGGGCAGGCGGGCATCGACCAGCGGAGTCGAGCGGTCGATCCGCCGGCCTACCGGCGTGATAATCCGCTCAATTATCGAATTGACAACCTCGTCGGAGAAGAAACTTCGCCCTGTCGCCTGAACCTCGCCGTCCTTCTCGATGTAAATATGGTCCTTTCCGACCACCATGATTTCGTTGACGTGGGGCATCTCCAGCAGGTCCTGAAGCGGACCGTAGCCGAAGACCACGTCCTCGATCTCCTTGCTGAGCATACGGGTGGTGATGTAGCGTTTCAGTTCCGGCGTGAGTCGTCCGGCGATGCGATGCAGCTGGTTGTCGAAATCGCCTTCAATCATCGCGGCGTCTTCCTTGATGAACTGCGATTGAAGACGAAGCGGGAAGTCGCTGATGATGTCGCCGACTATCAGGCTGATTGTCTTTTCGTGCTCCGCCTGGAGAATGTCGGACTCTTCGAAACCGTAGGAGTATGACATTTTGCCGACGGAGCGGACGTTCAGTTCGGCCAGAACGCTGCGCCAGAGGAAGTCGCGGACGAGGCTGTCGGCCATTTCCGAATCAATCTCGTTCAGACCGGCGGCGATTATCTCGGAGAGGTGTCGTTTGATGAGCGCGGCATGCTTGGTGTCGGCCTTGGCGACGTTACCGGCGACACGAAGGTTCAGGCGAACGAGCAGTTCATTGTGTATCTTTTGCTCCAGTTCCACCAGCCTGCGCCGGGGCGTTACACCCCGATCACCCCGCCGGCCTCGACGCGCCGACGGCGCCATCATAAAAAGCGAAAACTCGCCTATGCGTATCTCGTCGCCGTAATCAACCTTTACCCGCCCATTATGGGGCACTTGCTTATTGGCGACGGTCGTTTCGTTAAGTCCCAGGCTCTCGACGAAGAATGTCCCATCGTCCTTGAACAGCCTGGCGTGGCGGCGCGAAACGAAAGGGCTTTTGAGCGTTATCGTATTGCTGTCTTCACGCCCGATTAACACCTCAACGTCTTTGACCTCGACGGCCTTTCGCTCGTCGCTCAAATGATTATATATCCAGATTTCCATAACATTTCGGAATTCAAGTCCACAAATTACACGAATTACACATATTTCAAATAAGCAGAAAGATAATACTTCTTACACTTTTCTATTCGTGAAATTCGTGGATCTCTTTTTTTTCTTCTTCTTTTACTTTCGTACAATTTGTGAAATTCGTGGCTCTCTTTTTTACTCCGGGCCGATTGTTTTATTAGGCAAGGGCTGGGACAATACCGATTCGACCTGGGGGTTTATGCCCGTATAGGAACCCCTTCCCGGCATGTCAGTTGGATTTCGCACTGTCAGCCAAACCTTTCCCATAATTCGCGGCATCAGGTCAACGAGTTGTTCAGCCAGTGTCGGCGAAACCTCCACGGTTACGGAGCGATAGACGCTTATTCCGGAATTGTACTGTCGTTCACGTTTTGACCCTAAGGATTCTTCGGTCTTTCGCGCCTTCCCGCCAATCGCCAGAACTCGCAGGTTCTGAACCAGCGTATAGGTTTTAGCCGGTTTTCCTTTGAGGCGAACCATGCCCATCACATCCACCCGCCCTCCGACACGAAGCATGTCGCCGGGAGTATAGTTAGGATCGACCTGCAAAGTGAAACCTCGCATACCCGGAGTTATTTCGTCTGCAGGCGTCTTTTCGGATGCTCCCACGATGTCGTTGTAATAAACGCGATCACCCTTGCTGACGGAGCGGTTCACGCGTCTTCCGCCGAGTACGATTGACTTGTTCTCCCATCTGATAACGCCTTTGAGGTCTTTGGACGACAAACTTGCGTCTATGGGACCGACATCTTCCTCGCCGATTTCCTCTCCGGCGGTCAGGCTGCGCTTCCACTGGAGAACCTGGACGGTCTCACCTTTGAGTTTATTCTTCTGGGCCTTGTCATAAAGATAAAACATCACCACTGCAAACCCAGCCAGTATCAATGATGCAACCAGCAGTTTCTTGTTCCAGACGACAGTTTCGGCCATAAAATTGCTCCCTTTTCGCCCGTGCTTTCCAGACCGTTATCGGCCAGGTCTGGAAATTACCAGGACTATTTTAACCGTTTTCTTTTCTTTATCGGCCTGTTGCATGCTAACACAATAGCGCTGCATTTTTCGCAGAAACACCAACGATATTCCTCCCGGTTGCATCGCCGGTTTCCTTTGCATTAGTTTATAACCCGCTTTGACCAATCGGTCGCTGTAAAACTTTTCCACATCAGCGATTTCAGCCTTTACGGTGTAGGCTATTATATCATCGGTCTGGCCGTTAATCTTCCTTTGGAGGGCGTAACGCCGGACTGCTCCCGGCGGAGCAAAAATGTCCTCCCCGTCGGTCCGGAGAATTTCAAGCCCCGTTCCGGTCAGCGGCTGGGACGCCATATCCGCCGGGTTAACTACAGACGTCGGCTGCGTTGTCGTTGCGTTCCGGCAGAAGGTCGTATCAGGTCGGCGAGGCGAATCGCTCCCGCCGAGTCTGAAAAGCCCGAACAAAAATGCTGCCGAAAGTCCAAGACACGCCGCGCCGGCAAACCAAAATATCACTGGCCATCGTTTTACCATCCGGTCAGGTAAAGTTCTCGGATCATCTGCGCCATTTCGTCAGCCGGCGAGGAGACCCGACCCAGCGAGTCGTCCAGTTCGGAGTAATACTGGTTTCGCAGCACCGACCAACAGGAAACCTCATCCCTCCGCCAGGTAACTCCTTCGCGTCCGTGGCGGTGGTGGATGTCGTACATCCCACCCATGACATTCTGCCAGAGTGCCTGGCGCGGATTAAAATCGGCCGATACGTGCGCACGCCAGCCGGGGGGATATTGTTCGGTTATGAGTTCTTCGGCAAGTAGCTCCGTGCGGGGGCTCATATTAC
This sequence comes from Planctomycetota bacterium, assembly GCA_034190305.1. Taxonomy (GTDB): domain Bacteria; phylum Planctomycetota; class Phycisphaerae; order SM23-33; family SM23-33; genus JAUWNJ01. The sequence continues at coordinate 14,191 of JAXHSV010000012.1, read as the reverse complement.
CGGCCCGGGAAATTAACTCATCGGCGGTCTCGCCCACAGGGGCCTCCGAAGACAACACCACGTCCGATGCGCGATTTGTGAAGGCGACGGAGTTGAGCCGGTCTTCGCCAGGCCAGGCGCCGGTATCCACCCGCTGCCAGGCGCTGTAGCGATTGGCAACCAACACCTGATGTTTGTGCATCATAACCCATCCGAAGAAAAACGTCAGCCCCAACACGATAGCCAGCAACGGTATAGCCAGGACAAACTCGGAAATGGCTGTACCACGCCGCATATGTGGCGGTCCAATTGTTCCTCTGTCAGGCATATCCACCTCGTAAGGATTTATGTCCACGAATTTCACGAATTTTTTTAAAAACAAAAAAGAAGAAAAAAACAAACTTGCAAATTACACGAATTTTAAAAGAAAAACACTAGCAACCGCGTTTACAGAATGACCCTTTGTGTTTCCAGGTTTTCTGTTCCGAAATTTATAAGGATGGCAAGTTTTAGTCTTGTTGCCTTGAGATAAGAAACCGCCTGGGATATATGATTGCCGTTCAATTCCTCCAAAGCCTTCAGTTCAAGTACGATTTTATTATCGACCACAAGGTCTGCCCTGAACTCGCCGCATATCTTTCCGTCATGGAAGACCTCGATTGCCTTTTCGCTCTCAAAAGGAATTTCTGCGTTGATCAGTTCATAGCACAATGCCTTGTGATATACTCCTTCGGGAAATCCAGGCCCCAAAGTTCGATGTACCTTATAGGCGCATCCGACCACTTCGAAACTTAGTTCCTTATGGAAAATCTGCTTTTTTCGCACCATATGTTTTTCGGGAATCGATTTCATTTCTATTCTTTTGTAATTTGTGTAATTCGTGGACTTCTTCTTTTTCTTCTTCTTTTGCTTTCGTGCAATTCGTGTAATTCGTGGACTTCTTCTTAATGATGCAGCATTTCGTTGACTATTTGCTCATCGAACCGGCCCAGATATTGGGCGAAATCACTGACGGTCTGCGGTTCGACCAGTCCTGTTGTAGCGGAGGCGTCCGCCGCACCGTCGGCCATTCGCTCGGTCCAATCATTCCACCGTGTAACAGGCACAAGTTGGGCCTTCCAGTCCTGTGTCCAGAGGTCCCAACTGGTGGTATTGAATATTTCCGCCTGGCTGACGGCGACGACCTGGCCGAAGGGGTTCCCGCTGCCGAAGCGGCCTGCCCAGACCATCGGTTCGCTGCTGCGCCCGGCGACGCCAAGATACGTGAACACGCCCCTGCGAACACCGAGGTCGTGGTGCGGCTGGCCTGTGTCGTAATCGCCTGCGGATGTATCCAGCAGGATCGGCGCGGGCAGTATGCTTTCATCGTGGCAAGTATTGCAGTAATTGGATGGGTTGGACACCTGTACATTCCCGCCGGCATCAATGCCTCCGAAGACATATTGGGCGACCATATAGACCTTCTGCCAAACCGGCTCGCCGTTTGCATCGTACTGCACGCGGATATCGATGTCCCGGTCCTCGGTGGTTTCATAGTAATACTGGTCTTCCCAGATATAGTCGGCGATCTTGGGAACCGACCACTCGGCAGGATCAGCCCACCCGTTAACCCAGATTGCGATGGGACGTTCACCGTTGGTCTTGTAACTGCCCGTCGAGAGCCAGCCTGACGATCCCTTTGGATATTTACTACGAATCTCAACAAGATAAAACATCGTTCGCGTAATTTTATTGGATGGGTCGGATGCAATGACCTTTGCCTGAGGATAGTCGGTCCACCACCGCGGATAGTGGATTTCCTTAAGAGTCTTGTCGCCCCACATGTAGCCCAGTTTGATATTGGCAATTTGCAAATAATTGTGGTAGAAGAACGTGTCAGGTAATTCGCGGGAGCTGAAGCTTCCGACCCGCCTCATCATCCAGGAATAGGGTCCATAGACTGTGTATCCGGTCAGGATTCTCCCCACAAGCCGATTCGACCAGTACCCGTCCGGGTTTCTGTAGTATCCTCGTGCGCTGCTGCCATACCGCCTGCCTCCGATGTTGACGTTTCCGCTTCCGCCCCGGATCGCTCCATGCCCGGGTGTTCCATCCACCCAACAGTCCTGCTCATATACTCCGCTGTAGTGGTAATCGCGCCACATGAAGAGCCTGTCATACGGGCCGAGACGGTGGGGATAGGACCTATCAGGAATGACGCCTTGTTTGACAGGCTTTTCAAAGTCTCCGAAGTCGGTCCTGCGTGCAGGCAGTTCCGGAAGGACGGGTGTAATGAAGGCGGTTTCGGCGTAGTCGCTCTTTCCATATCTTGCAGCGTTGGTCTGGCTGAGCAGTCCGGCTGAAAGGACGGTTGCCTGGTTGAATTCGTCTAGGCTTTCAGCCGCCTGCCATAACTGTCCGTGCGGCGTCGGTCCTGCGTATCCTTGGATCGACCAGTTCGTCAGTGGCGCAACGTCGAAACCGCTGTTGTTAAATACGTTATCAATCTCACCGAGGATGTCTCGCTGCTTGGTTATTCGCAGCCGCAGCGATTCCAACCCTTCCCGCATCCAGTCGTCCGGGATGCCCCTGCCCAGTTGGTCGGCAATACCCTTCTCCCATGCAGCGACCTCCTGGTGCGTCATCTGGGTCGCAAGAGGATATGAATCCAGATGCGGAACGAGCGCCAGCATGCGCGTAATGGCCACATTGTTGCCGGCGATTACGTTCATGCTTCTGGCCATCCACGCCGAACCGGAAACTGCCGTTGAATCGGCGGCATTCTGCATTGCCTGGCGACGGTTGATCTGGTCCCCGACGTTAATGACATATAAGATCAAACCCGCCAGAAATGTAATCCCCAGCAGCAGGACAACCAACACCTGACCGGAGCGTTCGCCGCACCTGTAACGGCGCGACACATTAATTGTTAATTCTGCGCCTATACTCACCGCATCGACCTCCTTTCGTCAGCCGCTGCCGGATGCCGCCGCCTCCTTTAGTTTATCCGCCTGTTCGATCAACTTATCGATTTCCGGCGTAGCAAGGAACCGTTTGGCCTGTCGAAAATATGCCGAAGCGCCGTTGTAATCTTCCCGGTTCATTGCCTCGGTGCCCAGCGCCACCTGTTGCTCGTAGCGAATTCGCTTGATGAGCTGTTCGACTTCCGGAGTGGCGCGGACAAGCTTCGCCTCCTCAGCCCTTGCGAGAGCTTCGTTCAGATCACGCGCCTTCAAAGCCTTTTCAGCAGCGCCAAATTGTTCGGCGTAGATGCGGTCCTGCCTGAGCAATGCCAGACGTGCGTCAACTTCGGCCGATACAGCCGGTTTAATCTGCCTGGCTTTGTTGTAGGCAGCCTCGGCCTTGCTCCACTCGGCTTTGACGCGATAAACATCAGCTGCATTCAGTTCGATGTAATAACGGCAATCCGTGATCTTGCCTCGCAACTCTGCATCGGCTGAAAGTTTTTCGGCGGCTTCGTATTTTTCCAATGCCGCTTCGTACTTTTTCTGCCGGAACAACCCGTCGCCCTGGTCCAGCAACAAACGGGAGTTTTTTATTTGCACGATTTTTTTCAATTCGGTTTCAATCTCTGGAGACGCTTTGTAAGATTTTGCCTTTTTGAGTTCCTGTTCCGCCTCCTTCAACCGGTTGGCGGTCAGGTGCTGCCGGCCCAACCGGAGGTGATGATCGTGCCTCAGGTCGCGCGCCTTAGCCAGAACGGTCTTGTCCGGCTTGATCTTATCGGCTTTTTCATAAGCGGCTGCTGCGACAAGTAAGTTGCCGGCTTTTTTGGCTTTTTCGGCTTCGGATATCGCGGCGGCATAATTTGTTTCGGTTATCAGTGAGGTTTTTTTCTTCTCTGCGGTTTCTTTCAGGTCCTCGTACATATTAGATGACATCGCAGATCTGGCGCTTTCCAGAACAGCCAATGCCTGATCCCATGCCCCAATCGCGCCGTCAACGTTACCGCTGCCGGCCAGTTCATCGCCCCTGCGAATGTACCGCCAATACTCGCCTTGCTTCTGTTTTTCCTTTATGTCCCGTCGAAGCGTCTGAATCTCGGCAACCTGCTCGTCGGAAAGCGCAAGCGGTCCCGCCTTTTCCAAAAGTATCCTGTCGGCATCGTCCAGTTTTCCTTCGGCGACGGCCTTCTTCGCTCGGTTCATCTCTATGACGTAGTGCCGCCGACTGGTCAGCCATGAGTCGAATTCACGCAGTTCCCGCTCTCTTTCCTGTGTCCATTTATACAACTCGCCTCGGCTGCGCTGTAACTGCTTCGTCAACTTGTCCGTAGATTCAAATTGTGCATAGGCGGCAGGCCAGTCCTCTTCCAGCGCCGCCAGACGGGCCCGGCAGAAATATTCCATCACTTCGGCCTGCCTTGCCACCACCTGTCGAGCGTATTGCTTGTTGTTGCGGACGGTTTTGAAAACTTCCATTGCATCGGCATATTTCGCCTTTGCCGCCCGTGATGTATCCGCTTTGGATGCCTCCTTGTACAGGCTCTCCGCCCGGTCATAGTGGTTTTGCGCTTCTTTGCGAATTTTGTTCTGCTGCGACCTGTCAATTACCCCATACACCAACAAGCCGACGATAATGACTCCTGCAATTGCTCCGGCAATCGCAAGTTTTTTACGAAGCGGCATCGGCTCTTTGGGAATTTCGGCGGTAATCGGTTCTGATTCGGCGTCCTCCACCGGTCGAGATCGTTCGATTTGTTCCCGGCCTTCCGGTGCGGCGCCGGCGATGCGACGTTTCTTTCTGAGATGCTTCCGTGAAACCGGTCGCCGGGTCCGAGACGAAAAATTCGCACGAATCTCCCTGCCCAATTCCTCGATATTCGTAAAACGCTCATCAGGATTCTTGGCAAGCATCTTGGCTACTGTTACCGAAAGCGCCTGTGGAATGTCAGGATTAATCCCGCTCAGCGGTGGAGCCACTTGTTCCGGTGAAGAATGCCACTTCATCCATCGAAGCGCCTCGCTGTGGGGATCGCGCACAATGTCGTGAAACACTTCGTTGAATTTCAACCTTCCCAGAAGCATCTCGTATGCGATCATCCCCAGCGAGTAGATGTCCGCCCTTCCGTCCACCTCCCCGCCGGCGAACAGTTCAGGAGCCATGTATTTGGTCGTCCCCAGTTTCATTGACACGGCGGCTCCCGCCTTGGCCGCGACGCCGAAATCGGTAATCGTTACCTTAAGTTTCTCGCCGATGATAATATTTCCCGGTTTGATGTCGCGGTGTACTATCCCCGCCTGGTGTATTTCCGTCAGCCCGGACGCTATCCGCCAGATAATATGCAGAACGGCGGTGGGGTCGATCGGCTCAGGGTGGTCGGTTAGCGTCGTTTCAATGGTATGCCCCTCGACAAACTCCATGACGACGAACAGCCCATCGTTTTCTTCCATCAATTCGTAGAGAGTAACAACCTCTTCGCACCCCAACCTGGCCAGTTGCCGGGCCACTTCGCGGAACCGCCGGGTGAACTTTTCATCAGATGCTAATTGAGGGGCAACCTGTTTTATCGCGACATATCGGTCCAGCAGGGGGTCGTGTCCCTTATAGACGATGGATTGCCCGCCCGAGCCAAGTCGCTCGACAATCTCGTATTTACCGAGTTTGGACCCCGCCGGTAGTATGCCGGAAGCGCCGGCGGTATTGTCGTTTGCGCCTTTCTGGTTCATAATTTTCAAAATCCCGTGCCCCGCCGAAATTTATCGTTCTTCGTAGCGGGGAAACTGTTCCACGTCTATCTCATCCTCGACGCCCTGGTTGGTCAGGGAACATCCAGCGTTAACTATCATTGCGTAATGGCCGGACGCCCCCGGAAGCTCCTCGCCGTCGATAAGACTGAATACCAAGTCGGCATACGGCACCGACAGGTACAACCTGTGCCTGACCTGCACATTAATCGTTTCGTGGTCGCCGTAGGCGCCTCCGCCGGCAGGGTCCGACAATGACACCTCGGTGAAATTCCAGGCGTACCGGTACTTCCCCGCCAGCATCGTCTGCACCCAGTTCGGCGCCGAAGAACCGTAAAGTTGCCAGAACCTCTCCAGCCCCTCCTGAATCACCGCTGCATTACCCGGATCCTCGCCGCTCCAATCCCCCTTCCCGGCGGAGACCGGCATCACCGCATATACCGCCGCCGAGCGGATACGATGAAACTTGGCCGATGAGTTCGGAGAGGCCAGCACATTCTTCGGTTCATCGTGCGAGAGGTTTTCCGGCACCCATACGACCGCCGAGCGAGCGGCTGCATATGCGGCGTGATGAACGGCAAGGTTTCCCGCCATCAGCAGCATCGACTGGATCATCATCAGCAGGATCATCAATGCAAAGGGAAACAGCAGGGCAAACTCGACAGCGGCTGTGCCGGTTTCTTTCGTGCGGGGGCGGCTTTTTCGCTGTGATCGTCCCAATCGCCAGGCAGCGCCGGTGAGAATGTACAGCCCCACCAGACAGACCAGAGCAACGGCGCCGGCGTAAAGAGAAATTCGGCTACGGAAACATCGCCCCACCCATCCGTCGTCAAGCGAGACAAGGGCCCATTCGGCGCAGAGAACAACCACCGCGACACCTGCTAACGTCGCGGAGACCGAAATCCCTAATTTACCAGCCTGTCTGGTTCGGTTCATCAAGCCTGTCCGTTCATTTCCAGATCGATCTTATGATCGGTTGCAGCATCGCAACGAAGGTTCCAAGGCACAATGCCACAGCCAGCGGAACCGTCGGGCTGTCGGGTCCGGTCGGATCAGCCGGTTTGGCGCCCGGTAAAATCAGCAATACAACAGTGTGCCAGATTCTCCGCACAGTTTGGCGGACAATCCGCCTGCGGACCATAACAATCACAGCCATCAGACCCGCGATTGCGAATCCGTACAACATCGCACCCAGGGCGATTTTATATCCACCCAGTGCGCCGACAGCACCCATTAATTTCGCATCTCCCCCGCCGATCCCGCCGGCGAGCCAACATAGAAGCAGCGGGAGAAAGCCTACGACAAAACCTCCCAAGGCTCCGTCCAGTCCCATTTGCTCGCCTCCTCTGAATCCTCCGCCGGAAGCATAACCAACTGCGGCGTGCCCGGCCAGACCGACCACTATCGCCGGATACGTCAGCCAGTTCGGAACCTTCCCGCAGCGCAGGTCAACAACAGCAGCGGTTACCACCAACACCACCAGCACCGCCGCCGACCAAAGAGGCACAATAAGCGAGTTTATCTCGAACGGCATAATCCAATGTCGCTGAATCAGGGGTTCACATCCGGAGCGTCACCCTTGATATCTTCATACCGTTCGCTGACCCACTCCATAATGTCTTTAGCGAACCAGATTAACAGTGCCAGCAAAGGCAGCACGACCGCGGCGATTATAAGCAGTTTTTCAAGCCCTTCAGCGCCGCGCTGGTCCGAATGCAGCCTTTTCAGCATATCCCATGACTTCATACTTTCACACCCTTGGCCAGAATCCTTTATTTTCCTGCCCGTACCTGACCTGTTACGGGAAAGGAAGCGTTTCCATAAACGTTACCATCCGATAGTGCGCCGCAAGCAGATTCAGGCACACGACGATTATAAAATACATCGGCAGCGCCACAGCCGCCAGCACGAGGGCCCACTCGACGGTCGCCTGGCCGGCATCGTCCGAAGCGATGTTCCTGAGTCGGGCAAAACCGCAATCGTTTCGACTCTGTAACATCAAGGCGCTCATGCGAAAATCTCCCGCGTCAAATCCATCTGTTTCCGCAGGACGCGAATCCGCGGATCGTCTCTGAAAACGGATTTGGCGCCTGTCCAGACCAATCGGCCTACACTGGCGTCGGACTTTTCATCCAATTGATACGCAAACATATCACTTGTGCGATACCGTCCGTCGTTGTCCAGGGGAAGGACTTCGGCAATTTGCGTTACCGCTCTTCGGCCGTCGCTGAATCGCGTTACCTGGACCATCACGTCCATCGCCGATGCAACCTGGGCCCGCAGTGCGTGAAGCGGAAGGTTCACATTCGACATCATGCACAGCGTCTCTATTCTACTAAGCGCATCGAGGGGGTTGTCCGCGTGCAGAGTGCTCATCGAACCGGCATGGCCTGAGGTCATCGCCTGGATAATTTCCAGCGCTTCTCCGCCACGGCATTCCCCGATGATGATACGATCGGGCCTGAGCCGGAGTGACGAACGGAACAGATCGCGGATTGCCACCTCGCCCCGCCCGTAACGATCGGCGCTGCGGGACTCCAGCGTAATCAGGTGGTCCTGCTGAAGATCGAGTTCGGCGGAATCCTCGATTACCACTATCCGTTGATGATTGGGAATGAAGCCGCTGAGGACGTTCAGCAGGCAGGTCTTACCCGACGATGTCCCGCCGGCCACCAGAAGGTTCTTCTCGCCAAGCACGCATATTCGCAGATACTCCATCGCCTGACGGGTCCAGGAGCCGAGTTCGATAAGGTGTTCGGCATCGAACATGACCTTGGCGAATTTCCGGATGGTCATGGTCGTACCGCGCCTGCTGAGCGGGGAAAGTATAACATGTACGCGTGAGCCGTCAGGCAGGCGGGAATCCTGAAGCGGATGCTCTGCCGTCAGGCGTTTTCCCGTGAACTGGAGTATGTTATTGACCGCAGCGGTAAAGGCTTCCGGGCTGTCGAACTTCGCATTGGTCCGGACTAATTTGCCGTTTTTCTCGATGTATATCTCGTCGGGTGTGTTAATCATAATCTCGGAGACCGCCGGGTCCTCCAGGAACGGCGCAACGGGGGCGAGAAAATGGTTGATAGTAACCGAAAATATATCTGATCGAGCCATAATTATCACTTCCGAACCGCCAGGATGCCCAGGCAACCAAACTTGGAAAACAGGCGATCCCTCAATACTGTTAAACACGCCAAAGGCTGCAAATATTCGCTTCCGCCTTCTATTTAAGTGTACATCGGCACAGAGCGCCGGACAAGTTGAATATCACCGCACCCGATAAATCAAAACCGTGCAAGAGATGCAAACTTGTGGTAACATCTCTACTTGTGTGAAACGTGGACGCACCGGCGACGGCTAAAGCGGATACGGATTACTAAACATTGGAGAGGTGTCCGAGCGGCTGAAGGAACCGGTCTCGAAAACCGGTGTGCCTTAGGGTACCGTGGGTTCGAATCCCACCCTCTCCGTTCGAGGAAAAAAGGAGTTGCGGGTCGTAAGTCTATGGGAGGGCGTATGTTAGAAATTGCGCCGCCAGCGGCGGAAAATCAGGGCGCAGAGCTGACGAGGCTGCGAGCAGAAAATAAGATGCTTCGCGCCACAGTCAAAAAACAGGCCGCAGAGATTAAGCGGCTAAAAAGCCGAACTTGCCTTAAGGCAGGTCAATGAGGCCGTTACACAACCCGCTCCGGTCGTGAAGACCACAACGCAGCCGACAACACGAACCGCCCTCGAGACGGCGAAGCATAAAGCCCGACGAATTAGCCTGATAGCCAGTATAGAGCAGTTCGAAAAAAATAAGTTGCCTCAGATGGAGAAGGAACTCGCAGAATACCGGGCAGGCAAAGTTACGGGATATAACTCAGTGATACATAATAGGTTGAGAAAAGGTCAGAAAAAGATTACCTTTGAGACGGCAGCATGGAAGCAAAAGCAGATTGCCGACAGGGAGCTGATTATGGAAAAGGCAAAAAAAGAGTTGGCCGGGATGAAGGCTGAATTGGAGGCAATATCGAAATAATAGAAAGGTTCGAATGAATCTCATTTGTCCACAATGCAAAGGATCGATGAAAAAGACTACGTTATCCAGCGGTAATTGCTCAGGGATTCTTTTGGCTCTTATCGTTTTGTTTGCGGGACTTTTCATAACCATATTCTTTTTCTGGACAATCATTGGTGCTGTCATTGGCATTCTGATGATGCTTGCCGCTCTATTTATGGGTGGAAAAAAACGGAAAGTATGGAGATGTAAAAATTGTGGATATGTTTTTGATCGAGCGTAACGTGATCAAGATCGGCAAGACAATGGGCGAGCATGATATGTATGGTCTATTGTCACATCCCCCCCACAACTGCATCATCCATCTTGTCCTGGTCCACAGGCAGATAAGCCTCCGTCGAGGCGACGTTCCGGTGGCCGAGGGCGCGCTGGGCGAGACGCAGATTGTTGCCGCTGTTGCGCATTACACGCAGGCCGAACCTCTTGCGTAAAGAGTGCGTTCCCGTCTGGCCGTAAATTCCGCAGCGGCGCGATTCCATCCTCTTGTTGACAAGCCGGATCGTCTGTTTGAGCACGGCGAAACGGAAATAAAATCACAAATCGCTCAACTTCTCGGTACGTCATGGCGCCGGATCGAAGAGAGGCTTTACGCGGATGTGATGCCGTTTCAACGGCTGGAATCGTTCGAGGGATACCCCGATGCCGCAACGCTGCTTTCTCGTTATAACGTCGCCCAGGTCCAGGCGTGTCTCTACCGGACCGAGAGTATGGTCGTTACGGCTACGAAGGATTTCAAGACGATCCTCCGCTATGCCAAACTCGCCCGGCTGCTGCACGAGATTTACCGCATGGGGCCTTCGAAGTACCGCATTGTATTTGCCGGTCTGGCGTCGGTGCTGCGCCGGAGCCGACGCTACGGTGTTAACTTCGCCCGCTTCCTGCCGGCACTGCTGGTCTGCAAGGGATGGAACATGACCGCTGTCGTGCCCACGCCGTGGAATACAAGAGCAACACTAAAACTATCGGACCGCAACGGCTTCACCAGTCATCTGCCGGCTGCGGATGAGTTCGACTCAAGCCTGGAAGAATCCTTCGCCAAAAAGTTCGGCCAACGGCGGGACGGTTGGTATTTGGACCGGGAGGGGGAAATTCTTCATAACCGTCAGACAACCTTTGTTCCGGATTTTGTCTTTCGCCACGAAGACGGCGCGGAAGTGCTGCTGGAAATCGTCGGCTTCTGGACGCCGGAATATCTGGCGAAAAAACGCCAAACGCTTCGGCTGTTTCGAGAGCACAAGATTCTGATCGCCGTTCCGGAGCGGTCACTGCGCAAAGGAGCCTCCGTCGGCGAGAATGTTATTGTGTACAAAACCACACTGAAACTGAAACCAATCATGGGAACGTTGGAAAGAATCCGCAATGCCCGATAGGCCGGCGCAAAGCCGCTCAGTCTCGCAAGGATTGGGGGGATTATGTCGCATAGGACCGAGCAATGCAACCGCGCTGTAGCCGGCACCCATGTTCAAGGTAAATCCGGATTCGATCCAGATTCGTTCGGTTGAAAAAAATCGGCAAGTCGGCTATTTCTTGACAGATGGCAAACGAATCTTTACGCTGTGCCGATGTTGGGGTCGGGGTCATTGACAGCCGATTCGCCTTTGGGGAAACACCATGGAACAGCAGTACTGGGCGCATTCGCACCCATCTCAACCTGAACCGGGCAACAAGTGGCAGCCTTTATGCGTTCATTTGCGTAACGTAGCCGAGTTGGCCAGGCAATTTGCCGAAGCCGCCAGGCCGGGCGATAAGGCCTTCGCCCAGACAGCCCACCTCGCCGGCCTGCTGCACGATTTGGGAAAATACAGGACTGAGTTTCAGGAATATCTCAAAAACAAAGAATCCCGTGTCGCACACGCGCCGGTTGGTGCAGCTAAGGCTTTGACAGGTGAGTTAGGAATTATTCACGCCTTTGCTCCATACGGTCATCATGCCGGCCTGCCCGCACATTCTGCAATTAAGGGAGTTGATCAGAGGTATAAAGACGCTTTAGTGATGCTCTGGCCGGAGGCCGTCAACGACTGCCCAGAGTTATCGAGCATAAAGAAAGTGAAAATCCCTGAAGAAATCGCGACAGTCCCTCTGCGTTCTGACGTATGGATTCGTATGCTATTCTCATGTTTGGTTGATGCCGACTGGTGTGACACAAATGCGTGGGAAGAAGGAAAGCATCCCTACACATACAAGCCCCCTCCGCTCAACATGAAGCAACGACAGCTTCAATTAAAAAAATTTGTATCTGACAAGCCCCAAAAGGGCGATGTGAATGCCATTCGCCGCGAGGTTATGGAATCGTGTTTGAGGGCCGCTGAAATGACTCCCGGCGTCTTCTCGCTGTCAGTCCCCACAGGCGGTGGGAAGACGCTGGCTTCCCTTGCATTCGCTCTGAAGCATTGCCAGAACTATCAACATCTTGCCGGTCCGAAGCGCATTATCACCGTTATCCCATATCTGAACATCTTGGGGCAAACAGCCAATGAGTATTACGAGGCAATAAAAGTCAAACCAGAAGATGGAACAATATTCGAACATCATAGTTTGTCGTATGCCGACCAACCATCTAAACAACCTCTCCGAGAGGCAAAAGAACCCGAGAATGAGGCCGAAAGTCCTTGGGCCAAAAGGATGGAGGAAAATTGGATTGCTCCAATCATCCTGACCACCAGCGTCCAGTTTTTTGAAAGCCTATTTTCTAACCGCCCAGCCGCCGCGAGGAAACTTCACCACATCGCCCGTAGTGTCGTCATTTTCGATGAATGCCAGACTTTCCCTACAGGTTTATACAGGCCCACGCTGTCCATGCTCAAGGAACTGGTTGATTACTGGGGAGTGTCTTTCGTATTCTGCACGGCTACGCAACCTGCAATTCGCCAAAGCCGTAGTCTTCCAGATGGCATTCCGGCAGATACTATTCACGAGATCATGCCGGATACGTCCAGCCTGTTCCAACGCATGCACCGCACGGATAGTCCAAAGCCTAGGGTGGAGGTAACTTGGCCTTCCAAAGATGAAGTTACGATTACTTGGCAGAAACTTGCCGAACAGATGCGCCTGGGAAAGGAGAAACAGGCTTTGGCAATCGTCAACATTAAGGATCACGCCCGGCGGCTATTTGACGCTTTGAGCGGAAAACCCGGCAATAAATGCCCTGAAAGCGTATTTCATCTCTCGACATACATGTGTTCGCGGCACAGATACGATCTGCTGGAAGTGATCAAGCATCGCTTGAAAACGAAGAAGCCGTGCCTGGTCGCCTCCACGCAGTTGGTGGAAGCCGGCGTTAACCTGGACTTCCCTGCCGTATTCCGCGCATTAGGACCATTGGATTCTATCGCTCAGGCTGCGGGACGGTGCAACCGGGAAGGTTTGCTAACCGATGATCAAGGCAAATCCCGCGCAGGCCAAGTCGTGGTTTTTCGGCCCGAACTAGATGAGAATGAAAGTGAAACACCACCAGGCGAGTACAGGATTGCCACTGATACCTGCAAACAAATGCTCGCTGAGGCGTGGAATAGAAATAGCGATGGGCCAGATATTCTGGATCCACAGACCTATGATTACTACTTCGAAAAGACACTTGCCAAACTCGATCCCGACAGCAAGTCCATCCAAGGTGATCCCCAGAACAGTCCGCGAAACAGATTAGACTTCCCGGAAGTATGCCGACTCTACCGTATCATAGAGAACAACACTTTTCAGATAATTGTTCCTTATAGTCCAGATGGCAACCGCGACAATTCGCCTGTTCAGCCAATCCTAACCAAGATTAGAGCGTCCGGGCGCGTATCTGTGAATCAATCCAAGCAACTTCAGCCGTACTTAGTGAACCTGTACCGACATCATTTTGAACGGGCCAGAAAATTGGGGCTGCTCGAGCCCCTAGCCGATGGATGGTGGGGATGGGCGGGCAAGTATGATCTACACCTGGGAATTATCTTTGAACAGGAACTACTCTGCTGTTAGTTAACATGATCTGAAAGGAAACGCCATGAAACAGAACACGATTTGCATGTTTGTCAGCGGCCCCTTGGCCTGCTTCACGCGGCCGGTGATGAAGGTTGAAAGAGTCTCCTATCCCTGCATGACTCCATCGGCCGCCCGTGGTTGCCTGGAGGCCATATTATGGAAGCCCCAGTTCCGCTGGGTCGTGCACCGCATTACGGTCCTTCAGCCGATCCAGTTTTTCTCTGTCCGCCGAAATGAAATTCAAGACAAGATCAAACCTAACGACCTTGGGAAATGGATGAAAAGCCCGGAATCTTACACTCCCTACTACTTTGACTCCGCTGGTCGAAAAAGCCCTTACGGGGAACATCGCGTTCAACGGCACACGCTGGCCTTGCGCGACGTGGCCTACATTATCCAGGCTGGCATAGAACTGACACAAAAAGCAAACCAACCACGGAAAAACCCGTTAGATGTGGATGAACCCGCCGGGCCGGATACCGTGATCAAGTATGTAGCCATGTTCAAG